>JACQKK010000030.1 GCA_016204605.1 Candidatus Lambdaproteobacteria bacterium
CGCTTCGCGCTCCTCAGGGACGCGGAGTTTTCTTTCACGATTGAAGGGGAAATGGAATTACTTGGGGTTTGAGGCGCGGCAGCCCTGAGCGCTCCTCACTTTTCCGCACGACCGGTCGCGGCGGCAGAGGAGAGCAGCGGCGGCGGAGCTTTGGCAAGGGTATGTTTCGCGTCGGACGACGCGACCTCACCCCCCCGGCCCCCTCTCCACTACTTGGGGAGGGGGGGACCGCTGCGGACTTCCGACGCGGTTTGCCAGCGCTCGGACCCGTCGCCCCTCTCCAAAATGTTGTATAGGGGAGGGGGTGAGGTGCCCAGGCAAGCCGCCCGCACGCCCCAGGGCGTTTGCGGGCCGGCCAGGGTGCCCGCACCGTTCACGGTCAGGAAACGGGTGCGGTTTTCCGAAGTTTGCTGCGGAAAAAAGTGAGGAGCGCTCAGGGGCAGCTTGGTTTGACTTTCGTCGCTCGAATCCTATAGCGTACCGCGGCGCTTGGAACGCTTGGCGGACGCTCCCCCCTCTGTGTCCCAACCCCGATTCGCGGCGAGCCGGGGCTCGCCGTGTGGCGCCGGGGCATGGTCGGCCCGGCGGATGGCACGCGGTTGCGTGTCGGGGGGTCGGCCGGCCTCCTCCCTGAGATGACGTGGACCATGCCGGGAATCGTGGTGGTGGGCTCCCAATGGGGCGACGAGGGAAAAGGGAAGGTGGTGGATCTGCTCTCGGAGCGGGTGGACGTGGTCGCCCGCTATCAGGGCGGCAACAACGCCGGCCACACGGTGATGTTCGAGGACAAGCAGTTCATCCTGCACCTGATCCCCTCGGGCATCTTCTGGAAGGGCAAGCTGACCGTGCTCGGCAACGGCGTGGTGGTGGACCCCCAGGCGCTGCTCGACGAGATCGCCGAGTTGCGCAGGCAGGGCGTGTACGTGGGCGAGAACCTCAAGGTCAGCGACGAGGCGAACCTCATCATGCCCTACCACAAGGCGTTCGATAAGCTGCGCGAGAACCTCAAGGGCGCGGGCAAGATCGGCACGACCGGGCGCGGCATCGGCCCGGCCTACGAGGACAAGATGGGGCGCGAGGGCCTGCGCTTCTGCGAATTCCGCGCCGGCAACGCGCGGGCGCTGCGCGAGCGGCTGGGCTCGATCCTCGAGGAGAAGAACGTCCTGCTGCGCTCCCACTTCCGCTCCGACGCGCCGCTGTTCGACCTGAACCAGATCCTCGACCAGTATGCGGCACTGTGCGAGCAGGTGCAGCCCCACCTGTGCGACAGCTCGGCCGCGCTCAACGACGCGCTGGATGCGGGCAAGACGGTGCTGTTCGAGGGCGCGCAGGGGACGCACCTCGACGTGGATCACGGCACCTACCCATTCGTCACCTCCTCGAACACGACGGCCGGCGGCGCCTGCACCGGCTGCGGGGTGGGCCCCACCAAGATCGCCCGCGTCATCGGCATCACCAAGGCCTACACCACCCGGGTGGGCGAAGGCCCCTTCCCCACGGAGCTGCGCGACGACCCCATCGGCCGGCACTTGCAGGCCAGGGGCCAGGAGGTGGGCGCGACCACCGGCCGCGTCCGCCGCTGCGGCTGGTTCGATGCGGTGGTCGTGCGGGAAGCCGTGCGCCTGAGCGGGATGACGGGGCTGGCCATGATGAAGCTGGACGTGCTGGACGAGCTCGATACCCTCAAGATCGCGGTGGCCTACCGCGACCGGGAGGGGCACACCCACGAGTCGATGCCCCACTGGATCGGCACGGCGGGGGGCATCACGCCCGTCTACGAGGAATGGCCCGGCTGGCGGCGCTCGATCCGCGGCATCACGGAATACGCCAAGCTGCCCCAGGCGGCGATCGCCTACCTGGACCGCATCGCCGAGCTGACCCGCGTGCCGATCGGGATCGTCTCGACAGGCCCGCGCCGGGAGGAAACCATCCTCCTCGATCGCGGCCTCTGACGGCCCGGGGGTGCCCGCTGCCGCCCCCGCGGCGCAGCCCACCGGCCCCTGACGCCGCGACTCAGCGTGCCGATCGTTCGCCCGCCGCCACCCGGATGGTCTCCTTCAGGCGCAGGCGCCGCACCTGCTCCCTGGAGACGAAGCTGTAGATGCGATGCTTCAGGTCGTTGGCCACGCCCCGGAACTGGCCGCGGACCAGCCAGCTCCCGCCCGGCTGCTGCTCGAGGGAGATGACTTCGAGCATGGCGCGCACCGGCACCTCGCTCAGGGCGAAGGAGAGCTGCGCGAAGCCATCCGCCGGCAGGTGGCGGGCCGCCGTGAACGCCGCTCCGCTGTAACTCAGGTCGATCAGGCGCCCCTCCCCGCGGCGCATGTCGTCGAGCTCGGCCTTGCCCTCGCTGTGGGCAATCTGCTCGCGGGTGATGTAGCGGTAGGAGAGCGGGATGTCCACGGAGAGCCGGAACTCCTTGCGTTGCGTGGCCGTCTCCGATCGCATGGCGTGGCGGCTGCGGAACAGGCGAATCTCGCCGCTGCGCACGGGCTCGAGCGTGAGATCGAACGCAGTCTCGCCCTCGCTTTCGCGCCAGAAGATCAGCCGCACCGCTGGCGCCTGGATCAGCAGGGCCTGGAGATCCTCCTGCTGCGGCAGGTCGAGCAGCAGGAACTGCTCGTTGACATCGAGCAGTGAGCAGTACAGGTCGAGCTTTTCGCTGCCCACGTTGGCCACGATCCGCACGGGCATGTCCTTCAGCAGTTGCCGGGTCGAGACCAGCAGCAGATTCGGATTCATGGCGTTGATGTGAAACGCACGGCGCACCTGGGTCAGGGCGGTGCGATCCGCCTCGTCTCCCGTGTCGACGATGCGGGTGGCCGTGGTCTCGAACATGAGCGCGTCTTGCACCACCTCGTACCGCTTGCGGCCCGCGAGCGCGGCCATGCGGTCCAGCATGGCGCTGCCGTCCTTGCTCAGCCGGCGCTCGCCCGCCAGCGAGCCGGCGGGCGTCCCCGCGGTGGGCGGCCGCAGCGCCGCGCGTTCGTGCAGCTTGCGCTGCACGATCGCCGTGACGATCGCCGTGACGGCGATCAGCACGAGCACCAGCACGATGTCCTGCACCACCTCACCCGTCAGATCGGGCAGGCGAAACAGGCTCAGGTCGCTGAGGTTGGGCCGCTCGGGAGACATGGCGGATCGCTCCGGTTCGGGGGGACGCCGCCGCTCAATCCTCGAAGGAGCTCGGCAGCAGGTTGAACGGCAGGAGCTTGATCAGCAGCGGCAGCGCGATCCCGCCGCCGGGCAACGCGAAGATGGCCAGCGCCGGGATGGTCTTGATCACATCCACCAGTTGCGCCCGCACCTTGGCCTTTTCCAGGGGTGAAAGCGGCTCGTGGGTGGCCTTGACCAGCAGCAGCGAGAGCTCCTGAGTCTCCTTGATCTCCGTGACCACCCGGTCCAGGTTCTTGCGCAGGGCGATGGCCGCGCGCTCTGCCAGCCGATCGCGCAGATTCGCCAGCGACGGCCGTTCCCTGAGAAAGCCCAACTGCTGCTCCGCGGACACCAGGAACGATTCCACGGCGGTGAAACTCTGCTCCAGCTCCTCGCGCCACAGCCCGAGCCGCTCCACGATGTTCTCGACGAACGTGCGCTCCGGATCGGTGAACTGGCCGTCGGCCATCATCGTGATCAGCACCAGCTCGAGGAAGTAGCGCCGCACGATCCAGGGCATGTCGGGGAAGCGGATGTCGTCGAGCTTGATGCCGCGCGAAATCATCTCGTCCATCTGGGCCGCCGCACGCGGCGAAAGCCGCGAGGCGCGCAGCAGGGCCCGCACCAGCCGCAGCTCGGCCGGGGCCGCGTCGCCGTTGGATTTGATCGCCGCCACGATCACCTGGAGCAGGGTGGTCTGCTGCAGCTCCTGCTCGGCGTAGAGCTCGGCGAGCACCTCGCCATCGTGCACCGCTTCGAGGATGCGGCGACGCTGCCACTGCAGGCAGAAGTACAGGTCGAGAAACAGGAAGCTGTTGTAGAACACGTCGGGGTGGCTGAAGAGATGCCGCCCGTAGGCGAGCCGGCGGCCCACCTCGCGCTCGAACCCCACGCTGCGACGCCGCGCGCGGTCGCCGAACAGGAGGGGCCACTCCAGCAGACGGCGGGCGCCGCCCGAGCGGCGCGTGATCTCCCGCACCGAGGCGGGGGCATCGAGAAAGAACTCCAGCGCCATCTCGATCGCGGGCGTGAAATGATCGGCCTCGTCATTCATGCCGGCCAGCATGAAGTGCCGGTCGGCGACCAGGCAGGCGAACAGCGAATCGATGAAGATCACTTGCGCCCGCGCGTTGCCATCGAAATACTTCCCCTGGGGATACGCGATCTCCGGGAACGGAAAGTTGAGCGGGCACGCATACAGCAGCCCGGTGGGCTGGAGAAAATAGTAGATCGCCTGCTCCATCTCGTTGTGCAGCACGGGCGCCTCCAGCACGCGCACGCCCGAGGAGGGCAGGACGCTGCGGAACGGATGGGTGCTGCGGAAGGCGACGTACTTCCGAAACCAGTCGATGCGGTTGATGTTCATTCAGGCAGATCGGTCCGGCAGACAGAACGGGGGGTATCGCCCGCGGTTCGCGCTCGGCGGATTAGGTGCGCATGGAAGTGTCTGGTAGTATAGGATGTTTGCGCCGCCGTTGAAAGGCTCACCCCGGAGCCGCTCTCCGATTCCGCCTCGCCGACCGCATGAACGAACCCTCTCCAGCCTACCGCGAGGCGCTCGCCCGGCTCAAGCGCCGCGAGCGGTACGAGCCCTACCCCCACCGTCGCGGGCCGGAAAAGCTGGCCGGCATGCGGGCGCTGCTGGCCCGGCTCGGTCACCCGGAACGGGAGCTGCGGGTGGTGCACGTCGCCGGCACGAACGGCAAGGGCATGACCGCCCACATGATCGCACGCCTGCTGGGCGCGGCCGGGGGGCCCGTGGGACTGTATACCTCGCCCCACCTCGTGCACCTGCGCGAGCGCATCGCCATCGCCGGGCGGCCGATCGCGCCCGCGCCGTTCGCTGCCGCCGCCCATCAGGTGCTGGACGCCGCGGATGGGCTGGCGGGCGAGCACTATCTCTCCTACTTCGATGTGCTCACCGCGATCGGGCTGCAAGCCTTTCGCGCGGCCGGGGTGGCGTGGGCGGTGGTCGAGACCGGCCTGGGGGGACTCTCCGACGCCACCAACGTCACCGGCAAGGCCGTGGCCGTCATCACGCGGATCGGCTTCGATCACATGCACATCCTCGGCGCTACGCTGCGCGAGATCGCGGCACAGAAGCTCGGCATCGCCCGCCCCGGCGTGCCCACGGTGCTCGCGACCCAGCCGCCCGGGCTCGCCCCCTGGATGCGCGAGCGGTTGCGCGCGCTCGGGAGCCCCGTGCTGGACGCCGCCGGGATCGAGCTCCGCGCGGGTGCCGACCCGGCGCGCCTGCGCGTCGTGTGGCGGGGCGAGCGGTTCGAGACGGCCATGCCGGTGCGCACGCTGACCGCGCCCATGGGCGCCTGCGCCGCCAACGCCCTCTCGGCCGTCGAGATCGCCTTGGGCGCCGCGCCGCCGGCGGAGCGTCCGGCGCGCGTGGCGACGGCGCTCGCCGCCCCGCTCGCCGGGCGGCTCGATCTGCGCACCCGGGTGCGCCTGCGCGACCGGAGCGGCGACGCCCCCGGCATCGCGCTGGCGACACTCGTGCTCGACGGCGGACACAACGCCGATGCGCTGGCCGCGCTCGAAATCCAGTTGCGGCGCTGGGGGCTGGCGGGGTGCACCCTGATCTTCGGCATGCAGAGCGACAAGCTGGTCGCCGGCGTGCGGGGGCCGCTCGCGGCCCTGCTGCGCCGGAGCGTCCGGGTGATCACGCTCGCCCCGCAGACCCCGCGGGCGCCGGCGCCCGCGGCCCTGGCCCGCTTCATCGCCGCCGCGGCGCCGTCCGAGGGCGTGGCGCCCTCGCTGGAGACGGTGCCGACGCCGCGCGCGGCCCTGCTTGCGGCGGCCCGGGAGCCCGACCGCCCTGTGGTGGTCGCCGGCTCCCTGTGGCTGCTCGGCAGCCTGATGGCCGAATTGGAGCTTCCGGAGAGCGACGCCTTCGCCGACGAGCTGGGCTAAGCCGCCCGCTCCGCGGCCTCCCCCCGCGACCGGCATCCCCATCAGTCGCCGGAGCGGGCCCGGCCAACCCGCTCGGGCTGGGCGGGCACGATGGTGATGGTGAAGGTGGAGCCCTTGCCCGGCGCGCTTTCGACCGCCACCGCTCCGCCGTGCATCTCCACGAACCCCTTGACGATCGCCAGCCCCAGCCCGCTCCCGGGTGCCATGTTGGTGCCGAAGCGGACGAACCGCTCGAAGGCGTGCTCGACCTGATCGGGGGTGAGGCCGCAGCCGGTATCGCGCACCTTCACCGTGACCAGCTCCGGCGTGACCTGGCACTCGAGGGCCACGCGACCGCCCTCGGGGGTGTACGCGATGGCGTTGCTCAGCAGGTTCTGCAGCACCCGCTCGAGCTTGATGCCGTCCACCAGGATCGGCTCGTCGCTGCCCGCGATCCGCAGCGAAAAGTCGAGCCGCTTGCTCTCCAGCCGGCCACGCAAGGTCTCCACCACGGCGTGGATCAGCTCGCGCATCCGGGTTTCCCGGCAATGGAGCGTGTCCTTCCCATCCTTGAGGGCCGCCAGGCTCAGGATGTTGTGGACCATGTTCAGCAGCCGCGTCCCGGTGAAGTGGATGCGGCTGAGCATCTGCCGGCCTTCGGCGCTCAGGCTGTGCTCGGACTCGGCCAGGATGGTCGCGTAACCCACCATCACCGAGAGCGGCGCCCGGAGGTCGTGCGCGGCCACCATCACCATCTCGTCCTTGAGCTCGCTCACCTCGATGAGCTGGCGATTCTGCTCCTCGAGCTGGTCCAGCCGGTGCTGCACGCGGTGTTCGACGGCGGCGGCCGACTCGTGATCCTGTCCCTCCAGCCGGCGCCGTTCTTCCTGGAGGTCGTGGAACTCGAGCGCCTGCTGGATGGTGTGGAGCAGCTCCGGATTGCTGAAGGGCTTGAACACGAAGCGAAACACGCCGGCCCGATCCTTGAGCGCCTGGAGGGCATCGGCCGGGGCATGGCCCGTCAGCACCACCTGCACGATCCGGGGATGCTCCTTGCGGATGCGCGCCAGCAGGTCGGCGAGCTGCGCCACCTCGTCGCTGACCACGACCTGGATATCGCAATGGCGGTCGAGCACCTCCGCCGCCGCCGCCGCGCTTCCGGCGCCGAGCACCGTGTGCGCCTTGAACAGCACCTCGAAGTAGCGCTGAATGAAGCGCTCCTCACTGACGACGAGGAGCTTGCGATCGGTGGTGGCCATTGGACGACACCCGCAGCGAGCCCGTTCCTGGATCGTCGCACCTTCCGGCTGAGCCGCAGCTTGGAGCGGAATTCCGCTTCCGTCAAGGGCATGGCGCAGGCCGGCGCCCCCTGGGTGCGGGAACGCATTCCGCCGTTCTGCCGAGTTGGAGCGGTGCAGTTCGGGAGCGGCCGGCTCAGAAGATCGTGCGGATCCAACGGATGAACCCGGCCAGGAACATCGCGAAGCAGACCATCGAGATGACGAACCCGAGGAACAGGTCCCCCTCGCCCTTGCGCAGGCCGAACAGGATCGTGCGGATCGAGAATTCTTCGGCGGAGGTGAACATGCTGGTCTCGTTACGGCGGGTCTGCCGATAGAACCGCATCGCGCCGATCACGAGGCCGGAGAGGATCAGCCACAGAATCCACGAGTCCGCCAGGATTTCCATCGCTCAGCCGCGGCGCACGCGCGTGGTGGGGGGAGGGCTGGCGGCGGCGGCGCTCGTCGCCGTGACGGCGGGGCTGGGCGTCAGGGCCGGCAACGGCTGGCGACGGTGGGCCGACGTCGGATCGAGCAGCTTTTCGACCTTCACGCTGTTCGCCTGCTTCATGAATACCCCGGAGGGCTTCTCCTGGAACTGGCAATGTTCGATCTTGAGGTAGGGATAGATCGTCTTGATGCGTTCCCGTGCGTTGTCGGAAAGCTCCCCGAATTCGACCCAGCGGTGCGGATCCGTACTCATCATTCACTGCCTCCAGAATGCGGGCGCATCGCCCGCGCGACGCCGGCCAGGGCGAACGGCCAGCAACATGGTTGAAGGTGGAAGCGAAGGCGCCGAACATGGCGTAGCGTCATGTTAGACCAACACAGGGGAAATGCATAGCGCCCGCGCGCTCCGGCAAGGTCGGTTCGGCGGCATCGGGTGTGCGGTCGCCGCAGCCTCGCCCGCGCCGCTGATGCGGCATCCCCACCCCTGCCCCTCCCCACCAAGTGGGGAGGGGTGATGGCATCCCGCGCGGGTGGCTGGTTCAGGGCTCCTCCCTTGCCACCAGGGGAGGGAGGGCCCCGGGGTGGGTGGGCCGCCGGCCGAGGCGCTCGTTTCCCCGACTACCCGCGCTCCCGCAGGTTCCCCCCGCGGCTGCCGATCCTCGGGACTTGGGCGCGGTCGCACCACCGGTTCAGCCCAGGTGGCGCCGACCGGAGGCTCCCGACCGCCGCAGGCGAGGCTCAGTCCTTGAAGCCGTCGAACAGCTCCACGTCGATCAGGTTGGGCCGCTTGAGGGCCAATCCCCTCTTGATCGCGGGGGTGATCTCCGCGTGCTGGGTCACGCGCTGCGCCGTCATGCCGTAGGATTCCGCGACCGCGCCCCAGTTGAGCTGCGGGCCCTGGAAATCCATGCCGATGAAGCGCTCCTTGGTCTTGGCCGGGCCGTTGTAGAGGTAGAGCCGCTGCTTGAGGATGCGGTACGAGTGGTTGTTGCAGATCACGTAGGTGATGGGCAGATTGTGCTGCGCCGCGGTGTAGAGGCTCTGCACGCTGTACATGGCGGCGCCGTCGCCGACGATGGCCAGCATGGGGCGCTGCGGCAGGGCCAGGTGGGCGCCGATGGCGCCCGGCATGGCCCAGCCCAGCCCGCCGCTGGGGAGGCCGTAGCTGCGCTTGCTGTCGCGGACGGACATGAACTTGTGCAGGCTGCGGGTGGAGGTGACGCCTTCCTCGGCGATCACCGCGTCGTCGGGGATGGCCTCGGAGATGGCCATCATCAGGTACTCGGCGGTGATGGGCTCCCGCCGCGATTCCTGATCGACCTTGCTCCGCTCGGTCTTGCGCTGCGCCGTCCAGTTGATCGGCTCGATCTGCCGGCTGCGCTGCTGGGCCGCGCTCTGCTGGGCCGCGCTGCGCTTCTTCTTCAGCACCGCGGCCAGGGCCGCGAGCGTGGGCTTGATCGACGCGCGCAGCGCCAGCGTGGCGGGGAAGTTCTTGCCGATCTCCCAGTCGCGCTGGCCTAGCTGCACCACGGTGTAGCCGGGCGGGATCGGTTCGACGGGGCTGGGCAGCGAGAGCGTGAACAGGTCCGCCCCGAGCGAGAACAGCAGGTCGTTGCGGTCGAGCACCGCGCGGATGAACTTCTGATCCCGTGCCAGCCCCCCCATGTAGAGCGGGTGATCCGAATAGAACTGGGAGCTGTGGGGCACCGTCTGGTGGTACACGGCCGCGCCCAGCAGCTCGGCCACGGCGGCCACCTCGTCGATGGCATCCTCGACCGAGACTTCGTGGCCGGCGAGGATCACCGGGCTCTTCGCCCTGAGCAGCAGCTCCGCCAGCTCCGCGAGCGCGCCATCGGTCGGGCGCACGGCCGCATCGATCCGCGTGCGGGCGCCCAGGTTCAGGTCGGCCTGGGCCATCATCACGTCGCGGGGCAGACCGACGAACACCGGCCCCGTCGGCGGCGTCAGCGCCAGCTTGCAGGCGCGGCGGATGACGCGCGGCACGTCCTGCACCCGGGTGAGGGTGGTGCTCCACTTCACGAACGGCTCGGCGATGGGGTCCAGCGGGTCGTAGAGCAGCGGCTCGGTCAGGCCGAACCCCTGGTCGTGCTGGCCGGCCGTGACCAGCACGGGCGCACCGGAGATGCGCGCCGTGTAGAGCATCCCCATGGCGTTGCCCAGCCCGGGCGCCACGTGCAGGTTGACCATCGAGAGCCTGCCCGACGCGCGCGAATAGGCTTCGGCCATCCCCATGGCCACGATCTCCTGCAACCCCATCACGTACGTGAGCTGCGGGTGCTCCGGGAGCGCGTCCATCAGGGGCAGCTCCGTCGTGCCGGGATTGCCGAAGATGTACTGCACCCCTTCGTCTGCGAGGATGTTCAGCAATGCCGTACGGCCATCCATTGTGCTCATGGCGCGCGCTCTCGGTTCGGGTGACAGGGCTGGCAGAGGGCCACGCGGCATCCGGCCGTGACGTGGCCCCCGCAGGCCCATTGGGTTCATTGTGTTCACGCCCCCTGCGTATATGCCCCATTGCGTTTACGCCCATGGCGCGCCAAAGGTCAATGCGCCGCGTGGCCCGCATGGCCCGCATGGCCGGCGGCGCGGGCGGGGCGAGGCGGGGGTCGGGCCCACCACGGCTTGCGGCGGGGGGCGGCGCCTGGGGGCGCGCTCGTGGTATACTTGGTCACAAGCGCCCGGGCGGGGCGCCATCGAGCGCCGTCAGGCGCCGGGCGTCGCGCAGCCTGCGCAACGGCACCAGCGCCGCCGGTCGGGACCCTCGCAAGGACACGTCGCACGGCATGATTCAGGATTACGTCGTCAAGAAATCCGAGGAGGGCACGGGCATTGTCCAGGTGCCCGTGCCCGAGACGCCCGCGGCCCTACTGGCCGAGCACCGGCGCCAGGCGAGCGCCTGGATCGGGCACTTCGGGCGGCTCGCCTCCTCGGCCGATGCGGCGCTCGCCGCCGCGGTGGCCGAGGAGGCGGAGGAGCTGCGCCAGTTCATCACCGCGTTCGTGCTGCCTCGCCTGGAGCAGGTCGCGCCGCTGCCTGCGGAGCAGCAGGCGCTGCAGTTGAGCGTGATGGTGCCTTTCGACACCGAGGGCGGCCTGCGCGATTTCCTGCTGCACTTCTTCCAGCTCGCCGAGGACGAGCGCGGCGAGCTCGTGTACCGCGAGCGCGACCCTTTCGAGCGGGACGTTTACATCCTCTATGACCTGCTCAAGGTGAAGCGCACCCTCGAGGTGGTCGCCCGGTTGCGCGAAGCCCTCGACGGTCCCGCCAAGGCCTTTCCCTCCGCCTGCGCTCCGGCGGAGCAGCGGGCGCTGCTCGACGAGCTGGAGGCGGTGCTGCGGTTGCTGTTCACGCAATGCCTGCCGCCCGAGCACCGCGAGGAGCTGCTGCAGCGCCTCTCGCACCAGATGCTGGGGAGGCGGGCGGTGCTGGAACGGCGCGAGGCCGGGCTGCTCTATTCTTATCCGCACGTGCTGCGGAAGTACGACTATCGCCGCTTCTTCTTCCTGATCTACTTCAAGCAGGGGCTGAAGGCGCGGGTCGGCAGCGAGGATCGGAGCTTCAGGTTCGATTTCGTCAGGTTCCAGATTCTCAAGCAGGAGTACCTCATGCACTGGCTTACCGCCACGCTCAAGCACAGCCCGCACAAGTACCGCGAGTACCAGCGCTACATGGTGCGGGGACGCTCGCTGCTCGAGTGGATCGTGGATGCGCCCGACCGCGAAGCCGAGATGCTGCGGGAGCTGCCCACGCCGCAGTTCAACGGCCTGCTCAGCGCCATCAACACGACTGTGGCGCCCGAGCACCAGCTCGCCATCGTCCCGGAAAGCGAGAAATTCAGCCTCTACCACGAGCTGAAGGAACACCTGCAGCAGGCGGTGTCCTATGTGCGGGCGCCGATCGAGCAGTTGCGCCGGCTGGTCGAGCAGGAGGCGGCGCCCGCCCCACGGCCGGCACCGGAAGCGCGCGCCACGGTCCCCGAGCCCGCCCCGCCCGAGCCGCCGCTGCCGAAGCCGGTCGTCGCTCGCTGGGAGATCCATCTGCTCAACCGGGAACAGGCGCCCCTGCCATTCCTCAGCAACACCATGACGGCCTACCCGACCCTGCTCGGCGCCCAGAAGACGCAACTCGGCACGGCATTCTCCGGGTTGGCCGCCTACATCAGCGAGACGCTGGAGAACTCGCCCGAGGCCAGCACCGTGCGCCGGCGCACCCCCAAGCACGAGTGGGCGCTGCCCTACCTGCTGCGGGAAATCCGACCCGCAGGGACGCGCACCCACCTGCTCGTGCTGGGCGCGGAGGTGCGCGCCAAGATGCGCGGGATGGGCTACCAGGCGAAGGAGGCGTACCAGTTCACCCCGTACCTGGTGTACGCGACCGACGCCCCGGACGGCGCGTGGGGCGCGCCCGTGGGCGAGCGCCACGCGGCCGGCAAGACGTTGCAGGAGTTCCCCTGCCACGAACCCGCGGTGGCGGCGCTCGCCCTCGCGCTGGTCGAGCGGATCAGGGGGCTGGCCTCCGGGGGGAGCCCCGCCGCCTGAGCGGCGGCGCGGCACTCGCCCACGGGCGCGCCCCACGCCGCTACGGCTTGAGCAGCAGCTTGCCGGTGGTGGCGCGCTGCTCCAGTTGCGCGTGGGCCTCCCGGGCCTCGGCCAGCGGGTAGACCTTGAAGATGTTGACGCGCAGGCGGTGCTGGCGCACCAGCTCCAGCACGAATGCGGCCCGGCCCTGGTACTCCTCGCGGGTGCGCGTGTAGGCGCCCAGGCCGCCGCGGGTGAGGTAGAGCCCGCGGTCGTGCACCTTGCCCCAATCCAGCGGCGGGGGCGGGCCGGCCGACTGGCCGCAGAGCACCATCATGCCCCGGTGCTTGAGCGCGTCCAGCCCCTTGTCGAACGTGGTGGCCGCCACGGCATCGTAGATCACGTCGACGCCCTTGCCGCCGGTGAGACGTTGCGCCTCCTCGGCGAAGTCCTGCTCGGTGTAGCGGATCACGTGGTCGGCGCCCAGCGCGCGGGCGATCCGGGCCTTCTCCTCGGTGGAGACGGTGGTGAGCACCGTGGCGCCCCGGCGCTTGGCGAGCTGGATCAGCATCTGCCCGAGCCCGCCGGCGCCGGCGTGGATCAGGCAGGTCTCGCCGGCCTGGACCGGGTAGGCGTCGTAGAGCAGGTACTGGGCCGTCATCCCCTGGTTCATCACCGCCGCCGCCGTGGTGAAGTCCACGTCGTCGGGCAGCTTGACCGCCTTGTCCTCGGGCACCGCGGCGTACTCGGCGTAGGAGCCGAGCACGGCCGTGTACGCCACGCGGTCGCCCGCGCGGAGCGTCTGCACGTCCTGCCCCGCCGCCTCGACCACGCCGCTGGCCTCGCGACCGGGGGTGAACGGAAGCTGGATCTTGTACTGCCCCGTGCGGATGTACTTGGCGCTGAAGTTGACGCCGACCATCTCGTGGTGGATCAGCACCTCACGGGCCCCGAGCGCGGGCGTGGGGATCTCCTCCAGCACCATCTTCTCCGGGCCGCCCTGCGCGTTGACGCGAATCGCCTTCATGCTCCTCCGGGGGGATGGGGGGATCGGGGTGGGCGCACGTGCCGCGGCCCCTGACCGGGCTCAGGGCACCAGCAGCAGCTTGCCCATCGTGCGCCGCCCTTCCAGCTCGGCATGGGCCTGGGCGGCCTGCGCCAGCGGGTACGTCTGCCAGATATGGACCCGCAGCGCCTGCTCGGCGACCATGCGGAACAGGGCGCCCGCGTTGTGCTCCAGCGCCTCGCGCGTGGCGACGTAGGCCCCGCCGAAGGGGCGGGTAACGTACAGGGCCTTGGGTTGGATGCGCTGCAAGTCCAGCGGCGGTATCGGGCCCGCGGACTGGCCGTACTGCACCATCATGCCGCGCGGCCGCAGCGCCTCGAGGCCCTTGTCGAACGTGGTCACGCCCACCGCATCGTAGACGACGTCGACGCCCTTGCCCCCGGTCACCTGGCGGCAGGTGGCGAGGAAGTCCTCCCGGGTGTAGATGACGACGTGCTCCGCCCCCAGCTCACGCACGGCGCGGGCCTTCTCGTCGCTGGAGACGGTGGCGATCACGGTCGCGCCGCGGCGCCGGGCCATCTGGATCAGCAGCTGACCGACGCCGCCCGCGCCGGCGTGGATCAGGCAGACCTGGCCCGGCGCGAGGGGAAACGTCTGGTGCGAAAGGTAGTAGGCGGTCAGCCCCTGGTTGAGCACGGCCGCCGCCGTGCGCGTGTCGATCCCCGCGGGCAGCTTGACGACGCGCGCCGGCCCGACCGCGGCCGACTCGGCGTAGGCGCCCGAGCCGCTGCCGGAGTAGGCCACCCGATCGCCCACGGCGAAGCCGCTCACCTCCGCGCCCACGGCGATCACGATGCCCGCCGCCTCCTGCCCGGGGATGAACGGGTACTCGTTCTTGTACTGGCCGCTGCGGTTGTAGCGGACGCTGTAGTTGACGCCGATGGCCTCATGGCGGATCAGCATCTGCTGCGGCCCGGCCTGGGGCTCCGGCGCGTCCTCGTACAGCATCTTGTCAACGTCGCCGGGCTCATGGATGCGGATCGCCTTCATGGTGCGCCTCGGGAATGGGGGTGGGAGCGCGGGGGCGCCTCAGGGGATCAGCAGCAGCTTGCCCGTCGTGCGCCGCTCCTGCAACGCCTGCTGGGCCTCCCGGGCCTGGGCCAGCGGGAAGGTCTGCCAGAGATGCACCTTGAGCCAGCCCTCGCGCACCATGCGGAACACGTCCTCCGCCCGCCGGCGCAGATCCTCGGGCGTGGCGCTGTGGTCGCGCAGGGAGCCGTACTGCATGTACAGCGAGCCCTTGGCGGCGAGCAGGGCCAGGTCGAACGGCGGCGCCGCGCCGGCGGAGCGGCCGAACACCACGTTGAGGCCGCGCGGCCGCAGCACGTCGAAGCCCTTGAGGAAGGTGGTGCCGCACACGCCGTCGTAGATCACGTCGATCTTGCGCGGCCCGGCGATGCGGTTCACCTCCTCGGCGAAGTCGACCCTCGTGTAGAGGATGGCGTGATCCGCCCCCATGCGGCGGCACAGGGCCGCCTTCTCCTCGGTCGAGACGGTGGTGAACACCTCCGCCCCCGCGTGCTTGGCCATCTGGATCGCCAGCAGTCCCGTCCCGCCCGCCCCGGCATGGATCAGGCAGCGCTCGCCCCGCTTGAGCGGCCAGGAATCGTGGGTGAGGTAGTGGGCCGTCATCCCCTGCAGCATCACCGAGGCGGCCGTGCGGGCGTCGATCCCCGCCGGGAGCTTGACGGCGCGCTCCGCGGGCAGCGCCACGTATTCGGCGTAGGAGCCGTAGCCGCCGTAGTAGACCACCTGCTCGCCCACCTTGTGGCTCGCGACGCCGCGACCCAGCTCGACGACGGTGCCCGCGCCCTCGCGCCCCGGGATGAGGGGCAGCGGCTCCTGCAACATCCCCTGGCGCTGGTGGATCTCGCGGAAGTTGACGCCGGCCGCCGCCAGCTTGACCAGCACCTGTCCCGGCGCCGGCTCGGGGGTGGGCAACTCCTCGTACACCAGGCATTCCGGGCCGCCGGGGGTATGGACGCGAACCGCGCGCATGGGCATCTCCTCGTGGTCGGGCGACCGGGTTGGATGACGGGGTCGCGCGACGTGGTGTGACGACGTGGTCCGGGTGGACGAGGGGGCGCGGCCTCGGGCGCTGTCGTCATGGCTGCGTCCCGCGTCGGGTGCCGGCAGGGCGCCCGGCGACCCTGCCCCATGCCGCAGGCGGCCTCACCCGCCCCGGCCCTCCCTCCCCTGGTGGAGCGGGAGGGCGCCCCGAACCCGCCAACGGCAAAGGCTGACGAATGTCCCCTCTCCCCCAGGAAGCCTGCCCCGAGCGCAGCGAGAGGCGGGGGCAGCCGCGTCAGCGGCGGGGGTAAGGCCCGGGCGCCCGGCTGGCCGAATCCGGCAGACTGAGCCGCTACCCCGTGTCTGCCCCCCTCTGCCCCCGTGGCTGCGCCGTGACTGCGCCCCGCCGGCCTCAGGGGAGCAGCAGCAGCTTGCCGGTGCTGCGGCGCCCCTCCAGGTCGTCCTGCGCCTGCCTGGCCTGGGCGAGGGGGTACGTCTTGCCGATGCGCAGCTTGAGCGAGCCGGCGCGCGACATCTCCAGCACGGCGGTGGCCCGGGCCAGCAGCGCCTCGCGGGAGGCGATGTGGTGGGCCAGGCTGGGGCGGGTCACGTACAGGGAGCCCTTGCCGTTGAGGATGTTCAGATCGATGGGCGGCACCGGCCCGCTGGACTGGCCGTACAGCACCATCATCCCCCGCGGCCGCAGCAGGTCCAGTCCCTTCATGAAGGAGGTCTGGCCCACGCTGTCGTAGACGACGTCGAGCTTCTTGCCGCCGGTGAAGCGCAGGGTCTCCTCCACGAAGTCCTGCTTCGTGTACAGCACCACGTGATCGGCGCCGGCTTCCCTGGCGAGCTTGGCCTTCTCCTCGGTCGAGACGGTGGTGACGACCCGCGCGCCGATGCGGTGGCACAGCTGGATCAGCAGCAGCCCCACGCCGCCCGCGCCCGCGTGCACGAGGCAGGTATCGTTCGGCTTGAGCGGATACGTATCGTGGCAGAGGTAGTGCGCCGTCAGCCCCTGGAGCATGGCGGCCGCGGCCGCCTCGGCAGCGACGCCCGCGGGCAGCTTCACCAGGCGCGCCGCCGGCACGGCGGCGTATTCCGCGTAGGAGCCGAGTACCCCGGTATAGGCCACCCGGTCGCCCGCCTTGACCTCGCTCACGCCGCTGCCCACCGCCTCCACGGTGCCGGCGCCCTCGCTGCCCAGGGTGAAGGGCAGGGGCATCTTGTAGAGCCCCGACCGCTGGTAGGTATCGATGAAGTTGATGCCGATGGCTTCGAGCTTGACCACGGCCTGCCCTTCGCCGGGGGCGGGCTTGGGGATGTCCTCGAGCTTGAGCTTGTCGGAACCGCCGTTCTCGTGGATGCGGATCGCCTTCATGGGGCCCTCGTTCGGAAAGGGGGTCGCAACGTCGCAGGTCGGATCGCCGGGCCGGCGTCGGAGGGGCGCCGGTTGCCCTTCGCGCGCTCGCGCCCTGCTTAGCACATTCCCGCCGATCCGGCCAAGCCTGGTCGCGTTCGCGTCGCGGCTCCGTTTGACAGGGAGTGCCGACACGCGCGGCCTCACCCATCCGGACCCTCTCTTTCCTGGAGGAGAGGGAGGGAGTCCCCGATCGGCCGCCGGGGAGGCTTGCAGATCGCCCCCTCTCCCCCAGGAGAGGGGGCAGCCGCGCCAGCGTCGGGGGGTGAGGCCCCTGCGGCGCCCCGACGCCCTCGCCCCGAGGTGGCCCGTGGGTCCGCGCCGCACCCCCCTTTACATCGCCGGCACCGCGGCCGTACGCTCAGGGCACCAACCGCGGAGGCGTTATGCGAAGCGTCGGCGGATCGCTGCTGCTCGCCCTGTCCATCGCGGTGCTGGCCCTGGCGCTGCGGGCGGACGCTGCCGAGCCGGCGCCCGAGAGCTGGGTGCCGGTGCGGATCAAGCGGGTGCTGGTGATCGAAGACACGCCCGCGGTGCTGCTGCTGGACGAGCCCGAACAGCGCTACCTGCTGGTGTTCGTGGACTACTTCATGGCCGAGTCGATTCAGATCGGCCTGCGGGGGCAGCCCTTCGAGCGACCCCTGACCCACGACCTGATCGGAATCCTGCTGGGACAACTCGATGCGCGGGTGACCCGGGTCTCGATCACCGGGCTCAAGCAGAACACCTACTTCGCCATGATCTCGCTGGTGGCCAACGGGCAGTCCAAGGAGATCGACGCCCGGCCGAGCGACGCCCTGGCCATCGCGGTGCGCATCAAGGCGCCGATCCGGGTGGCGCAGGGACTGCTGCGGCCGGTCGGCGCTCCGCCCCCCGCGCAACCGCCGGAGGACAAGCCGGGTCCCTCCGCCTCCGGCCCCGGGCAGGGCTCCACCTGAGCCGCGCCCGACCCGCCACAGCACTTGCGCCGAGGACGATTGCCGTGAGCAGACCCCGGGTGGTGGTGGCACGCAAGCCGCCGGGCGCCGCCTTCGAGCGCCTGCTCGCCGCCAGCGACGCGTGGGTGTGGCAGGAGGACCGCGCCGTGCCGCCGGACCTGCTGCTCGACCGCGTGCGCGAGGCCGAGGGGCTGTTCACCATGCTGTCCGACCGCGTGGACGAGGCGCTGCTGCGGGCGGCGCCCCGCCTGCGGGTGGTCAGCAACATGGCCGTGGGGGTGGACAACATCGATGTGGCGGCCTGCACGGCCCGCGGGATCGCCGTGGGCAACACGCCCGAGGTGGTGACGGAGGCCACGGCCGACTTCGCCTGGGCCCTGCTGCTGGCCCTGAGCCGGCGCATCGTCGATGGCGTGCACTACGTCCGCGAGGGGCGCTGGCAGGAGTGGTCGCCCACGCTGGTGATCGCCCACGACGTCCACGGCAAGACCCTCGGCATCGTAGGCATGGGGCGCATCGGCCTCGCCATCGCCCGGCGCGCCCGCGGCTTCGGCATGCCGCTGCTCTACCACAGCCGCTCGCCCAAGCCCGCGGCGGAGCGGGAGGTGCCGATGGCCTATCGCGGCCTGGAGGCGCTGCTGGCCGAAAGCGACATCGTCGTGCTGGCCGTGCCGCTCTCCGCCGAGACGCGGCGGCTGATCGGCGATGCGGCCCTGGCCCGCATGAAGCCCTCGGCCCTGCTGATCAACGTGGCGCGCGGGCCGATCGTGGACCCCCAGGCCCTCTGCCGGGCGCTGACGGAGGGGCGGCTGCGCGGCGCGGCGCTGGACGTGACCGATCCCGAGCCGATCGCCCCGGACGACCCCCTGCTCTCGCTGGACAACTGCCTGATCGTCCCCCACGTGGGCACCTCCACCTGGGAGACGCGCGCGGCCATGTGCGAGATCGCCGTGGACAACCTCCTCTGCGGCCTGCGCGGCGAGCCCCTGCGCCACTCGGTCAACGCCGGCGCCCTGCGGCGGTAGCCGACCGCGTACCGCCGCCGATCCTTGGTCGCGGATGCTGCAAGACCGCAGTTGCGGGACGCGGGCGTCTCCGCGTCCCCACCCCTGCCCCTCCCCACCAGGTGGGGAGGGGGAAGGCGGCGCTCGTCCGCGCTGGCGGCCGATCCGCAGCTCTCTCCGCTCCCTGGGGAGCGGGAGGGCCGGGGAGGGTGAGGTGCTGCGCTGGGACCTCACCCCCTGGCCCCCTCTCCA
>JACQKK010000184.1 GCA_016204605.1 Candidatus Lambdaproteobacteria bacterium
ACGCCACAGCGATCCACTCCGGGGAGGGAGGCCGGAGGGCGCCGGGCAGCGCTCCGCAGGCCATCGCCGCGACCCTGACGCCCACAGACGGCATGAGGTGACGGACGACTTTGGACTTGCCCTGCAGCGTCAACCGGGATCGACGCCGGGGAGTGGGTCGGATTGCAGGTGGGCGTTCCTGCCGGCGGCGTCACCCTCCCCGGCCCTCGCTCTCCTGGGGGAGAGGGAGGAAGCCCCGCACCAGCCACCCGCGCGGGATGCAATCACCCCTCCCCACCTGGTGGGGAGGGGCAGGGGTGGGGACGCTGCAGCCGCACCAGCGGCTGGGGTGAGGCTGCGGCGCCTGCCCGCTCGATTCCAACAAACTGACCCACTACCCGAGGCTGGGCCAGCCCCGGTCGAACCGGGACGGCACGGAGCGCCTCCAACGCGAAAGGCATGCGGGCCGCCGCCGTGCCCCCGGCTAGCAACGCCCCCGGGGTGTGGTAGAATCGGCGGGAAACAGGCGCCCGCCGGTCGGGCGCTCACCGTGTGTCCAAGACGAAGCATCAGGGAGCCAAGGCCCTATGATCTTTGCCAAGCGCATCTTCTTGTTCGTGGTGGTCAACGTATTAATCATGGCCACCATCTCCATCGTGCTGAACGTGCTCGGGGTGGGGCCCTACCTGACCCGCTACGGGATCAACTACAGCGCCCTGGCGCTGTTCTGCCTGGCGTGGGGCTTCGGCGGGGCGTTCATCTCCCTGGCCCTCTCGCGCCTGATGGCCAAGTGGATGATGGGGGTGGAGGTGATCGACCCGGCCGTGCGCGACCCCGAGGTGCGCTGGCTGGTGGATACCGTGCACCGATACGCCAAGGCGGCCGGGCTGACCACGATGCCCCAGGTGGGCGTCTACGAGAGCCCCGACCTCAACGCCTTCGCCACCGGGCCCACGCGCAACCGCTCGCTGGTGGCCGTCTCGACAGGGCTGATGCAGCGCATGCGCCGGGACCAGGTGGAAGGCGTGCTGGGACACGAGCTGGCGCACATCGCCAACGGCGACATGGTGACTATGACCCTGATCCAGGGCGTGGTGAACGCCTTCGTGATGTTCATCGCGCGGGTGATCGCCTTCGGGTTCTCGCAGACCGTGCGCGAGGAATGGCGCCAGATGGCCATGTTCCTGACCACCATCGTGCTCGAGATCCTGCTGAGCATCCTCGGCTCGATCGTGGTGGCCTACTTCTCCCGCTGGCGCGAGTTCCGCGCGGACCGGGGCGGCGCGGCCCTCGCCGGTCGCGAGCGGATGATCGCCGCCCTGCAGGGGCTCAAGCAGAACCTGGAGCTGCCGGCCGAGGAGGAGCACAAGTCGCTGGCGACGCTGAAGATCTCCGGCACGTCGGGCGGCGTGATGGCGCTGTTCGCCACCCACCCCGACCTCGACGTCCGCATCGCCGCGCTGCAGACGTTCCGGCCGCAGTAACCCCGCCCGCCCCGCGTGCGGATGCGCTGCGCACCGCCCGCGGGGTCGT
The DNA here is from genome assembly GCA_016204605.1 of Candidatus Lambdaproteobacteria bacterium. GTDB lineage: Bacteria > SAR324 > SAR324 > SAR324 > JACQKK01 > JACQKK01. Next base: position 1,513 of record JACQKK010000184.1, read on the forward strand.
TCTCGTCCCCGATACATCCCCGCCAGCGCCATGCCGGATGGCTTCGCCTCCGGGCTACGGCGCCGCCTGCACGACCGGCACGACTCGGCCGGTTCTGTGCCAGAGCAACACGCGCTTGCGCAGGTAATCCAGGCCGAAGATATAGGGGATGCCCAGCCAGGCCAGGGCATAGATGGAGGGGTCGACCGGCCCCGTGCCCAACACCCGGTGAGCGGAAGGCAGGTACAGCACTGCCCAGGAGAAGAACACCTCCAAGGCCACCCCCAGCACGATCAGGCGGTTGCGGATCAGCCCGAGATCGATCCCGGTGCCGTACTGCGAGCGGCGCCCGACCAGATTGCCGATCTGCATCAGCATGATCGAGGAGAGCGCGATCCCCATCCCGGAGCGGTTGAGCGGATCGGTCGGGCCCAGCGGGTCGCCGTAGCTCCAGCCCCCCAGCACCAGCACGAAGTAGAACAGGGCTTGCGAGTAGGCCGCCTCGAGCAGGCCGAGGAAGAGATAGCTGTGCGCGACGACGGGCCAGTCGAGCAGCCGCGCCTCGATCTCCCGCGGCGGCCGGCGCATCGTGTCGGCTTCGTGGGGTTCTTGCCCTAGCGCGATCGCCGGCACGATATCGGTGCCGAGATCGATCGAGAGGATCTGGATGATGTTGATCGCCAACGGCACGGGGAACACGAGGTACACGAGGTAGGGTACGATCTCCGGGACGTTGTGCGCCAGCACGTAGTCGGTGAACTTCCGCAGGTTGCGGAAGATGGTCCGGCCTTCGACCACGCCGTTGACGATCGAGGCGAAGTTGTCGTCGAGCAGGATCACCTGGGCCGCCTCGCGGGCCACGTCGGTGCCGCGCAGCCCCATCGCGATCCCTACGTCGGCCGCCTTGAGCGCGGGCGCGTCGTTCACGCCGTCGCCCGTCATGCCCACCACCAGCCCCATCCGCTTGAGGGCAAGCACGATCTTCATCTTCTGCTCGGGGGTGGTGCGCGCGAAGACCAGGATGCCGTCGCGCAGGCGCTCGATCAGCTCGGCCTCGCGCAAGGCCTCCAGCTCCCGGCCGGTCATGGTGTGGCGGCCGGGGGCCTCCTCCGCGCCGAGGATGCCGGCCCGGCGCGCCACCGCCTCCGCCGTATCGGGATGGTCGCCCGTGACCAGGATCACGCGGATGTCGGCGCCCCGGCACGCCGCAACGGCGGCCGGCACCTCCGGCCGCAAGGGGTCCTCGATCCCCATCAGCCCGTCGAAGACGAGCCCCTGCTCCAGAGTCTCCTGCGGGGTGCCGGGCTCTGGCGGCGCAGCCAGCGGACGATGAGCCAGCGCGATCACCCGCAGGCCGTGTGAGGCTAGCTCCGCCACGTTGCGCTCGATGCGCTCGAGCGCCTCGGGCTCCGCTCCCACGGGCGGGCCGCCGCCGGGGTCGGACAGGGCCGCGACCAGGGGCCGCAGCGACTCCCAGGCGCCCTTGAGCGCGAACACGATCTCGTCCTCCCCCGCATACAGCCCGGCCTCCCGGCGCTTGCGCACGTCGAAGGCGAAGTGGCGCCGGGTGTTCGCCAGGAGCGGTTCGGGAGCGCCCACCTCGGCGGCGTACAGATCGACCACCGCCACGTCGAGGGGGTCGCCCGTGAACCCCGCCGCACCGGCGCGCACCTCGGAGGCGATCACCGCCAGGCGCAGGAAGCCGGCGCGGCCGGTCCCGGCCAACGGCTCGCCGCGCAGCCCATCGACGAGGTGGGTGACGGCCAGGCGGTTCAGGGTGAGCGTGCCGGTCTTGTCGGTGCAGATGACGTGAAGAGCGCCCATCGCCTCGACCGCGTTCAGGCCTTTGACCAGCACGTTCCTACGCGCCATGCGCAGGCTGCCGATCGCCAGGGAGAACGTGAGCGTGGGCAGCAGGCCCTCGGGCACGAAAGCCACGATGATCCCCAGCATCCACACCAGGTTCATCCACAATGAGTTCCCAATCACGACGCCGTAGGCGAAGAACAGGATGCCCACGCAGACCGCGATTGCCGAGAGCACGCGCACCATGCGGTTGGTCTCGCGCTCCAGCGGCGAGACCGTGCGCCGGATATCTTGGGACAGCGAGGCGATGGTGCCGAACTCGGTGCGGTCGCCCGTGGCGAACACCACCGCCTCGCCGTTGCCCTTGAGCACGGCGCAGCCCGCGAAGGCGATGTTGAGGCTCTCCGTGAGACCGGTCTGCACCGCGTTGGCCGTGAGCGGCTGCGGCTTGGCTTCCCCGGTGAGCGGCGCGTTGTTGACCACCATCTCGGTGCAGGCCACCAGCCGCGCATCGGCCGGGATGCGGTTGCCCTCGGCCAGCAGCAGCAGGTCGCCGGGCACCAGCGCTTCGGCCAGCACCTCCTGGTCGCGACCCTCCCGGCGCACGGTCACGCGCTGCGGCAGGAACCGGCGCAGGGCCTCCATCGCCCGCTCGGCGCGGTATTCCTGCAGGAAGCCGAACACGGCATTGAGCACCGAGACGCCCAGCAGCGCCCAGCCCAGCATGGCCATGCCCTCGCCGGGCTGCATCGCCTCCGCCACAAAGCAGATCGCGGCCGAAAGATCGAGCAGCAGGCTGAAGAAATTGATGCACTGCCTGACCAGGATGGCGAGCCAGCGGTGGCGGGCGCGGGTCGCCAGGGCGTTGGGCCCGATCTCGGCCAGCCGCGCCGCCACCTCTGCGGCGCGCAGCCCTTCCGGCCGGGTGTGCAGCAGCGCGAACACGCGCTCCGGCTGGACGTTCTGGATCTGGCCCGCGTTCGCGTTCACGCGGCACCGGACACGATCGCCACGTCGCAGGGCGCGTTGCGCAGCACCTGCTCGATGGGGTTGCCGAAGAAGAACTTGTCCGGCAGGTTGCGCTGGGAGGCGCCGAGCAGGATCAGCCGTGAGCGGATGCGGTTCGCGACGATCAGGATCTCCTTCGGCGCGTCGTCGGAGAGCACCACCGTATCGTCGACGGCCCCTGCCGGCAGCGGGAGCCGGGCGCGCAGCTCCTGCTCGACGCTGTGGAGATAGGCGCGGGCCGGCTCGAGCAGCGCGAGCCCCTTGGCCGCCGTGAGGTGGCGGAAGCGCGCGCGCCGCACCTCCTTCACCATCAGGATGTGGATGGTCTCGATCTCCGGCGCGAATAGCCGGAGAAAGGGCAGGCTGGTCGCCAGTCCCTCCGGCGTGCCCGCCAGGGGCAGCAGGAAGCGCCGCGGCACCCCCAGCAGCCCCGGATTCATCACCCGCACCGCCATGGTGCGGATGCCGCGCGCTTCGAGCAGGCGTTCGGAGACCGTCCCGGCCAGGAAGCCGAGGTTACTCGCCCGGGCCCGCGCCCCGCAGATGACCAGCGTCTCGTCGCCCGGCGGCAGCAGCGCCAGCAGGTCGGTGTAGACCTCGCCCCGGCGGGGGCGCACCTCGTCCTGGAGCACGACGCCCTGGCCGGCGCAGCGCTCGCGCAGGTGGGCGATCCGCTCCCGCAGATCGCCCGGGGCAAGCGTGCCATCGCTGATGTGGATCAGCCGCAGGGTGCGGGAGCCATGGTGCGCCGCGAGGTGGATCGCGTAGTGCGAAACCCAGTCGCCGTTGATGGAGCCATCGTAGGCGAAGCAGAGCATGGCGCTCCGGGTGGGTCCGGCGGCGGGCTCTGGGAAGGCGTCTGCGCTCGATCGCGCGGGCGAGCCGCGCCGGCGTGGGGCGCTGGAGGTTGACGGGCTCCGGTGGCGGCTACTGCCCGCGGCTGGCGCCCGTCACGGCGGCGGCGGAACCCGCGCCCCGGCCGCTGTCGCGGCGGCCCCGCTCCCGTGGCTGGCGAGGGGCGGCGCGGGGGTGCGGTACGCGCGCCCGGCTGGCGCCGGGGGGTGGCCACGCCGAGGTGCATCCGCGCGGACGCGCCCGGGCACCGCCAACCCGTGCCGGGGCGCGCACCACCCGGGCCTCCGCGGCGCATGGAGAACCGGCCGACCTGCGCCGGCCACGGTGGCGCGGAGGCCCCGCCGGGTTCAAGCCGCGTCGCCCGACCCGGAGGGCTCGGTCGGTACGAAGTAGCCGCGGATGGGCTCGTACACCCCGTACTTGGCGCCCACCAGCAGGTGGGCCGGGGTGACCTCGCTGGGAAGCCTCTTGATCAGGCCGCCACGTGCGCGGAACCGCTCCAACGCCTCACGCACGTCGTCGCTGGTAGGAATCTTCGGTTTGGATTTCATGGCCATCCCCTTCGGTAACCCCTGCCGTGTGTCCTGGCGCAGGTCATGCCCGCCCGCGTCGTCTGCCTTCCCGGTCCGCTTCGACCGATGCCAACGGTGAAAATCTCGTACCAGCGGAGGGGGGCCGGGAGGGGCTTTGACAGATATCTGTGTCGGATCAAAGGAGTTCGATGACATCTCGCGGCGACGGGATGGCGCTCGGGCGGGCGATAGGGGGCGAAATCCGACGATAATTCGGGGCATTCTGCCCCCGCCCTGGTGCAATTCGTCCGATCGGTGCGGCGATGGCAGCCCACCCCCTTCCCCGGGGCGGAGCGAATTCGCGCCCAGCCCACTGCCGGTCGCGCTGGGCGCCCCTCCGCCACCGGTGCGGGACGCGCCGAGCGCTGGAGGCGGCCACCATGGCGGGATTCGCTCGGCGGGACGCGCGCACCGCACGGGCGGGCGGCCGCGCTCCGGCACGCCTCCGCCCAGGCCGCCCCCGGACTCACACGGTCGCGCGGCGGCTGTCGCGCGGCAGGCAGCACGCTTTGTACTTGCGCCCGCTGCCGCAGGGGCATGGGTCGTTCCGCCCCGGTGCGCCGCGCGATCCTCCCTGCGGGCCGGCATGGGCGGAGGCGGGCTGAGCGGGGGCGGCCTGGGCCGTCGCGGGCGTCATCGCGTTCGCGACCGCAGCGGGCGCCGAAGCGGGGGCGACGATCTGCTCCATCACCGGGCGTACATGCCGGAAGAAATGCAGGTAGCCTTCGCACAGGTAGTTCAAACCCGGCTCGCCATCGGCGGTGCTGATGATGCGGTCTTTGGGGCAGCCGCCGTTGCACATGAACCGTACGTCGCAGCGCCTGCACTGGCCCGGCAACGTGTCGCGCTTGGCGTTGCCGAAGGCATGCAGCACGGGGGAACGCAGAAGCTTCGCCATGCCGTCCTCCACCACGTTCCCGAGCCGGTGCGAGGGCTTCACGTAGTGGTCGCAGCAGAACAGGTCGCCGTTGTGCTCGACGGCCAGGGCGTCGCCGCAGGTTTCCCGGAAGATGCACAGGTTGGCCGGCTTGCCCTTCCACACCTGCAGGCACTCCTCGAAGATCTGCACCCAGACCCGCTCCACGTCGTGGCGCAGCCACTCGTCGAAGATGGTCGAGAGGAACGTCCCGTAAGCGCGCGCGGGCACCGAGCGCTCGGAGACCCCGCCGCCCGGCAGCGGCTCGACGACGGGGATGAACTGCATCGTCGTCACGCCGTTGTCGCGGAAGAAGCCATACACCTCGAGCGGGGCCTCGGCGTTAGCCCGGTGGACCGTGCACAGCACCGTGTGCGCCACCCCGTGATCCTGCAGCACGCGCAGCCCCCGCATCACCCGCTCGTGGGAGCCGCGGCGCTGGCGATCCTTGCGCCAGAGGTCGTGATACTGCGCCGGACCGTCGATGCTGATGCCGATCAGGAAGTTCGCCTCCCGGAAGAACTTGCCCCACTCCGGCGTGAGCAGCGTGCCGTTGGTCTGGAGGATGTTGTCGCAGCGCCAGCCCTTGGGCAGGTACTTCTGCTGGAGCTCGATCGCCTTGCGGTAGTAGTCGATGCCGAGGATGGTCGGCTCGCCGCCGTGCCAGGGGAACATCACGTAAGGCCCGGACTGCGTGCGGATGTACGCCTGGGTGAACTGCTCGAGCGTCTCCTCGCTCATCCGGTACGAGCCGCCGCCCGGGAACAGCGCCGTCTTCTCCAGGTAGTAGCAGTAGTCGCAGTCGAGGTTGCAGATCGGCCCCACGCCCTTGATCATGACGTGGTAGTTGCGGCGACTGCCCGGGGTGGCTTGGGGCGTGGCCATCGCGTCTCCTGTGCTGGGCGGTGCGGCCACCGTACTACCGGAGTGGCCCTGCTCGATCGGGTGCCGCGCCCGCGGGTAGCCCTCCGGTTCGATGCCGGGCGGCAGCCATCGTCTACGTCGAATTACGACGCATTTACTCCTCCCCCCGCGACTACGCCGATTCGTCGGAGATGACAAGCACCCCCGTGCCGCCGATGCGATCCGCCTTCAGCTCCTGGAGGGCGCGGTTGGCCTCGGCGAGGGGATAGCGGGTGACGCGGGGGCGGATGGGGATGCGCGCCGCCTCGGCCAGCAGCCCGCGGCCGTCCTCGCGCGTGTTGGCGGTCACGGAGCGCACGTTCTTCTCGTAGAACAGGTGGCGCTCGTAGTCGAGCGGTGGGATGGGCGACATGTGGATGCCGGCCAGCGCCAGCGTCCCGCCCTTCTCCAGCCGCGCCAGGGCCTGCGGGATCAGCTCGCCGGCCGGGGCGAACACGATGGCGCTGTCCACCGGCTCCGGCAACTGCGCGGCCCGCTCGCCCACCCACGCGGCGCCCAGCTCGCGGGCCAGCGCCCGGTGGCGCTCACCGCGGGTGACGACGAACACGCGGCAGCCCCGGAAGCGCGCGATCTGGATCACCACATGCGCCGAGGAGCCGAAGCCATACAGCCCCAGCCGCCGGCCGGGCGCGATGGCGCTGCGCTGGAGCGCGCGGTAGCCGATGATCCCCGCGCAGAGCAGCGGCGCCGCCTCGGCGTCGGCGAACGCCTCCGGCAGCTCGTAGGCGTAGGCTTCCGGCACGAGCGCGTGCTCGGCGTAGCCGCCATCGGCGTGGTAGCCGGTGAAGCGCGCCTCCTCGCACAGGTTCTCGCGCCCCGCCAGGCAGTAGCGGCAGCGCCCGCAGGTGTGGCGCAGCCAGGCCACCCCCACCCGCTGTCCCGCCCGCAGCCGCGAGCAGCCCGGCCCGAGCACCTCGACGATCCCGACCGCCTGGTGGCCGGGCACGATCGGCAACGGCCCTGGCGGCAGGTCGCCCTCGATCACGTGCAGGTCCGTGCGGCAGATCGCGCAGCAGCGCACCCGCAGCCGCACCTCGCCCGGCCCCGGCTCGGGCAGCGGCCGCTCCTCCAGCCGCAGGGGCGCGCTCGCGATGGGGGCCACTGCATGGAGCACCATGGCTTTCATGGCGGCCCTTACATGGGGGCACGTTCAAGGCGGCTCCGCATCCTCACCCCGCCCTTCGGGCACCCCTCCCCACCTGTGGGGAGAGGATGGGGGAGGGGACGCGCTGCCCTATAAATGCCGCAGGGAGACTCTTGCAGAGGGCTCACGTCGGGTTCAATCGGGCAGGGCCAGCACGCGCTTGGCGATGATGTTGCGCTGGACTTCCGAGGTGCCCGCGCCGATGAGGAAGCCCCGGGCGTAGAACAGGCCGTGCACAAGATCGTGCTGCGCCGTGCCGAAGGGCTGCTCTTCCATCGTCATCCCCATGCCGCCCAGCACCTCCATCTGGGCATCGGCGATCCGCGCCGTGAGCTCGGTGCCGAACACCTTGAAGATGAATTGTTCCGGTCCGGGCGGCTTGCCGATTTCCAGCGCGGTGAGCACCCGGTAGCGGGTGAAGCGGACACAGTCGTTGTCCATCTCCAGCGCCGCCACGCGCCGGCGCAGGGCCGGGTCGTCCCAGAGCATGCCGCCCAGGCCATCGGGCCCGGTGCGGGCCAGCCACTTCAGGTCCGCGATGCGGGTTTCGGTCAGGTAGGGGTTGGCGTGGCTGTGGTTGAAGCGCTCGATGCCGAGCAGCGTCGTCGCCACCTTCCAGCCCTGATTGAGGCCGCCCACGATCATCGTCTCGGGAACGAACACCTTGTCGTAGAACACCTCGTTGAAGTGTTGGGTGCCCTCGAGCAGCCGGATCGGGCGCACCGTGATCCCCGGCGTGCGCCGGTCGACCAGCAGGAAGCTGATGCCGGCGTGCTTGGGCCTGGCCTCGGGCTCCGTGCGGGCGAGCACGAACATCCAGTCGGCATGGTGGGCCTGGGAGGACCAGATCTTCTGTCCGCTCAGCAGGTAGCCCCCGATGGTGCGCTCCGCGCGGAGCTGGAGGTTGGCGAGGTCCGAGCCCGCCCCGGGCTCGGAGTAGCCCTGGGCCCAGATGATCTCGCGGCGCAGGGTGGGGCGGATGAAGCGCTCGCGCTGCTCCTCGGAGCCGAAGCGCAGCAGGATCGGGACGATGTTGTGGACGGCCGGCTCGTTGCGGTAGGGGATGCCGGCGCGGATCATCTCCTCCTGGAGGATCATCACCTGGATCAGGTCGAACCCGGAGCCGCCATACTCTTTCGGGTACGAGTTTTCGCCCCAGCCGCGCCGGGCGAAGGCCTCTTCGAGCGGCTTCCAGCGGGTGGTATCGGCATCGCGGGCGCCGATCACGCCCTGGCGCTGGCCCTTCAGGTGGGCCGGCACCTCCTCGGCGATCCAGGCCCGCACGTTGCCCCGGAACTGCCCATACTGCTCGGAATCCCTGATGTCCATGTCGACTCGCTGTTGGGGCGGCGGGGAAGATGGGGACATAATGCCCCGCCTGCGGAACCCGTCAAGAAACCAACGGGCTCTTGACGGGTTGCTGTACACGCGCGGTCGTGTGCCAGAGCCGTTCTCCCTCCCCACTTGCGGGGGCGGGCCAGGGTGGGGGGGTGCGCGGCCGCGATCACCCCCACCTGACCTCCCCCGTCAGGGGGAGGGATAGCGGGGCACATGCGCGATGGGTTGGTGCCTTCATATCTTACATCCCTTTCGGTGCGCCTGCGCCCCTGGTGACTCAGCCCGCCTGGAGTTTGCCTTTACCGTCGTCGGGCAGGCCGAGTACCCGCTTGGCCAGCACGTTGCGCTGCACTTCCGAGGTGCCGCCGCGGATGGTGGCGCTGCGGATGTTGCACGTGTGGCGGGAGACCTCCCACATCTTCTCGCCGAACGGCTCCGCCTCCCAGGTCGTGCCGAGCTGGCCCAGCACGCGGAGCTGCGCCTCGACCAGCCGCTGCATCAGCTCGGTGCCGAGCAGCTTGAAGACGAGCGTCTCGTCGCCCGGGGTCTCGCCGTGCTCGACCTTGGTCAGCGCGCGGTAGCGCAGGAAGCGGATGCAGTCGTTGTCCATCTCCATCGCCGCCACCTGCCGGCGCAGCTCGGGGTCGTCCCAGACGGCCCCGCCGTTGCCGTCGCCGGCGCTGCGGGCCATCGCCTTGAGGTCGGCCACCGTGCTGTCGATCAGCGCCGGGTTGGCGTGGGTGTGGTTGAAGCGCTCGAAGCCCAGCAACGCCTTGGCGACGGTCCAGCCCTTGTTCAGCTCGCCCACCAGGTTCCCCTCGGGCACGTACACGCCCTCGAAGAAGATCTGGTTGAAGTGATGGAAGCCATCGATGGTGACGAGCGGGCGCACCTCGACGCCGGGCGCGTGGCGCTCGACGAGCAGGAAGCTGATGCCCGCCTGGCGCGGCCTGGCCTGGGGATCGGTGCGGGCGAGCACGAACAGCCAGTCGGCGTGGTGGGCCATGGTGGACCAGATCTTCTGCCCCGTGATCTTGAAGCCGCCCTCCGCCTGCTCCGCCTTGAGCGCCAGGCTCGCCAGGTCGGAGCCGGCGCCGGGCTCGGAGTAGCCTTGCGAGAAGCGGATCTCCCGGCGCAGCACCGGCGCGATGAAGCGCCGCTTCTGCTCGGGCGTGCCGTAGCGGAGCAGGATCGGCACGATGTTGTGCATCGCCGCCTCGTTGCGGAAGGGGATGCCGGCGCGGGCAATCTCCTCCATCAGGATCACGAGCTGGAGCACGTCGAGCTCGGCCCCGCCGTATGCCTTGGGATAGGCGGCGGCCGACCAGCCCTTGCTGGCGAGGGCATCCTCCAGGGGCGCCCACTTGGCGTGGTCGTTATCCTGCCGCCCCAGGATGCCCTGGCTGTGGCCCTTGAAGGCGGCGGGCACCGCCTCGGCCAGCCAGGCGCGCACCTCGGCCCGGAAGCGGGCGTGCAGGTCGGAATCGTTGATGTGCATGCGGCGTGTCTCACGAATGGGTTACGGGCGCGGGCGGGGCGGGGTTACTTGTCGGGCAGCGCCAGCACCTGCTTGGCGATGATGTTCCGCTGCACTTCGGCCGTGCCGCCGGCGATGGTGCCGGAGCGGATGTTCGCGGTGTAGCGCGCGATCTCGCCCGTCTCCTCGCCGAAGGGCTCGGGGCCCAGCGTGCTGCCCTGCGGCCCCAGCACCTGCTGGTGCAGGTCCACGATGCGCTGCACCAGCTCCGAGCCGAACAGCTTCAGCATCAGCATCTCGGCGCCGGGCGGCAGCCCCTGCGAGAGCCGGGTCAGCGAGCGGTAGCGGGTGGCGCGCATGCACGCGACGTCCATCTCCATCTGCGCCACCTGCCGGCGCAGGCCGGGATCGTCCCAGACCACGCCGCCGGCGGCGGGGGTCGCGCGGGCGGCGGCCTTCAGGTTGGCGATGGTGCGGCCGACGATGATCGGGTTCGCCCGGTGGTGGTTGAAGCGCTCGAACCCGAGCAGCGCCTTGGCGACCGTCCAGCCCTTGTTCAGCTCGCCCACCAGGTTCTCGCGCGGGACGAACACGTGCTCGAAGAACACCTCGTTGAAGTGGAAGTAGTCGTCGATGGTGACGATGGTGTTGACCCGGATGCCGGGGCTCTTCATGTCGCAAAGCAGGAAGCTGATGCCGTCCTGGCGGCGCTTCACGGTGGCGTCGCTACGCACCAGCATGAACATCCAGTCCGACTCGTGGGCGAACGAGGTCCAGATCTTCTGCCCGTTGAGCGCGAACCCGCCCTCCACCTGCTCCGCGCGAAGCTGGAGGCTCGCCAAGTCGGAGCCCGCGCCCGGCTCGGAGTAGCCCTGGCACCAGAGCATCTCGCGCCGGATGGTGGGGCCGATGAAGCGCTGCTTCTGCTCGGGCGTGCCGTAGCGGATCACGATCGGCAGGAGGTTGTTGAGGGCGGTCTCGTGGACGAACGGCACGCCGGCCCGGGTCACCTCCTCGTTGAAGATCACCATCTTCATGGTGTCGAAGCCGCCGCCGCCGTGCTCCTGGGGCAACCCCGGCGCCAGCCAGCCCTTCTCCGCCAGCGCGTCCTCGTAGGGCTTGAGCTGCGCGCGCGTGAGTTCGGCGCGGCCGACGATGCCCTGGCGCTGGCCCTTCATGTGCGGAGGCACCCGGCCGGCGATCCACGCCCGCACCTCCGCGCGGAAGGCGGCGTCGTGGGGGCTCTCGTTGATGTTCATCGGAGTGCTCTCGTTGATGCGGTCGCGGTGCCGTGCCCCCGGGGATTGCCCTGGGCTGCGCCCCGGCGGAGGGGCTGGGGTGCCTGCCGTGCTGGGCGCCGCGAGCGGCGCCGCCCCCTTCCCCTGACCCGCCTGATCCCTCGGGCTGCCCACGGGACGGCGCGGAACCGGCTCTCTCATGGCAGGGGTCAAGGTCGCCCCTGCGGCGGTGACGGATCGCCTGGTCGAGCTCGCGCTTTGACGAACCCGACGTGACCCTGCTATGCGTCCCTTACCAGAAGTTGAGCGCCACGAGAAGGGCGGCTCCCCTTGCCGGCCGCACGCCACGTCGCGCTCCGGCGGAGACCGGCGCCCGCCCGCTCGCTGCCACCAGATCGACCCTCGATCGGCGCCGGTACCCGCTTGGTTTTTCCGTGGCAACACGATAACTGATGCCATCGATGCAGAAACCGCGGGCACTTCGCCACCGCGCGCCGGGCCCGGCAACAGCCGGGTCACGCCAGCCAGACAAGGAACGCCGACATGTCTTACGAGTTCATCAAGGTCGAAAAGCAGGACCACCTGTTCATCGTCACCATCAACCGGCCCGAACGCATGAATGCGCTCCACCCGCCCGCCAACCACGAGCTGGGCAAGGCGTACGACGAGTTCGCGGCCGATGACCAGCTCTGGGTCTCGATCATCACCGGGGCGGGCGACCGCGCCTTCAGCGCCGGCAACGACCTCAAGGTGGCGGCGGCGGGCCAGGGCTACGAGGGGCTGGACACCTCGCGCGGCTTCGGCGGCATCGAGAAGCGCTTCAACCTGTGGAAGCCGGTGATCGCGGCCGTCAACGGCGTGTGCCTGGGCGGCGGGTTCCACATCGCGCTGGCGTGCGACATCATCATCGCGGCCGAGCACGCCACCTTCGGCGTCCCCGAATCGCGGCTGGGCCGCGCGCCCGGCACCGCCATGCACTTCCTGCCGCGCATGCTGCCCCGCAACCTGGCCATGGACATGCTGCTCACCTGCAAGCCCATCAATGCCAAGGAGGCGTACCGCTGGGGCCTCGTCAACGAGGTGGTGCCGAAGGAAAAGCTGATGGAGACCGCCATCAAGAAGGCCAAGGTCATCATGGAGTGTGCGCCCCTGGCCATCCAGCTCACCAAGCAGGCGCGGCTGGTCGAGCACCTTCCCCTGGAGGAGGCCACCAAGTCCGTGCTGCCGCTGACGGAGAAGGTGGCCAATTCCGAAGACCGCTACGAAGGCCCGAAGGCCTTCGTGCAGAAGCGCCCGCCGGTCTGGAAAGCCCGCTAGGCGGGCGGTCGCTCTCCAGAGCCCTTCTCCCTCCCCCCTGGCGGGGGAGGGTCGGGGTGGGGGCCGCGCCGCCGTGGGCGGACAGGCGGTGCAGCGACGCGAACGGGCCCGGCGGCGGCAACGGCCCGGCCCGCCGAAGAGGAGCCATGGCATACGAGCACATCCAGGTCGAGCGGCGCGAGCACGTGCTGCTGGTGACCATCAACCGGCCCGAGCGCCGCAACGCCCTGCACCCGCCGGCCTCCTACGAGCTGGAGCAGGCCTTCGACGCCTACGCGGCCGATGATCAGCTCTGGGTGGCCATCGTCACGGGCGCCGGCAGCACCTTCTGCTCGGGCAACGACCTGAAGGACGCCGCCCTGGGCGAGGAGCGCCACGCCGAGCTGAACCGCCGGCGCAAGGCGGGCTTCGGCGGCCTCTGCGACCGGCACAGCCTCTTCAAGCCGGTGATCGCCGCGGTCAATGGCCCGGCGCTCGGCGGCGGCTTCGAGGTGGTGCTGGCGTGCGACATCGTCATCGCGGGCAAGGGCGCCACGTTCGCCATGGCCGAGCCGCGCTGGGGCCGCTTCGCCAAGGGCGGCGCCATGTACCGCCTGCCGCGCATGGTGCCCCAGAAGCTCGCGCTCGGGCTGATGCTGACGGGCATGACCATCTCCGCCGAGGAAGCCCACCGGGTGGGCATCGTCAACGAAGTCGTGCCCGACGATCAGGTGCTGGCCGCCGCCCGGCGCTGGGCGGGGGAGATCCTCAAGTGCGCGCCGATCGCGGTGCAGGTCACCAAGCAGGCGCTGCTGACCCTGCACCTGAGCCTGGAGGATGCGATCCACCGCGAGCTGCCGCTGGTGCGGGACGCGATGGCCTCCCCGGACCGCGTCGAGGGCACGCGCGCCTTCGTGGAAAAGCGCCCGCCGCGCTGGAGCGGCCGCTA
>JACQKK010000185.1 GCA_016204605.1 Candidatus Lambdaproteobacteria bacterium
GCAGCACCACCAGGAGGCAAGCACCCGGAGGTAAGGCCATCATGAGCGGGATCACCGTACTGAGCCCGGTGGGGATCAACCGGGTCGAGGCGCAGCCCATCGCGCCGCGGCTCAAGTCCCTCGAGGGCGTGAAGATCGGCATTCTCAACAACAGCAAGCCGAACTCGCTCCCGCTTCAGGAGCGGATCGTCGAGCTGCTCTCGAAGCAGTACAAGTTCGGCGGCGTGGTGAAGAAGCAGAAGCCCAACGCCTCGGTCGGCGCCGAAAAGCTCGACGTATACGCGCGGGAGGTCGGGGCGGTCATCACCGCCATGGGCGACTGAGGGAGCTGCACGTCGTGGTGTATCCACGACTCGGTCGAGCTCGAGAAGAAGGGCATCCCCACGGTCACGATCTGCACCGACGCGTTCGTCGCGCTGGCGCGCGAGGAGTCGAAGAACCTGGGATTCCCGGACCTGCCCCTGGTGATCGTGCAGCACCCCATCGGCGGCGAGCCCATGGCCGCCATCCACCAACGTGCCGAAGACGCGCTGCAGCAAGTCGTGCGGGCGCTGACCGGCGGCAACTGAGCCGGGAGCGAACCCCGCATGTTGAAGGCGGAACTGGCAGCGGAACGCCTCACCTTCGCCAGCGAAGATGAGGTGATGGAGGCGTACCACGTGCGGCGCTGGACCGATGGGCTGCCCTTCGTGATGCCCACCGACGAGCGGGTGCAGGCCATGGTCGCCGGCGCGGGCCGGCCCGCCTCGGAGACGATCGCCATCGTGCCCCCGCGCTGGGCCGAGGCGACGGTCGAGAACGTCGCCATCAACGCGGTGATGGCGGGGTGCCTGCCGCAGCACATGCCGCTGCTGCTCGCGGCGATCCAGGCGGCCTGCGAGCCGGAGTTCAGCCTGTACAGCGTGCAGGCGACGACGCACCCCTGCGCCGTGCTGATGGTGATCTCGGGGCCGATCGTGAAGGAGCTGGGGCTGAACTTCGCCCATGGCGTGTTCGGCCCGGGCTTCCGCGCGAACGCCTCGATCGGCCGGGCGTTGCGGCTGGTGCTGATGAACGTGGGCGGCGCCATCCCCGGCATGGGCGATCAGGCGACCCAGGGCACGCCGGCCAAGTACAGCTACTGCATCGCCGAGAACGAGGCCGCCACGCCCTGGGAGCCGTTCCGCGTCACCCGCGGCTTCTCGGCCAAGGACAGCACCGTGACGGTGTTCTCGGGCGAGGGGCCGCACAACATCAACGACCACGTCTGCACCTCGGCCTACACCACCCTGGCCGTCGCGGCCGACACCATGACCACCATCGGCCACAACAACGCGGGCTCGGTGATCCGGGGCGACGTCTTGCTGGCGCTCGGCCCCGAGCATGCCCACACCATCGCCTCGGGCGGGCTCTCCAAGCTCGACGCGCAGACCTTCCTGTTCGAGCAGGCCCGCAACCGCGCGGGCAAGCTCAAGCTGCGCGCCATGTACCGCCACAGCAACTGGCCGGTCTGGGTGGACCCGGACGACGACGACGCGCTGGTGCCCATCGTGGGCAAGCCGGAGGACATCCACATCGTCGTCACCGGCGGGCCGGGCAAGCACTCCTCGTTCATCCCCACCTTCGGCACGTCGAAGTCCGTCACCAAGAAGGTGGAGGCGACGGGGTATTAGCGCGCGTCAATCGTCCCGTCGCGGCGATGTCCGCAGGACAGCCCTCGCGGCAGGCCGCTCCCGGCAGCCTGCCGGAGGGGCGCCCTGCTCCCGCTCCCGCGGCGGTTGCATCTTCCCCCGAAAGCGAACCCCCATGCTGAATGAGCCGATCGCCGCGGAGCTGCTCACCTTCGCGAGCGAAGACGAGGTGGCCGAGGCGTTCCACGCCCGGCGCTGGACCGATGGCCTGCCGTTCATCATGCCCACCGCCGGGCGCGTGCAGGCCATGATCGCCGCAGCGGGCCGCCCCGGCTCGGAGGTGATCGGCATCCTCGCCCCGCGCTGGGCCGAGGCGACGGTCGAGAACATCGCCATCAACGCCGTGATGGCCGGCTGCCAGCCGAAGGTGATGCCGGTGCTGATCGCGGCCGTCCA
>JACQKK010000190.1 GCA_016204605.1 Candidatus Lambdaproteobacteria bacterium
CAACCCCCCCCCGGCCTTCGGCCACCCCTCCCCGCAATGGCGGGGAGGGGCCGGGGGAGGGGTTTTGCAGGGCAATCGCACTCTTGACCTGCCGCGCAATCCCGGACGGAAGCGGCGAATTTGGACTTGCCCTGCCGAGCGGCACCCTTCCCTCGCGGCGAAGTGTGGTAGATTGAACCTCGGGGCGGTGCCCGTCGTCCAACCACTATCATGCGGAGCGCCCGTGGCTGCCTCGCCCGCCGACAAGACGGTCTACCTCCACACGTACGGCTGCCAGATGAACGCCTACGACTCGGCGAAGCTGCTCGAGCAGCTGCGCGGCGAGGGATACCGCGCCGTGGACGACCCCCGCGAGGCCGGGCTGATCCTGCTCAACACCTGCGCCATCCGCGAAAAGGCGCAGATGAAGGTGTACAGCGAGCTGGGCGCCCTGCGCGAGCTCAAGGCCGAGCGGCCCGGGCTGGTGATCGGCGTGACGGGCTGCGTCGCGCAGCAGGAAGGGGCGCGCCTGCTCGAGCGCAACCGCCACGTGGAGCTGGTGGTGGGCACCGACGCGCTGTTCGCGCTGCCCGCGGCGCTGGCCGCGGTGCGGCCGGGGCGGCCGGTCGTGCTGACCGAGCGGCCCCGCCACACGCCGCGCGTCGAGAACTTCGTGCCGGCCTTCGCGGGGCTGCCGGCGGAGCCGCTGGCGCCCAGCCCCGTCAAGGCGCAGATCGCCATCACCAAGGGCTGCAACAACTTCTGCACCTTCTGCGTGGTGCCGAACACCCGCGGGCGCGAGGTGAGCCGCGAGCCGGAGAACATCCTCGCCGAGGCCCGCGCCCTCGTGGCGCGGGGGGCGCGGGAGATCACCCTGCTCGGCCAGAACGTCAACTCCTACGCGGCCGGCGGGACGGACTTCGTGGGGCTGCTGGAGCGGCTCGACGGCGTGGCGGGGCTCGCCCGCGTCCGCTACACCTCGCCCCACCCCAAGGACTTCCACGCGCGCCTGGCGCAGGCCCACGGCGCGCTGGCGACGCTGTGCGAGCACCTGCACCTGCCGGTGCAGTCGGGCTCCGACCGCATCCTGGCGGCGATGCGTCGCCGCCACACGGCGGCGGAGTATCTGGAGAAGGTGGCGCTGTTCCGCGCGCACTGCCCCGCAGGCGCCGTCTCGACGGACATCATCGTGGGCTTCCCGGGGGAAAGCGAGGCGGACTTCGAGGCCACCCTGGCGCTGGTGCGGCAGGTGCGCTTCGATCACCTCTACGCCTTCAAGTTCTCGCCGCGCACCGATACGCCCGCGGCGCGCTATCCTGATCAGGTGGCGGAGCCGGTCAAGGCCGAGCGCCTGGCCCGGCTGCTGGCCCTGCACGAGCTGACGCAGGCCGGGCTCAACCGGGCGCTCGTCGGCACGCGGCAGGAGGTGCTGGTGGAAGGGCCCCACCCGCGCGACCCCTCCGCGGTGGTGGGTCGCACGCGCGGCAACAAATCGACCACGGTCGTCGGCTGTCGCGCAATCCACAGCGCGCAGCCCGCCGCGCTGGCCGGCACGCTGGTCACGGTCGAGATCGTCGCCGCGCGCAGGTTTTCACTCGTCGGAAGGGATGTGGACCATGAGTCTCAAGGGCTACACGGAAATGAAGGTGTACCGGCTGGTGCTGGACCCCAACACGAACTCGCCCATCGTGGTCCTGCAGGATGAAGCCTCCGGCGCACTGCTGCCGATCTGGATCGGGATGTTCGAGGCCCACTCCATCGCCATGAAGCTGGAAGGGGTGCAGCCCGCCCGGCCCATGACCCACGACCTGATCAGCAACCTGCTGGCCACGGTGCAGGGCCTCGTCGAGCGCATCGAGGTCACGGACCTGGTCGACAACACCTACTACGCGCGCATCCACTTCCAGATGGCCGACCGCGCCTACAGCCTCGATTCGCGCCCCAGCGACGCCATCGCGCTGGCCCTGCGCACCACCAGCCCCATCTACGTGGCCAACCACGTGCTCGACAAGAGCAAGATCGAGCCGGCCGACGGCGGCGGCGAGCCCGCCCCCGAGGGCGAGAGCGAGCAGGAGCGCTGGCAGCGCATCCTCAAGAACTTCAGCCCCGACAAGCCCGACAAGATCAACTGACTGTTCCGGGTTCAGGGTGCAGGGCGGTGCGCGCGGCCTCACCCCCGCCGGCTGGCGCGGCCGCCCCCTCTCCTGGGGGAGCGGGGGCGCTTCCAAACTCGCCCCGGTGGCCGATCTGGGACTCCCCCCCTCGCCCCCAGGAGAGGGAGGGCGAGGTCGCCCGCGGGCCGCCCGGCGCGTGCGGGAAGCACAGGCTCGCAGGCGCGCGGATTGTTGCGCCAAGTGTCATGATGGTGGCCGGCGCCGGCTTGCCAATCGCTGCGGTCCGGATTAGAAATGCTGAGGGTCCCTGCACACGGGCGGCGGGCGCGCTCCGGTCACCTGGCCTCGAGCCGCAGGACTGCGCGGCAGGCGCCACCTGCGCGTGGCGCTGAGCATTTCATATCCGGCCCGCAGCGACGACATTTCCATGGATATCGATTTCAAGACGAAGATCAGCACGCTCAGCACCCGCCACCGGGTATGGTTCTGCACCGCGATGGTGGCGATGGTGCTCGCCGATGGCAACATCGAGCGCAACGAGGTGGACTTCATCATCCGGGTGCTGGGGCTGATCAAGGACGACGCGGCCATCGAGCGCCTGAAGAAGTTCATCCAGTACAAGACCGTCCCGCCCCTCGGCGCCCCCATGGGCATCGACCGCAAGCTCGGCATGTCCATGATCGTGGACCTGATCCGCATCGCCGTCTCGGACAACGTCTTCGCCGAGTCCGAGAAACACATGATCCGCGATATCGGCGGCAAGCTCGGCTTCTCCCCTCCCGAGGTCGAGAAGCTCGTGATGTTCGGCTTCGAGCTGATCGCCCGTCCCCAAGCCGCCGGCGGCGCCACCGGAACCTGAGCGGGGCACGGCGGGGCGCCCGCCGATCCGGCCCTCACCACCGCGCGGCTCCACGGGCGGCAACGCCCCTGGCACTGCGCCTGGCGGCAGCCTTGCTGCTGCTGGCCGCCGTCTCTGCTCTGCCCGCCCGGCCCGCCTCGGCAGCGCAGGCGCAGACGGGCCCGCCCTGCCCGGCGGGGGCGTCGGGAGCGGAGCCCCCGGCGCCTTCGAAGGTGTGAACCGCCGAATTGGAATCGAACCAGGGAGCTTCCGCCATGCGCGCGTGGACGGTGACGGAATACGGGCATTACAGGGAGGTGCTGCGGTGGGGCGAGGTGGAGACCCCGCGACCCGGCCCCGGCCAGGCGCTGGTGCGGGTCGCCGCGGCGGGCATTCCTTTCGCGATCCTGCTCAAGATCGCCGGCACCTATCAGGTCAAGGACCCGCTGCCCTTCATTCCGGGGATGGAGCTGGGCGGGCGCGTCGTGGAGGCGGGTCGGGATTGCCCCTTCACGCCGGGTCAGCGCGTGGTGGCCTTCATCCCGCGGGGCGCCTTCGCCGAGTATGCCGTGATCGGCGCCGACGACGGGTTCGCCGCGCCCGCGCAGATGCCCGATGCGGAACTGCCGGCCCTCGCCAGCATCTACCAGACCAGCTACCTGGCGTTGGTGGACACGGCGCGGCTACAGCCGGGCGAAACGCTGCTCGTCAATGGCGGGGCGGGAGCGGTGGGCAGCGCCGCCATCCAGATCGGCAGGGCCCTGGGCGCCCGCGTGATCGCCGCCGCCGGCAGCGAGGAAAAGCGGGCGGTGTGCCTGGCCCAGGGCGCCCAGCGCGCCGTCAACTACCGGGAGGGGAGCCTCGTCGAGGCGGTGCGGGAGTTCACCGAGGGCCGTGGGGCGGACGTGATCTTCGACCCCGTGGGCGGCGACGTGTTCGATCAGAGCGCCCGCAGCCTCGCCTGGAAAGGCCGGCTGGTGGTGATCGGCTTCGCCGATGGCCGCATCCCCACCCTCGCCATCAACCGGCTGCTGCTGAAGAACGCGGCCGTGATGGGCTTCTTCCTGGGCTCCTATCGCGCCCAGCGCTCGCCGCTGGTCGGAGAAGCCCGCGCGCGCCTGCTGGAGATGTATGCCGCGGGCGCGATCCGGCCCCTGGTCTCGCAGCGGCTGCCCATGGAGGAATTGCCCACAGCCATCGAGCTGCTGGAAACGCGCCGCAGCGTGGGGAAGGTGGTCGTCCTGCCCTCGCAGGAGGCGTAAGTCCAAATTCATTTCACAGGACCGATAGAGCAAGGCTGTCAGGTGCGCGGGTCGCGGGCGTCGCCACCCCTGCCCCTCCCCACGTTGGGGAGGGGTGCCCGCAGGGCGGCGTGGGTATGCCGGAGGCCCGCGCACCTGTCGGCCCCCCTCCTGCGATTGACAGCCCCCGCCCGGCTGGGAAATGATCGCGCGAAGATCGTCGGTTGTTGCAGGCGAAGACACTTCGACACGGACCATTGCACCGATCAACGAGGCGCCCGCAGGGGGGCGCGGGAGGTCGACATGGCTGCGCGAACGGGGATGGGACTGGTCGCAGGGCTGGCGCTGCTGCTTGCGGTGACATCGGCGGAGGCCCAGAAATACGGGGGCGTGGCGCGCATGATCCTGGCCACGGACCCGGGCGGCCTCTCGATCCACGAGGAGGCCACCACCCGCACCCTCTGGCCCATGGTGCCGGTCTACAACAACCTGGTGCAGTTCGACGTGTTCTCGCCCCAGGAGTCGCTGCAGTCCGTCGTGGCCGACCTGGCGGAAAGCTGGTCGTGGAGCGCCGACCAGCGCAGCCTGACGTTCCGGCTGCGGCAGGGCGTGCACTGGCACGACGGCAAGCCCCTCACGAGCGGGGACGTGAAGCACACGTTCGACGTGGTGCGCGGCCTGGCGAAGGAGCGGCTGAGGCTCAACCCGCGCAAGCTCTGGTACGGCAACGTGACCGACGTCACCACCGAGGGCGACCAGGCGGTCACGTTCCGGCTGCGCCGCCCCCAGCCTTCGCTGCTGGCCATGCTGTCCTCGGGATTCTCGCCGGTGATTCCGGCCCACGTGTCCTTGCGCGATCTGCGCACGCGGGCGGTGGGCACCGGGCCGTTCACGTTTACCCAGTATGTCAGCAACAAGTCGGTGAACCTGGCGAAGAACCCGGACTATTTTGTCAAGGGCCGGCCCTACCTGGACGGCCTCGTCTTCCCGATCATCCCGAGCGGGCCGAGCCGCACGGCGGCCATGATCGCCAACCAGGCCGACGTCAACATGCTGATGGCCACGCCCAAGCCGGTCTACGAGGCCCTCAAGGCGGCCAACGTGGCGATCGAGTTCCATGAGCAGGTCGCCCAGGCCACCTACAACGTGATCATCAACACCAGGAAGCCGCCCTTCAGCAATGCGGCCCTGCGCCGGGCGGTGGTGCTCGCGATCGACCGCGCCTCGCTCATCCGCAGCGTGTTCGACGGCGCGGGCGTGCCCGGCGGGGTGATGATGCCGCGGCCCTACGGCGTCTGGGGCCTCACCGAGGAGCAGTTGCGCGGGCTGCCCGGCTACGGCAATGCCGAGGCGAACCGCGACGAGGCCCGGCGCCTCCTGGCGGAGCAGGGCCACGGCCCGAAGAATCCCCTCAAGGTCAAGGTCTCGGCACGCTCCGGCACCCTCTACTCCGCGCCGGCCCAGTGGCTGATCGGCCAGTTGAACGCCGTGGGCGTCCAGGGCGAGCTGGAATCGATCGAGAATGCGGTGTGGTACGGGCGGCTGGCGCGCCGCGACTACCAGCTCGGGCTCAACGCGACGGCCGTGGGGATCGACGATCCCGATGCCAACCTCTTCGAGAACTACAGTTGCGGCTCGTACCGCAACTACTCCGACTACTGCGACCCCAAGCTGGACAAGCTCTTCGACCAGCAATCCATCGAGCCCGACCTGCAGCAACGGCAGCGCATCGTGAACGAGATCGATATCGGCCTCAGCAGCGCCGGGTTCCGGCCCATGCTGATGTACCGCGTGGACTACTACCCCCACTGGCGCTTCGTGAAGAACTTCATCCCCCACACCTCCAGCATCTACAACGCCTACCGCTTCCAGGAGCTCTGGCTGGATAAGTGAGGCCGACGGGCGCTCGGGAGAGCCTGGCCGACAAACCGCTCCCCACGTCGTGGGGAGGGGCAGCCGTGGGGACGCACACGTTGGAATGCCCACAACGCGCCGGTTCCGCGCACGACCCGCGGACGAGCCACAGGAGTGACGTCACCCCCAAGTCCAGCACCTGTGAGGCGCCTGCCGCCGTGTCGATGTCGCGCCGGCCCCCGCTCTCGACCGAATACTCCCACCCCCTACCTCCGCCATTGCCAGCCACCCGCGGTTCGCGATAGGGCAGGAGGGGGGCGGATCAACTCCGCCCCGGCCACCATCCATCGAGGGCACCATGCTGATCGTCGACGCGCAGGTCCATCTCTGGGCTGCCAGCACGCCCGAGCGCCCCTGGCCTGCGGGCGCGCAGGTGACCGGGGTGCACCGGAAGGAGCCGCTCACCCCGGACGTCTTCATCCCGATCATGGACGAGGCGGGGGTCAACCGCGCCGTGGTCGTGCCGCCGCAGTGGGAGGGCATGCGCAACGACCTGGCGCTCGAAGCCGCCCGGGTCCATCCCGACCGCTTCGCCGTGATGGGCAGGCTGCGGGTGAATGAGCCCGGGAGCCGCAGCGCGATCGTGGGCTGGAAGAAGCAGCCGGGCATGCTCGGGCTGCGCTTCACCTTCACCGCGCCCAACGAGCGGCCATGGCTGAGCGACGGCACCGCAGACTGGCTCTGGGCCGCCGCCGAGCGCGAGGGCATCCCGCTGATGATCTACGTGGCGGGCTCCGTGCCGGCCGTTGACAAGATCGCGGCCAGGCATCCCGGGCTGCGCCTGGTGATCGACCATATGGCCGTCGTCTCGGGCACCAAGGATGCCGCGGCCTTCACCCACCTGCCCCAACTGGTCGAGCTGGCCAAGCACCCCAACGTGGCGGTCAAGGCCTCGGGGTTGCCGGGCTATACATCCGAGCCCTACCCGTTCCGCAACCTGCACCCGGTCATCCGCAGGGTGTACGACGCCTTCGGCCCCCGGCGGGTGTTCTGGGGCACGGACTGGTCGCGCCTGCCGTGCAGCTACAGCCAGGCCATCCGCCTCTTCACCGAGGAGCTGCCCTGGCTCCCGGAGCAGGACCAGGCGTGGATCATGGGACGGGGGGTCTGCGAGTGGCTCGGCTGGCCGCTTCCCGCCGCCAAGTGAGGGCGCAGTGGGGGCGCGACCGGCGCCGGGGCGATCGGAGAAGGCGGCCTCACCCCCGCCGGCTGGCGCCGGCGCGCCCCTCTCCAGAGGGAGAGGGGCTACGATCCGCTCTGGTGGCCGGTGCGTGGCCCCCTCCCTCGCCGCCGGGAGAGGGAGGGTCGGGGTGGGTGAGGTCCCGCGGCGTCCCCACCCCTGCCCCTCCCCACCAAGTGGGGAGGGGTGATTGCGTCCCGCTCTGGTGGCCGGTGCGTGGCCCCCTCCCTCTCCCTGGGGAGAGGGAGGGTCGGGGAGGGTGAGGCCGCTACGCGCGCCAAAACCGACGGGTAAGTCAGAGGTTTCCGCTCAGCACGACATCGACGCAGCATGACCCAACGACGGTGCAGGCCCATCAACCTGGAGTGTTCCTCATGGGCAAGCTGGAGGGCAGGACCGCGCTGATCACGGGGGCCAGCCGCGGCATCGGGCAGGTGACCGCGGAGGTGTTCGCGGCCGAAGGGGCCAAGGTGGTGTGCGCCGCGCGCACGCTGAACGAAGGCGATCACTTTCTCGCAGGCTCGCTCGCCCGCACGGTAGCAAACATCAAGGCGGCCGGCGGTGAGGCCAAGGGGGTCGCCGCCGATATCTCGCTCGAGGCCGATTGCCTGGCGCTGGTGGAGCAGGCGCGGGCGGCCTACGGCAAGATCGACATCCTCGTGAACAACGCGGCGCTGAACTACTACCTGCCGATCCTCGACTATCCCACGAACCGCTGGGTGCGTTGCTTCATGGTCAACGTGCACGCGCCGTTCATCCTCTCGAAGGCGGTGCTGCCGGAGATGATCGCCAAGGGCGGCGGCGCCATCGTCAACATCAGCTCGGGCGCGGCGATGGGTCCGGGCCGGGGCCCGTACCGGGACCAGGCGAACCGGGGCACCACCATGTACGGCGCGACCAAGGCGGCCCTGGAACGCATGACCCAGGGGCTCGCGCAGGAGATGTCGGTGCACGGCACCATCGCCGTGACCGCCGTCTCGCCCTCCCGGGTGGTGGCGACGCCGGGCACCGTCTACCACAAGATCGTGACGGGGTACGACGACCCGCGCGGGGAGCCCGCGACCATGATGGCCCAGGCCGCCCTGCTGCTCGCCAGCGCGCCGCCGGAGAAGATCAACGGCCGCGTGACCTACGACCAGCAGATCCTGAAGGAGTTCGGCTGGATCCAGAGCGCCGTGGGCCGCGGCGTCGACTCCGACGGGTCGGGCTACTCGAAGATGTAGCGCCCGGGCGGCGAGGAGGCTTGCCGCTGATGCTCACCGAAGCCGATACGTGCCGGCTCTACGTGCTGCCCAAGTTGTATGCGGCGGGGTGGAGCGACGAGCAGATCCGCGAGCAGGTGACGTTCACCGACGGGCGCATACTCCCGATCGGCCAGGGCGCGCGCAGACAGCCCGGCAAGCGAGCAGATTATATCCTGCGCTACCGGCCGGACATGGCGCTGGCGGTCGTCGAGGCCAAGCCTGAATCCTCACCGGCCGGCGAGGGGATGCAACAGGCGAAGGAGTACGCGGAAATTCTCGGGCTGAAGTTCGCGTACGCCAGCAACGGGCTCGACATCCTGGAGTTCGACTACACGACCGGCCAGGAACGCGAGCTGCCGGCGTTCCCCGCGCCTGACGAGCTGTGGCGGCGCCTGCTCCAGGCCGAGCAGCTCACGGGCGATGCCGCCGAGCGCCTGCTCACACCCGCTTACCATCTCGGCGGATGGACACCGAGGTACTACCAGGAGATCGCCATCAACCGCGCCGTGCAGTCCATCCTGCAGGGGCGGCGCCGGATGCTGCTCACGATGGCGACCGGCACCGGCAAGACCAAGGTCGCGTTCCAGATCTGCTGGAAGCTGTGGAATACCCGCTGGAACCGCGAGGGGAGCCATCGGCGTCCGCGCATCCTGTACCTGGCGGATCGAAACATCCTGATCGACGACCCCAAGGACAAGGACTTCGCGCCCTTCGGCGACGCCCGACACAAGATCGAAAACGGCGAGGCGGTCAAGAGCCGCGAAATGTATTTCGCGATCTACCAGGCCATCGCCAAGGACGAGCGTCGGCCCGGCCTCTACCGGGAGTACGACCGCGGCTTTTTCGACCTCGTCATCGTGGACGAGTGCCACCGCGGCAGCGCGCGCGACGAGAGTTCCTGGCGGGAAATCCTGGAGTACTTCGAACCATCCTATCAGATCGGCATGACGGCCACGCCGCTCCGGGAGGACAACCGGGACACCTACCGCTACTTCGGCAACCCGATTTACACGTACAGCCTGCGCCAAGGCATCGCGGATGGCTTCCTGGCGCCGTACCGCGTCCACCGGGTCATCACGACCTGGGATGCCGCGGGCTGGCGGCCGAGCCCGAGCGACCTGGACCGCTACGGGCGCGAAATCCCCGACGAGGAATACCACACCACCGACTTCGAGCGACGGGTGGCCCTGCGCGCCCGTACCGAGGCTGTCGCGAGACACGTTACGGCCCATCTCCGGGCCACGGATCGCTTCGGCAAGACCCTCGTGTTCTGTGTGGACCAGGAGCACGCGGACGAGATGCGACGCGCCTTGGGCAACCTCAACGCCGACCTGATGCGGCAGCATCCCGATTACGTCTGTCGCGTAACGTCCGATGAAGGCTTCATCGGACGGGGCCACCTGAGCCACTTCCAGGATGTCGAGCGGCCGACCCCGGTGATCCTCACCACGTCGCAGTTGCTCACGACGGGCGTGGACATGCCCACCGTGAAGAACGTCGCGCTGGTGCGCGTCATCAACTCGATGACCGAGTTCAAGCAGATCATCGGGCGCGGATCGCGGGTACGCGACGACCAGGGCAAGTGGTTCTTCAACATCCTAGACTACACCGGCTCGGCCACTCGCATGTTCGCGGACCCCGACTTCGACGGCGAGCCCGCCGCCATCATCGAGCAGGACATCGGCGATGGCCAGGTCGTCGAGCCGCTGCCCGAGATGCCCGAGGCTCCCGCCGAACCGGAGTTGGCGGAGGCCGCGCCGCCGCTCGCGGACGAGCCGCCGGCCGAGCGCCGCAAGTTCTACTTCGATGGCGGACAGGTGGAGATCGCGGCGCACCTGGTCTATGAACTGGACGTGGACGGCCGGCAGCTCCGCGTGGTGAAGTTCACGGACTACACGGCGGAGAAGGTGCGTGCGCTATATCGCAGCGCGGCGGAGTTGCGCGGCCAATGGGCGGACCCGCAGCATCGACGGGCCATCATCGAAAAGCTCGCAGAGCGCGGGATCGCCTTCGACGACGTGGCACGGGTCGCCAATCAGCCCGACGCCGATCCGCTGGACCTGCTGTGCCACCTCGCCTTCAACGCGCCGTTGCGGACGCGCCGGGAACGCGCTCAGCGGCTCCGCTCGGAGAAGAAGGACTTCTTCGAGAGGTTCGGCCCAGCGGCCCGGCAGGTGCTCGACGAGCTGCTGGAGAAGTACACGGAGCACGGCACCGCGCAGTTCCTGCTGCCCGATGCGCTGGAGGTGCCGCCCCTCAACCGCCACGGCAACGTCATCGAAATCGCGGCGCTGTTCGGCGGGGAGCAGCGGCTGCTTGCGGCGGTGAACGAGCTGCAATCCCTGCTGTACGCCGCATAGAGAGGGAACCGGATGGCACGAGCGAGACGGGCCTCGGCGGAGCAGCCGCAGACCACGGCCCAGCAGATCGGCAGCCTGATCAAGTCCGCGCGCGACATCATGCGCAAGGACAAGGGGCTCTCGACCGATATCGACCGGCTGCCGCTGCTGACCTGGATCATGTTCCTCAAGTTCCTCGACGACATGGAGCAGATCGAGGAATCCAAGGCCAAGCTGCGCGGCGAACGCTTCCGCCCCGCCATCGAGCCACCCTACCGCTGGCGCGATTGGGCCGCGCAGGAAGACGGCATGACCGGCCCGGAGCTGTTGGCGTTCGTCAACCACGAGGAGGCCGCCCGCCCCGACGGCAGGCGCGGCCCCGGTCTGCTGGCCACCCTGCGCGGTTTACAGGGCGGCAACGGCAGGGCGCGGCGGCGGCGCGTCGTCGCGACGGTGTTCAAGGACATTGCCTGCCGGGTGCTGAGCGGCTACCTGCTCCGCGACGTGCTCAACAAGGTCAACGGCATCCACTTCCTCGCCCAGGAGGAGGTGTTCACGCTCGGCCACCTGTACGAGACGATGCTGCGCGAGATGCGCGACGCGGCCGGCGAGAATGGGGAGTTCTACACCCCGCGCCCGGTCGTGCAGTTCATGGTGCAGGTGGTGAACCCGCGCCTGGGCGAAACCGTGCTCGACCCCGCCTGCGGCACCGGCGGCTTCCTCGTCGAGGCCTACCGGCACCTGGAGGGTCAGCGCCGTACCGTGGAGGACTTGCGCACCCTCCAGGATCGCAGCATCCGCGGCGGCGAGGCCAAGCCCCTGCCGTACCTGCTCTGCCAGATGAACCTGCTGCTGCACGGGCTGGAGGCGCCGGAGATCGACCCGGAGAACAGCCTGCGCTTCAAGCTTACTGAGATGGGCGACCGCGATCGCGTGAACGTGATCCTCACCAATCCGCCCTTCGGGGGCGAGGAGGAGGTCGGCATCAAGGCGAACTTCCCCGCCGATATGCAGACCTCCGAGACGGCGCTGCTGTTCCTCCAGCTCATCATGCGCAAGCTCGGGCGGCCCGGCGCGGGCTCGCCGGCGGGCGGTCGCGCCGCCGTGGTCGTCCCCAACGGCATGCTCTTCGGCGACGGCGTGTGCGCCCGCATCAAGGAGCAGCTCCTGCGCGAGTTCGAGCTGCACACCATCGTGCGCCTGCCCAACGGCGTGTTCGCCCCGTATACGAGCATCCCCACCAACCTGCTGTTCTTCGACCGCTCCGGTCCCACTCGTGAGGTGTGGTACTACGAGCACCCGCTGCCCGAGGGGCGGAAGAACTACACCAAGACCCAGCCCCTGCGCTTCGAGGAGTTCCAGCCGTGCCTCGACTGGTGGAACCGGCGCGAGGAGAACGATCGCGCCTGGAAGGTGCCCGCCGCGGAGCTGCTCGCCCACGCCTGCAACCTGGACCGCAAGAACCCGCGCGGCCGTCCCGACTTCGAGCACCTGCCCCCGGAGCAGCTCGCCGACGACATCCTCCGCAAAGAGCAGCGCATCGCCGACCTGATGGCCGAGATCAGGGCTGCGCTGGGAGACCGCCCATGAGCGCCCCGTGGCCCATGGTCAAGCTGGGCGAGGTGCTGAGGTATCGGAAAGAGTTCAGCAAGATTGACGATCTCAAGACCTACCGGCGACCGCGCGTCCAGTTGCACGCCCAGGGGATCGTGCAGCGCGACGACGTGCCCGGTGCACTGATCAAGACGAAGCAGCAGCAGGTTTGCCGCACCGGCGAGCTGCTTGTAGCAGAAATCGATGCGAAGGTCGGCGGATACGGCGTGGTTCCGCCAGCGTTGGACGGCGCGATTGTGAGCAGCCATTACTTCCTCTACGCAGTATGCGACGAAATCCTTGACCGACGGTTTCTTGATTGGTTCGTTCACACACCCGCATTTCACGATCAGGTTCAGGCTCAGGGATCGACCAATTACGCAGCGATACGGCCGGCTGATGTGCTCGACTACAGCATTCCCCTCCCGCCCCTGGCCGAGCAGAGGCGGATCGTGGCGCGGATCGAGACGCTGGCGGCCAAGGTCGCAGAGGCGCGGGGGTTGAGGCAGGAGGCGGTGGAGAAGGCGGAGGCGATGTTTGAACAAGCACGCGTGAACGTATTTTCACAAGAAAATGGAATTGCAACTGTTCCGCTACAAGAGGTTGCCACTCTCGAACGAGGGCGCTTCTTGCATCGTCCGCGTAATGAACCTCGTTTCTTTGGTGGAACCCATCCCTGGATACAAATTGGTGAAATTGAACGCTCCCAAAAATACATCCGACAGTGGTCGACGACTCTAAACGATGATGGTCTTGCAATAAGTAAGAAGTTCCGCAAAGGCACAATCCTGGTCAGTATCGCAGCTACCATTGGTGCCGTGGGAATACTCGACTTTGACTGCTGTGTTCCAGATAGCATCGTTGGCATTATTCCGTCTGCCCAGACCGATAGCGAGTTCCTGTTTCACTTCTTGGGATACATACGAGAACACTTGGAAGTTATCGCCCCGCAAAGCGCCCAAAAGAACATCAATCTTCAGATTCTTGCGCGCATGCGGGTTCCCAGACTTCCACTCGTTACGCAGCGCCGGATCGTCACCTACCTCGACGGGGTGCAGGCGAAGGTGGACGCGCTGAAGGCGCTCCAGGCCGAGACCGCCGCCGAGCTCGCTGCGCTGCTGCCGGCGATCCTGGATCGGGCGTTCAAGGGGGAGCTGTGAGATCGTGGAATCCCCGGGCCACGTCGCGGGAATCGCCTCCAGGTTCGGCATGAACCCGCTACCCCTGCGGTCAGATGCGGAAGCGGTAACGGAGCAAGGAGGCGCGTCGACATGACCGCGCTCGCCGCCCGGCCGACCCGGGCCACCCTCGACCTGGAGGCCTTGTCGCACAACGTGCGCCTGCTGGAGACGCTCGCGCAGGGCAGCGCACTCTGGCCGGTGATGAAGGCCGACGCCTACGGCCACGGCGCCGTGCTGGTGGGGCGCCACCTGCTCGGGCTCGGCTACCGCACCTTCTGCGTGGCCGACTTTGGCGAGGCCGTGGCCCTGCGCGAGGCGGGGCTCGACGCGAAGTTCATCACGCTCTCGGCCACGCTGCCCGACCACGCGGAGGCGCTCGTCGCCTGCGGTTGCGAGCCGCTGCTGGCCACGCTGGAGCTGGCCGAGGCGCTGGCGCGCGAGGGAAGCCGGCGCGAGCGGGTGGTCTCGGTCCACCTCGCCGTGGATACGGGGATGGGGCGGATCGGCGTGGCGCCCCAGGAGGTGCCGGCGTTCCTGGCGCGCTGCCGGGACTGGCCGTTCCTCCGCGTGCGCGGGCTGATGAGCCATTTCGCCCGCGCCGCCGAGGCGGACCAGGCGTGCTCGCGGGAGCAGCTCGCGCGCTTCCGCCCGGCGGTCGCGGCGGCCCGCGCCCAGGGCGTCGAGGTGATCCACATGGCCAACAGCGCGGCCCTGTTCGACCTGCCGGAAGCGCGCTTCGATGCGGTGCGCCCCGGCATCGCCCTCTACGGGCTGCGCCCCGCGGCCCAGCTTGCCCACACCCGCGTGGCCGAGCTGCGGCCCGTGCTGGAGTGGACGACGCGCATCGTGTTCCTGGAAGCGGTGCCGGCCGGCCGGGGACTCAGCTACGGCCACTCGTTCCGCACGGCGCGGGATTCGCTGATCGCGACGCTGCCCGTGGGCTACGGCGACGGCCTGCGCCTCGGCCTCTCCGACCGGATGGAGGTGCTGGTGCGGGGCGTGCGCTGCCCGCAGGTCGGGCGGATCACCATGGACATGACCCTCGTCGACGTGACGGCGCTGCGGGGGCGGGTCGCCCCGGGCGACGAGGCCGTGCTGATCGGCCGCCGCGGGGCGGAGACCCTGACCACCGATGCGCTGGCCGCCACGCTCGGCACGCTCAACTACGAGGTCGTCACCGCCATCGGCCCGCGCGTGCCGCGGGTGGCGGCCAACCCGCCGCCCGGCGAGCCCGGACGGCCGTGCGCCTGAACAGCCCCCGACGGAGCGCCTGCCCGTGTGCGTGGTCGTCGCCCTCGGCGGAAACGCTGCGCCGCGGCGCGGGTCACCGCCCGGGACGCGCCCGGCTGCGCAGGAACTCCTCGACGAGCTGGCGCAGGCCGGGCGTGCCGAGGTCGGCGTACTCGTAGCGGGCGCGCACGACCGGCTTGTCGATGCGGATCAGCGCGCCCAGGTCGCACGGCGTGGCGACGACCACGCAGTCGGCGTCGCTGGCGTTGATGGTCTTCTCCAGGGCCGCGAGCTGGGCCGGGGTGTACCCGACCGCCGGCAGCACCGGCCCGATGTGCGGGTACTGGGCGTACAC
>JACQKK010000191.1 GCA_016204605.1 Candidatus Lambdaproteobacteria bacterium
CAGACCCAGTCGAGCCCGGGCGGCGGCGGACAGGTGCCGTTGGTCTCGATGGCCACCTCGAACCCCAGGCGATGGAGGGCATCCACCGCCGCCGCATCGAGTTGAAGCAATGGCTCGCCGCCGGTGCACACCACGAATCTGCGCGCTGGAGCTCCGTTGGCCGGCCAGGCCCGTTCGACCGCCCGGGCCAGCTCGTCCCCGGTCGCGAACCGGCCGCCCTCGGGGCCGATCCCGACGAAATCCGTATCGCAGAACCGGCAGATCGCCGTGGCGCGGTCCCCCTCCAGCCCCGACCAGAGGTTGCAGCCGGAGAAGCGGCAGAATACGGCGGGCCGCCCCACCTGAACGCCTTCGCCCTGGAGCGTGTAGAAGATTTCCTTGACCCCGTAGCTCACCGCCAACCTCGCACGCGGGCGCTCCACCGCCGCTTCGGCACGACCGGTGATCGCCCGATCGGGCGTCGGCTCCGACGCCCTGCCTCACCATATCAGGTTGAAGGGGAGTCCAACACAGCACTCGGGCCGCGTCCGGTGGCACCGGCTCAGAACCGCTCCAGCTCCGGGTGGGGGAGCTTGCCGCCGTGGATGTGGATGCGGCCCAGCTCGGCGCAGCGGTGGAGCTCGGGGTGCACTTTTCCAGGATTGAGCAGCGACTCGGGATCGAAGCTGCACTTGACGCGCTCCATGGCGGCCAGGTCGTTCTCGCCGAACTGGTAGGCCATCAGGTCGCGCTTCTCGATGCCCACGCCGTGCTCGCCGGTGAGCACCCCGCCCACGTCCACGCACAGCCGCAGGATATCGGCCCCGAAGCGCTCGGCCCGGTCCAGCTCGCCGGGCTGGCTGCTGTCGTAGAGCACCAGCGGGTGCAGGTTGCCGTCGCCGGCGTGGAAAACGTTTGCCACGCGCAGGCCGTACTGGCGCGAAAGCTCGCCGATGCGTGCCAGCACCTTGGGCAGCGCGGCGCGCGGGATGGTGCCGTCCATGCACACGTAGTCGGGGCTGAGCCGGCCCATGGCCGGGAAGGCGGCCTTGCGCCCGGCCCAGAAGCGCAGCCGCTCCTCGTCGCACGCCGAGACGCGCACCTCGGTGGCGCCCGCGCCCTTGCAGAGGGCGGTGGTGCGGGCGATCAGGTGCTCGACCTCGGCCTCGGGGCCGTCGTGCTCGATCAGCAGGATCGCCGCGACGCCCACCGGGTAGCCCGCGTGGGCGTAGCCCTCGGCCGCCTCGATCGCCAGGCGGTCCATGATCTCCATGCCCGCGGGCACCATCCCCGCGCCGATCACGTCGGCCACGGCCTGTCCCGCCGCCTCGACCGAGGGGAACACGGCCAAGAGCGCGCGCACGCTCTCGGGCTTCCTGAGCAGGCGCACGGTGACCTCGGTGACGATCCCCAGCAGCCCCTCGGAGCCGGTGAGGATGCCCAGCAGGTCGTAGCCCGCATCGTCGAGCGCCTTGCCGCCCACGCGCACCACCTCGCCATCGGCCAGCACCACCTCCGCGCCCAGCAGGTTGTTGGTGGTGACGCCGTACTTGAGGCAGTGCACGCCGCCCGAGTTCTCCGCCACGTTGCCGCCGATGGTGCAGGCAATCTGGCTGGAGGGGTCGGGGGCGTAGTAGAAGCCCGCGTGCTGCACGGCCTGGGTGATGCGCAGATTGGTCACCCCGCACTGCACCCGGGCGCAGCGATTCTCCAGGTCGAGCTCGATGATGCGGTTCATGCGCTGGAGTGAGAGCGTCACCCCGTCGGCCAGCGGCAGCGCCCCGCCCGAGAGCCCCGTGCCGGCGCCCCAGGGCACCACCGGCATGCCCTGCGCGTGCAGCAGCTTGAGCACGGCCGCCACCTCCGCCGTGCCGCGGGGCAGCACCACGGCCATCGGGCGCTGCTTGTAGGCGAACAGCCCGTCGCACTCGTAGGGCAACAGGTCGTCGGCCGTGTGCAGCACCGCATCGGCGGGCAGCAGCGCGCGCAGCGCGCGCACCACCGCCTCGCGCTTGGCCAGCCGGGCGGGTTCGGGTTCTGGCAGGTGCATGATCCTCCTTCGGGCGGGTGCGGCGATGCGGAGGGGGTTCGGCTCAGGCCGCGGCCTTCACCACCAGGGTGCGTGCCAGAATATCATGGAGTCCCTGCTTCTTCGCCGTGAAGGCCACCATCAGAAAGCCGATGCCCAAGATGGCGAGGGACACGTACTTGCCGAAGTAACGACCGGTGGCGTGTTCAAAGGAGATGCGCCCGCCGCCGAGGTCGGTTACCTGGATGCCCATCGCCCTCTTGCCCAGCGTGGCCTGGATGCGCGAGCACTCCAGCAGCGCGAAATAGAGCCAGCCGAACGCCAGGCTCGCCAAGAGAATCCCCAACAGCCAGCCGCGCGACTGCGGATTCCCGCCTGTGCCCGCAGCCAGAATCCCCACGGCGAAACCCAGGACGTTGCCTGCCGCCACCGCGACGGCGGAATCAATGAAGGCGGCGACCACGCGTCGCCAGAAGCCGGCGTAGGCCGTTCGAGGTGTCGTTTCCATGCCGATGCTCCCTCCCGCTCTGATCGCAACATACAGCCGGGGGCAACCACGGGTAGTTCCTGCCGCCGGCGGGCGCGCCGTGAAACGTTGGTCCCGCGCCCTCACCCCACCGTGTGGCGGGCCAGGCGTTCGAGGGCCTGCACCATGGCGGAGTGGTCCAGCTCCTGGCCGCCATCGGCCGCGACGGCGCCGTTCTCCCTCCCCCCTCGCGGGGGTGGGCCGGGGGGGGGGG
>JACQKK010000186.1 GCA_016204605.1 Candidatus Lambdaproteobacteria bacterium
CCACTAGGTGGGGAGGGGTGCCCGCAGGGCGGGATGGGGATGCCGGGTCCTTCCCCTCCCCACCAGGTGGGGAGGGGTGCCCGCAGGGCGGGATGGGGATGCCGGGTCCTTCCCCTCCCCACCAGGTGGGGAGGGGTGCCCGCAGGGCGGGGTGGGGATGCCGGCCCGGCCCGGCGCGCGGAGTTCAGCCTCAGGCAGCGCGAAGGAGACCGCATGGCGAAGAGCAAGCCGTTCCTGACCGACATCAAGACCCTGCGCCGCCGCGCCCGCCAGCACATCGAGCGGGGGGCGGTCACCGAGGGCTACGGCGCGAACTTGAAGACCGTGATCCGCCTGCTCAACGAGGCGCTGGCCACCGAGATCGTCTGCGTGCTGCGCTACAAGCGCCACTACTACATGGCCGCCGGCATCAACGCGCCGGTGGCGGCGGCGGAGTTCCTCCAGCACGCCACCGACGAGCAGGGCCACGCCGACCAGATCGCCCAGCGCATCGTGCAGCTCGGCGGCGCGCCCGACTTCTCGCCCGAGGGGCTGCTCACCCGCAGCCACGCGGAGTACGTCGAAGGCGGCTCGCTCAAGGAGATGATCGAGGAGGACCTGGTCGCCGAGCGCATCGCCATCGACAGCTACCGCGAGATGATCCAGTACCTCGGCAACGATGACTCGACCACGCGCCGGCTGATGGAAACGATCCTCTCCATGGAAGAGGAGCACGCCGACGACCTGCTCAACCTGATCGAGCAGATGTGAGGCGTCAAGACGGGCGCACGGCGACCTCACCCCCGCCGGCTGGCGCCGGCGCGCCCCTCTCCCCAGGGAGAGGGGCTGTAACAGGCTCCGGAGGCTAATTCGGTGCTCCCTCCCTCTCCCCGGGGAGAGGGAGGGCCGGGGTGGGTGAGGTTTCGTGTGGCGACCTCGGCCGCCTCTGTTCCCGCAAGCGCAACCGCCGCTCCCAGCACACCCCCAGCCGGATGGCCGATGGCCCGTGAGAAAGTGGTGCTCGCCTACTCGGGCGGGCTCGATACCTCCGTGATCCTGCACTGGATCGCCCACCGCGGCTACGACGTGGTGGCACTGCTGCTGGACCTGGGCCAGCCGGTGGACGACCTGGAGGCGCTGCGCCGCAAGGGCGAGCAGGTGGGGGCGGCCAAGTCCGTCGTGCAGGACGTGAAGGAGGAGTTCGTCCGCGACTTCGTCTTTCCCGCGCTCCAGTTCAACGCGCTCTACGAGGGCACCTACCTGCTCGGCACCTCGCTGGCGCGGCCGCTGATCGCCAAGGCGCAGATCGAGCTGGCCCGCCGGGAGGGTGCGGGCACCGTGGCCCACGGCGCCACGGGCAAGGGCAACGACCAGGTGCGCTTCGAGCTGACCTACCTGGCGCTCAATCCGGATATCCGCATCATCGCCCCCTGGAAGCTGCCCGAGTTCTACCGGGCGCTGCCGGGCCGGCGCGAGCTGATCGCCTACGCCGAGCAGCACCACATCCCGGTCAAGGCCACCCTGGCACAGCCCTGGAGCTCCGACGAGAACCTGATGCATATCAGCTTCGAGGCAGGCATGCTGGAAGACCCCTGGCAGGCGCCGCGCGACGAGATGTTCGAGATGACCGCCGACCCGCGCCAGGCGCCCGACCGCGCGCAGGAGGTGCTGATCCGGTTCGAGGCGGGCGTGCCCGTGGCGGTGGATGGCGAGCGGCTCTCCCCGGCCCGGCTGCTCGCACACCTGAACACCGTGGGCGGCGCCCACGGCATCGGGCGCGTGGACATGGTCGAGTCGCGCTACGTCGGGATGAAGTCGCGCGGCGTCTACGAGACCCCGGGCGGCACGATCCTCCACGTCGCCCACCGGGCGATGGAGTCGATCACCCTGGACCGCGACGTGATCCAGCTCAAGGACTCCCTCATGCCGCGCTTCGCCCGGCTGGTGTACAACGGCTTCTGGTACTCGCCCGAGATGCGCGTGCTGCTGGCGCTGCTCCCCGAGACGCAGCGCGCCGTCACCGGCACCGTGCGGCTCCAGCTCTACAAGGGCGCCTGCCAGGTCACGGGGCGCCAGTCGCCCTACAGCCTCTACGACACGGCGGTGGTCTCCATGGAGGCCGACCAGGGCGCCTACAACCCCCAGGACGCCGTGGGCTTCATCCGCCTCAACGCCCTCACGCTCAAGGCCGACCACCGCCAGCGCAAGAAGCTGGAGGAGGGGAAGTAGCGCCACACGCCCCGCCGAGCGGCACCACCGCTCTCATTTTTCGCAGAGACTCCATGGCCGAACCCACAGGGCCCGACACCTCCACCCGCCCCGCGATCCCCGACGTGCTGGCCGCGCGCTACGCGAGCCGGGCCATGTGCGGCATCTGGTCGCCCGAGGGGCGGATCGTGCTGGAGCGCGAGCTGTGGATCGCCGTGCTCAAGGCGCAGCGCGAGCTGGGCGTGGCCATCCCGCCCGAGGCCGTCATCGCCTACGAGGCCACCCGCGGCCAGGTGAACCTGGACTCGATCCGACAGCGGGAGCAGGCGCTGCGCCACGACGTGAAGGCGCGCATCGAGGAGTACTGTGCCCTGGCCGGCCACGAGTACCTGCACATGGGCATGACCAGCCGCGACCTGACCGACAACGTCGAGCAGCTCCAGGTGCGGCTCTCGCTCGAGCTGCTGCACGCGAAGCTGGTGACGGCGCTGATCCGGCTGGCCGAGCGCGCCGCGGAGCACCAGGAGACGGCCCTCGTCGCCCGCACCCACCACGTCCCCGCCCAACCCACCACCTTCGGCAAGCGGCTGGCCATGTTCGGCGAGGAGCTGCTGCGCGCCCGCGAGCGGCTGGGGGCGCTGCTGGAGAGCTACCCCCTGCGCGGGATGAAGGGCGCCGTCGGCACCCAGCTCGACCAGATCACCCTGCTCGGCAGCGAGGACAAGGCCATGCGGCTGGAGCGCGCCATCGCCCGCCAGCTCGGCTTCGCGCGCGTGCTGGACGACGTGGGCCAGGTCTACCCGCGCAGCCTCGACTTCGAGGTGGTGGCCGCCCTCTATCAGGTGGGCGCGGGGCTGTCCGACTTCGCCAAGAGCATGCGCCTGATGACGGGGGGCGAGCTGGTCTCCGAGGGCTTCCAGGACGGGCAGGTGGGCTCCTCCGCCATGCCGCACAAGGTGAATGCCCGCAGTTGCGAGCGCATCAATGGCCTGCAAACGGTGCTCGCGGGCTACCTCGAAATGACCGCGCGGCTGGCGGGCGACCAGTGGAACGAGGGCGACATCTCCTGCTCGGTGGTGCGGCGGGTGGCGCTGCCCTCGTCCATGTTCGCCCTCGATGGCGCGCTCGAAACCTTCCTCACCGTGCTGGCGGAGATGACCGCCTACGAGGATGCGATCGCCGCCGAGCTGCACCGCCACCTGCCCTTCCTCGCCACGACGACCCTGTTGATGGAGGCGCTGGCCAGGGGTGGCGGGCGCGAGGAGCTGCACGAGGTCATCCGGGAGCACTCCCTGGCGGTCGCCGAGGAGCTGCACGACGGCGTGATCGCCCGCAACGACCTGGCCGAGCGGCTGGGCCACGACCCCGCCTTCCCGCTGAGCCACGCGGAGATCGAGGCCATCCTCAACGATCCGCGCCGCTTCCTCGGTGCCGCCGCCCGCCAGGTTCAGGCCTTCCTCGACCGCGTGGCGTCCCTCGCCGAGCGCCACCCCCGCGCCGCCGAGTACCGCCCCGAGCCGATCCTGTGAGGGTCGCGCCGCCGGCGCCCCCCCACCCCGGCCCTCCCCCGCAAGGGGGGAGGGAGCAAGGCTCCGATGTGCCGTGGTGGCCGATGCCGTGCCCCCTCCCTCTCCGTCGACGGAGAGGGAGGGCCGGGGAGGGCGAGGTTGCGCGGGCGCAGCGCCGAGCCCCGCACCGGGACCGGTCTCGCGCGGCAGGCATCGGCAGGGATGGGGGAAGCTCCCCGAGCAGGACTCGAACCTGCGACATGGTGGTTAACAGCCACCCGCTCTACCGGCTGAGCTATCGGGGAATGCCGGCCGCGGCACCGGGCGGGGCGCGGCCTTCAGGCGATTGTGAGGGCGGGCGCGCCCCCTTGTCAAGCCGCGGGATGACCCGGGCCAATGCCCGCGCCGGGCTGCACCCGAGCGCCTACTTCTGGTTGAGGTACGCGACCAGATCGTCAATGTTGGGCTTGAGCTGCGGGAACGGCGTCATCAGCCGCGTGTCGCGCTTCGGCTTGTACCCTTTCGGGTAGCTCTGGTCGTACCGCTCGTTGCCGTTCATGACGCGTGCCGTCACCAGGACCTTGCTGGAGCCGGTGATGGCGGGGCCCAGGGGCCCGTCCTTGGACGGATCCATCCCGTGGCAGGCGAAGCAGATCTGCAGGTAGACCTCCTTGCCCTTGGCGGAATTGCCCGCAGCCTGGGAACTGCCGGCCAGGGCGAACCAGAGGGCCGTGAACACCGCGAGAAAACCGAGCTTCTGCATGGGTACGCGACTCCATCGAAATAGCGAGGGCCTCGGGCTGCGTCCGCGGCCGGATTGCATCCGTGACCGACCCGTCAGCGGGGACCGGTCGGCGCAGCAGCGATAACGTTAATGAATTCCATACCTGCCATGCCACCGCAACGGAAATATCTGTCCGCAGCGGGCATCGGCTCGCGCCAATGCCGCCACCGACCCGCCCGGAGCCGCCCCGGCCGTGCCCGCTTGAAGGGGAGGCGCTCCTCCGGTAGAACTGGAGCAGGGCCCCCGCGGGGCAACCATCAGCCCGCTCCGACCGGCGGCTCGGGCGTTGCGATCCCCCATCCACGACGGGGCCGGCGCCACCCGCACGACGAATGGCAGAGGACGCGGCGACCCCCATGACCACCTCGACCCTGATCCTCTCCGGCTTCGGCACCAACTGCGAGAAGGAGACGGCCTATGCCTGCCGCCGCGCGGGGCGGGTGGCCACGGGCGGCGAGGTAAGCGTGGACATCCGCCACATCAACGCCCTCTACAACGAGGGCGTGGCGCTGGAGGACTACGGCCTGCTGATCCTGATCGGGGGCTTCCTCGATGGCGACGACCTGGGCAGCGGCAAGGCCTGCGCCAACCGCTTCCGCCACCGGCGGCTGCCCTCCGGCGGCACCTTCCTCGACGCGCTGGAGCGCTTCATCGGCGCGGGGCGGCTCGTGCTCGGCATCTGCAACGGCTTCCAGGTGATGGTGAAGCTGGGGCTGCTGCCGGGGCTGGAGGGGTCGAGCGACCATCCGCCCCGGGTGACGCTCACCACCAACGCCAACGGCCGGTTCGAGGACCGTTGGGTCAGCCTGAAGGCCGACCCCGCCTCGCCCTGCGTGTTCACGCGCGGGATCGGGCGCATCGAGCTGCCGGTGCGCCATGGGGAGGGGCGGCTGCTGGCGGGGGAGGCGGCGCTGGTGGGCG
Source organism: Candidatus Lambdaproteobacteria bacterium (assembly GCA_016204605.1). Taxonomy (GTDB): domain Bacteria; phylum SAR324; class SAR324; order SAR324; family JACQKK01; genus JACQKK01. The sequence goes on from JACQKK010000186.1 coordinate 5,401, forward strand.
GGTTGCTCGAACGCCACCTGGCGCCGCTGGCCTACAGCCTGCCCGAAGGGGGGCCCACCGAGGCGTACCCGCACAACCCCAACGGCTCGCCGCGGGGGATCGCCGCGCTGTGCAACCCCGCCGGCACCGTGCTCGGGATGATGCCCCACCCGGAGGCGTTCAACTACTACACCAACCACCCCCAGTGGAGCCGCCGCCCGCCGCCCGCCGACGCGGAGGCCGAGGACGGCGAGGGGCTGCGCCTGTTCCGCAACGCCTACGCGTACCTGCACGGGCCGTGCGGCTGAGCGGCGCGTACGCGCCGTCGAGGTTTCAGCGTCGCCCTGGGCGTCACCGTCGCCCGGGTGTACGCTCACCCGAGAGTGGGCAGATCCTGTCGCGGGGGGCGACCGGGATCACGCACAGAGCCCGACGCCACCCCCTTCCGTGTCGCAACCGCAGGTCGCGCTGGAGGCCCCATGGTCATTCCGGAATCGGTCCGCACGCTGGTGGCGCACGGGCCGCTGGTCCATCTCACCACGCTCAACGCCGGGGGCGGCCCGCACGTGACGATCGTCTGGATCGGCATCGAGGGCGACGAGTTCGTCAGCGGCCACATGCTGGAGTGGAAGAAGATCAAGAACGTGCGCCGCGATCCCCGGGTCGCGCTCTCGTTCCTGGGCAAGGGCAAGAACGCTCTCGGGCTCGACGAATACGTGGTGGCCTACGGCGAGGCGCGCATCACCGAGGGCGGCGCGGCCGACCTGCTCCAGCGGCTCGCCCACACCTACATCGGCCCGGGCGTCGAGTTCCCGCCCCCCGCCTTCCGCAGCAACCCGGGGTTCGTGCTCCACATCCGCCCGACGCGCTTCGGGGGCGTGGGCCCTTGGGCCGAACGCTGACGGGCGCCGCGGCAAGGGGGGGCGGCGCCTGAGCGCCCCTCACTTTTCTTGAGGAGAAATCTTTTCGTTTTCAATGATTTGGTGGAACATGGCGATGATTAAGTTGGACAACTCGCACACGGAGGTGCGTCGCCATGTTCCGAGAGCAAGCATACGGATTGCTGA
>JACQKK010000023.1 GCA_016204605.1 Candidatus Lambdaproteobacteria bacterium
GGCCTGCGGAGCGCTGCCCGGCGCCCTCCGGCCTCCCTCCCCGGAGTGGATCGCTGTGGCGTCGGGCCGGCAACCCCACCCCGGCCGTCGGCCACCCCACCCCGCCAAGGCGGGGAGGGGCCGGGGGAGGGGTTTTGCAGGGCAATCGCACTCTTGACCTGCCGCGCAATCCCGGACGGAAGCGGCGACTTTGGACTTGCCCTGCTGCCTTTGCCCAGGGCAAGCGCAGGAAAAAGGGGAGCGGGCGTGGCCCATCGGAACACGTGGGCGGAGCATCGCTCGCGAAACCCCTCCCCTGGCCCCGTCCGTTGACGGGAAGCGGGGGCCAGGGGGAGAGACCGCGATGGTCCGCGCGCCCCTCTTCCCCGCGCCCGCTTCGCCTGTGCTACCCTGGGCGTAACGCGCGCCGGGCGGGGGAGGGCCGCGCGCCGGCTTCGGCGCATCGCCGCTGGAGCGCGGCGCGCCCGCCCGCACCCGATGGCGCGGCAGGCTTGTCGCCCGGCGCACCCCCATCATCGCGAAAACGGACGAGCCCATGGCACGGGAGATCATCATCAACCACACGCCCCAGGAGACCCGCGTCGCCGTGCTGGACAACGCGGTGCTCACCGAGCTCTACCACGAACGGGACCGGGAGCGGGGCGTGGTCGGCAACATCTACAAGGGCAAGGTGCTGAAGGTGCTGCCGGGGATGGAGGCGGCCTTCGTCGATATCGGCCTCGAGAAGGCCTCGTTCCTGTACGTGGACGACGTGCTGCCGGACTTCACCGTGCATGAGGACTTGGACGAGAGCGGCGGCGACCGGCCCATCTTCCAGGCCTCGCACTCACGCAAGGAGAAGCGCCCGCCCATCAACCAACTGCTGAAGGAGGGACAGGAGATCCTGGTGCAGGTCTCGAAGGAGCCCATCGGCACCAAGGGCGCGCGCATCACGGGCCACCTCTCGATCCCCGGTCGCAACCTGGTGCTGATGCCCACCGCCGGCAGCGTGGGCGTTTCGCGCCAGATCACCGAGGACGCCGAGCGCCACCGGCTGAAGGAGATCGTGCAGCGCCTCAAGCCGGAGAATGCGGGGTTCATCATCCGCACGGCGGCGGAGGGCCGGCGCGAGGACGAGTTCCGCACCGACATCAACTTCCTCGTCTCCACCTGGGATGCCATCCTGCGCCGTTATGGCGAGGCCTCCGCCCCCTCGGTGGTCTACAGCGACCTGAGCCTGACGTACCGGGTGATCCGCGACATGCTCTCGGAGGAGGTGCGGCGGCTCATCATCGACGACGAGCAGGAGTTCACGAACGTCAGCAAGTTCCTCAAGGAGTACCTGCCGCGCTTCCGCCATATCGTCGAGCCGTTCCGGCGGCGGCAATCCATCTACGACCACTACGGCATCGAGGAAGAGATCGACCGGGCGCTCAGCAACAAGGTCTGGCTGAAGTCGGGCGGCTACCTGATCATCGACCAGACCGAGGCTCTGACCTCGATCGACGTGAACACGGGCCGGTTCGTGGGCAAGGCCAGCCACGAGGAGACGATCCTCAAGACCAATCTCGAATCCGTGCAGGAACTGGTCTACCAGCTCAAGCTCCGCAACATCGGCGGGATCATCATCATCGACTTCATCGACATGGAGGTGGCTCAGAACCGCCAGCGCGTCTACCAGGCGCTCAAGGAGGAGCTGAAGCACGACAAGGCGCGCAGCAAGATCCTCCAGATCAGCGAGATCGGGCTGGTCGAGATGACCCGCAAGCGCGACCGGGAGAACCTGGGGCGGCTGCTTTCCACCCCCTGCCCCTACTGCGACGGGATGGGCCGGATCAAGTCGCTCACCACCATCGCCTTCGAGCTGTTCCGCGAGATCGACCGCATCCGGCTCAGCTCGCGCCGGATCGGGGCGCTCACGGTGAACGTGCACCCCGACGTGGCCGATTTCCTCGCCGGCGAGGAGGCCCGCCACCTCGAGCGGATCGAGCAGACGCTCGGCCGCAAGATCAACGTCCGCTCCATCGAGTCGTTCCACCATGAGCAGTACGAGATCTTCGAGTTCTAGAGCCGCGAACCTCACTCTCCCCAGCCCCCCCTCTCCTGAGGGAGAGGGAGGGGAGCGCCTAGCGGAACCTCTCCCCCGCCGCTGGCGCGGCTTCCCCCTCTCCAAGAATTGGAGAGGGGAACTTAAAGTGTGAGTCGGCGCGTAGAAATCCCCCTCTCCAATTCTTGGAGAGGGGGCCAGGGGGTGAGGTCGCGTCGTCCCGCCCACCATCCGAGTCAACGTGAACTGCATCGCGTCCACTGCACTAGGCCAAATGGCGGCCGGGCGGGCGGTTGGCGCCGAGGCCGGGGTGCACCGCTTCACCATCGCCCCCGAGCAGGCGGGCCAGCGGTTCGACAAAGTGTTGAGCGGCGCGGAGGCGATCGCCTCCCGCGAGCAGGCCCGGCGCCTGATCATCGCGGGGGCGGCCACCCTCAACGGCCAGCCGGCCGCGCCCGATGCCCGCGTGCGCGCCGGCGACACGGTCGCCTACCGCCTGCCCCCGCCCGTCGAGACGGCGCTGGTGGCGGAAGCGGCCCCCCTGGCCGCGCTGTACGAGGATGCGCACCTGATCGTGCTCGACAAGCCCCCCGGCGTGGCCATGCACCCGGGGCCGGGTCACGGCAAGGGCACGCTCGTGCACTTCCTGCTCGCCCACTGCCGGGACCTCTCGGGGATCGGCGGCGCACTCCGGCCGGGGATCGTGCACCGGCTGGACAAGGACACCTCGGGCGTGGTGGTCGTGGCCAAGACCGACGCCGCCCACCTGGGGCTGGCGGAACAGTTCCGCGTCCACAGCATCGAGCGCGAGTACCTGGCGCTCGTCGTCGGCAACCCACGCCGCGAGTCGGGCACCATCGACCGGCCCATCGCCCGCGACCCGCGCGACCGCATGAAACGCGCCGTCCACGAGCGCGGCAAGCGCGCCGTGACCCACTGGCGCGTCGAGCGGCGCCTGCCGCCCTTCACCCTGCTGCGGCTGCGCCTGGAGACGGGGCGCACCCACCAGATCCGCGTCCACCTCGCCGCCGAGGGCTGGCCGGTGCTGGGCGATCCGCTCTACGGCCACGCTCGCCACCGCGGCCTGCACCTGCCGGAGCCCGTCAAGCTGGCGATCGAGCGCTTCGGGCGCCAGGCGCTGCACGCGGCCGTGCTCGCCTTCACCCACCCCACCACCGGCGCCCGCCTCCACTTCGAGGCGCCCCCGCCGCCCGACCTGGCGGAGTTGCTCAAGCTGCTGGCGCAGCACGCGGCGGAGGCGGGGCGGGCGGGAAGCCAGAGTTGAGCCGCGGCGCACGCATACTTGCGAAGGTTTGGAGGCACCCGTGAAAGTGATCTACGACCCGGAAGTGGAGGTGCTGCGCATCCTGTTCAGCAGTGCCCCTATCGAAGAGAGCGACGAGGACAAGCCGGGGGTGATCCTGGATTACGACAAGGACAGCAACGTCGTCGGCATGGAAATCCTGAACGCCTCGAAACGGGTGGAGAATCCTGGCGCGGTGGAATTCGTCAACGCCGGCACGCGGGGGTGAGAGAGGCGCCGCCGTCCCAACGGCGGTCCACTGATCGGACAGCGGAAGGGGAAGCGTACGCTGATTTCATCCGTCGTGCGGCGCTGTGGTATCCTGGCGAAGGATTCGGAGACTCGCACCACGGGAGCCTCGCTCACCATTCTCGGCTGGAGGACGACACCATGGCCGGAACCGTTATCCCTGCGATCGAGGTTTCGTTCCGCATGCGTTACGAGATTTTCGAGGAGGACGAGTGGGTCGTTGCCTCGGCACCGGACCTCGATGTCCACAGTCAGGGGCACACGGAGCGCGAGGCCGTGGACAATCTCCGCGAAGCCCTGGAACTGTTCATCGTCTCCTGTCTGAAGCGCAGCACCCTGGATCAGGTGTTGCGGGATAGCGGTTTCGCGCCGGAGCAGGGCCTGCTGGCCGCCTCACACTTGAAGGCACAGGCGGGCGTCAAGACGATCGAGGTCCCGCTGCATTTGCTCGCGACCCGCCCCAATGCCGAAGCTGACGCCGGTTGAGTGGCGCACCCTCGTGCGCGTCTTCGAGGCTGCCGGGTTCACGGCCGATCGTCAGCGGGGTTCGCACATCGTCATGGAGAAGCCGGGGGTGGCTCGGCCCGTCGTCATTCCCGCCTACCCGCAGGTGCCGACCAGGATCATCCTCGCCAACCTGCGCACGGCGGGGCTCTCCCGCGACCAGTACTTCGAGATACTCGCTCGCCTTTGATCGCACGCTGCGGACACCGAAACAACCCCTCTTGACTTCCCCCCGCCTCCCCCGTAGGTCCTGAAGCCTCAGGTGCCCCTTCGTCGAGGGGATAAAAGGGAATGCGGTGCGAAGCCGCAGCTACCCCCGTAACTGTAAGCGCCTGTCGAGCCGCCGATCACGCCACTGGGGCTGACACCCCGGGAAGGCCCGGCGACGCCGCGCGAGCCAGGAAACCTGCCTGAGACCGACTTCGGTATTCCTTCGGAGGGAAGGAGGAAGTCGCCGCCACCCTGTCAGGGGTCGGCGCGCGTCTCGGGCTTGAGCCCGCTGTGGCTGCACGTTCCCCCGTTGGAGTACCGTCCGACCGCCAGGGTCGGGCGTGATGCCGTATGCTGGCGCACAGCGCCGCGTCATGTCGGCCCCGCCCGCCCCGGGGCTGGGCGCGTGCCCGCCAGGGTCGGCGCCGCTCGACGGGTCGAGGAGCGAGCCATGGCGCACCGGCGCCCGCCTACCCGCGAAAGCCCCCCGCCGGCCACGGCCTGCGCCGTGGCTCGCGCCCTGCCGCCTCACCCGCTGCCCCCTCTCCAAAGGGCTCACCTCCCGACGCCTATCTCTCCCGGCGGCGCGGGGCGGTTCCAAGGCGGCCTCACCCCCTGCCCCTCTCCATCGGTGATGGAGAGGGGAGACGGCGCCGCTGTGGCGAGGCGGTTCGCATGTCCGGGCCCGATCGCCCCTCTCCATGAAATGGAGAGGGGAGGGGGTGAGGCCACGCGCGGCGCGGAACGCGGGATCATGGCTCCCTCCCTCTCCCCCCGGAGCGGAAAGGCCGGGCAGGGTGCGGCCCCGCTGCTCGCCTTGCTGCTGCTGACGGCGGCGCTGCTGGCCCCCCTCCTGTTCGCAGGGTGCGAGGAGCGCATCGAGGCGCTGCTGGAGCAGGCCCAGGGCAAGCCCAGCGCGACCGATCCCACCGGCAGTGTCGACCAGTCGAACGACCCCGTGCCGGCCGGCCCGCATCTTTACTGCGTCACCAACCTGGGCCGTACGCTCGTCGCGTTCAGCCTCGCGGAGCAGCGCGTGCGGAGCGGCACCCGGCGCGTACTCTGGCCCGATCCCACCGGGCCGTGGTTTGCGGGCGACCACGGCTACTACCTCTCGCAGGTAGCTAGCGACGGCTCGGGGCTGAATGCGCTGGTCGAGTTCTATCCGACGACGCTGGTCGAGCGGCGCAGGCTGGTGTTCCCGCCCAACTCGAACCCCGCGGCGGTGCTGATCCCCCCCGGTGCGAGCGAGGTGTGGGTGGCGCTCAAGGGCTCGACCTTCGACAACTTCGCGACCAACGGCGTCGCCGTGGTGGCGCTGGAACCGCTCGCCCAGCGCGCCTACCTGAACCTCAACGACTCGGCCGTCTATCCGCCGGGCTTCGCGGGCGGCGTGCTGACCTCGCCGCTGGCGCTGCACTGGGACGCCGCGTGCGCCCTGGGGTCCGCCTGTGCCTATGCCATCGCCAACAACTGGCGCAACGGCGCGCGCCAGGGGTGGCTGCTGGTGCTGGAGCCTCAGCCCGCCGCCGCGCCCGTGATCCGCGACGCGGTGGCCCTCGGCCGCAACCCGATGGAGACGCTGCTGCGCGACGGGACAGGCGCGCTCTGGGTGGTGAACAACGGTGGCTTCATCGAGGCGGGCGGCTTGCCGGGCTCGCTGCAGGTGCTCGACCCCGCGCGCTTCGCCGACGGCATCGCGGGCAACGAGACGCTGGCGGTGATCGATGGCTCGACCCACGCCGATTTCCCGCCCGATCCGATGGGGCTGTACGACGTCGGCAGCGGCCTAGCGCGGCTCACCACGTACCCCAGCGACGTCGTGCGCACGGTGAACCTCGCCGCGCGCGACCTGTTGCCCTTCGACCCCGCGCTGCCGCGCCTCACCGGGCCGCTCTATGCCACGTCGTCGCCCGACCCCGCGCTCTACGCGGCCACGGGCGGGTTCGGCCACGCCCGGCTGGCCCGGCTCGACCCCGCCACCGGCGCCGTGCAGGCCGATCACGACCTCGCCTCGGGCAACGGCGGCGTCACCTGCGTCGAGCACACCGTACCCTGAACCCCGCCACGGAAAGGAAACCCGCCATGCGATGGATCGCGCCCTCTCGCGCCGCGCTGCCGTTTGCCCTGCTGTTGGCGCTGCTGGCCGCGTGCCAGCCGGACACCAAGGACAGCCCGCCCACGCCCGCCTATGCCAACCGGGTGCTCGCCTACGCGCCCGGCACGCTCGTCATCAACGGTACGTACCCGAACGTGACGGTCGTCTACTGCGGCAGCACGGCCTATACGATCAATCTTCAGAAGTGGGAGGCGACCTCGGCCGTGTGCGGAACCCAGCTCGTCCACACCAGCTCGTACAACAACGCCGGCCAGTACCTGATAGGGCAGAATGACGCCACGGATCCGTACAATCCAAACTTGTACAGCCGATTCGACTGGGTGATTTCGGGCGGCGATATCTACTACTGCCAGTCTGCATACGATGCCGTGACGCCGGCGGCGGCCGAGGCTGTGGCGGCGGCGAACCGTGCTGATCTGATCAGCGGGTGCGGGAGCTTCAGTTCGCCCTGGTCCAAGATTGGCGCGCCGGCCTGGCCGTACTTCTTCGATCCGAGCCGCGTGCTCGGTCCACCCGGCGATTACACCAACGTCGTGTCGCTGGGGTACAACCCCGCGCTCAGCAGCGCCCTGGGCGGCACCCTGGTGCTGGGCTTCGGTGCCGCCGGCGACCCGGCCGACCGGCGCTGCGCGGTGGATGGTCCGGGTGCGGACATCGTCGTCATCGAGAACCCGTTCCGCACCACCGACAGCCAGGGTAACGCCGGCACGAACAATGAGCTGGCCACGGTGGAGGTTTCGGCCGACGGCAGCACCTGGTACGAGTTTCCGCCCACCATCGACGCTGGCAAGGCGCTCATCGACCCCGCACGCTACACGGGCTTCGCGGGGGTCATCCCAGCGAACGAAGGCGGCGACCGCTTCGACCTGGCCGCGATCCCCGGCCCCCCGGACGGCTTCCTGGCCTGCTACGTGCGGCTGACTGATGGCGGCACGCGCTGGGCCGATTACGGCAACACCCAGAGCGACGCCAACTTTTCCGGCGCCGATATCGATGCCGTGGAAGCCCTCTACACCGTGCCGGCGGCGGCGACCGTCCCTTGAGCCGGCGCGGAGCGCCCTGGGTTGTCATCGGCGCCGTTTCGCCGTACACCGTGCTAGAATGCCAATGGGCCGAAGTGCGGCAGGGGCAGCGCAGGGGGGCGTGGGCCGGCGCAGTTCCATCCGCGGAAGAGGAGCGACGCGTGAGGGCAGGGCATCCCATCAAGGCTGGAGCCCCCGCGGTGAGCCGGGCGAGGGGCGGAGTGGTCGCGGCGGCGCTGGTGCTGGCGGCGGCGGTGTGGTCGCTCGGGCTGGGCGATTCCGGCAGCGGCGCCAAGACCATCCCGATCCCGGAGAAGAACTACACGGCGACCGTCACCGATTTGAAGGGGAACATCATCGAGGCCGAGCGCTTCAGTTGGGATGGCCACGTCTACTTCAAGGCCCAGTATGGAAACGCCACCATCACGCTGCCGTTCACCAAGGTGAAGTCGCTGAAGGTGCTGGCGGATGCCAAGACGGCGCTGCCCGAGCAGGTGCTCGCGCGCGTGACCTTGCAGGTCGGGGAGACCATCGACGTCGCCATGGATCGCACCAGCAAGGCCTACGGCGATACGCGCTACGGCAGCTACGAGATCTTCCTCAAGGACCTGAGCGAGATCACGTTCAAGTAGCGTCACGCCCAGCGGCCCTGGCGTGCGTCGGCCAGGAGGGCCATGCGCGGGCCGGGGGGCGGTGCGCCGGCCTGCCCGTCCGCAGCGATCCCACCCCTCCTGCGAGGAGTGCCATGCGGGCCGTTCGCGCTCCGCAGTGCCCGTCCGGCAGCGCATGACCGGGTACTTTCTCCGCCGCCTGCTGGCCATGGTGCCCACGTTCCTGGGCATCACCCTGGTCACGTTCGTGATCGTCAACCTGGCGCCGGGCGGCCCCATCGAGCAGATGCTGCGCGAGATCCGCTTCGGCGCCGTCTCCGGCGGTGGGCCGGCGCCCGCGGTCTCGGCCGGCGGCTCGGCCGGCACCGCCCAGGGCGTCAACGAGGAAATCCTCGCCGAGCTGCGCCGGCAGTTCGGCTACGACAAGCCGCTGCTGGTGCGCTACGGGTTGTGGCTGGGGAACCTGGCGCGCCTGGACTTCGGCGATTCGTTCGTCCACGGGGAGCCGGTGATCCGCGTGATCGCCGGCAAGTTCCCGGTCTCGCTGCAGTTCGGGGTGGCCGCGTTCGTGCTGACGTACCTGGTGTGCATCCCCCTGGGGATCGCCAAGGCCGTGCGCGACGGCACCTGGTTCGATTTCGGCACGTCCGTGCTGGTGTTCGTGGGCTACGCCGTCTCCCCGCTGATGCTGGGCATCCTGCTGATCGTGCTGTTCGGCGGGGGGAGCTTTCTCGACTGGTTCCCGATCTCCGGCGCCGTGGCCGACTTTCACGACCTGATGGGGCCCTGGGAGCAGGTGCTGGACCGCCTGCACCACTTCGTGCTGCCGCTCCTGTGCTACCTGATCGGCAACTTCGCCACCCTGACCCTGCTCATGAAGAACGCCATCCTCGAGGAGATCGGCAAGGCCTACGTGACGGCCGCCCGCGCCAAGGGCCTCGCCGAGCGTGCGGTGTTCTACCGCCACGTGCTGCGCAACGCGCTGATCCCCATCGCCACCGGGCTCGGCGGCTTCCTCGGCGTGTTCTTCGTGGGCAACCTGTTCATCGAGCAGATCTTCTCCCTCGACGGGATGGGGCTGCTCTTCTACAACGCCCTCCTGGCGCGCGACTACCCGGTGCTGCTCGGGCTGCTCTCCCTGGTGAGCCTGGTGCTGATGGCCGGCAACTTCGTCTCCGACTTCCTCTACGTGCTCGTGGACCCGAGAATCGATTTCGCGAAGTGAGGAGACGGGGAGGTCATAGCCGTATTACCGGAGCGTTTTGCACACTCGGGTCCACTTGCGGCTTGGGTCGACGGCGACGCACGCGATCGTACATGGCGGCGATATCCGTCGTCATATTGACGATGCGTACCTCTTTCCCTGGCACTCGGTGAATTTCATGATTGAGCTGGTCCATAAAAGACCGCGTTGTGGACTCTATCCCCCCGAAATCAAGGTCGATCTGGCTTTCGGGGCCCTCGTGGATCAAACGCGCGATCTCGATGGCCGATTCCCGCGTCACGAGGCTCTTTGTGCCGTGCAGGTCTCGAAGCAAGATGCGTCTAGGCGATGTGGTCATAGATGCTCACTTGGCGCGTGGGGCGCTTGAGACGCATGTGGACGATTGTGCCCTGCCATGCAAACGAGCCGAACTCAACGAAAGTCAACGTGCCCGGCGGGGAGCAAACGTATCCGGCTTTGCCCGAGATGATCGCGAACTCCCCGTTGACCACTTGATTGGTCAGCAGGCGGATCGTGTTGCGGATGCCCGTTCCACGAGCCAACTGGCCGCTCTCATACTTCGACGATAACCCGTCGGTGACCACTTTGCGGATGGCATCGAGATCGTCAGTCACTTTCCGTCCTGCGGCGAGCAAGGAGCCACAAAGCCCTCTGCCATTATCCACCAAACACAGTTCGCAGGCATCCACCTTGGGCCAGTACTGGGCGAAGAGATAGACGTCCGAAGCGTCGGCATGTTCGTTCACGTTGGTGCCAATCTCACCAAGCAGAAAGCCAAACGTGCTGGCTGTCGTCAAGGTGAGAAATTCGCGCCCAGTCTTCTTATTCTTCAACGGATCGAGATCATTGATGTTGTTCTTCAACAGGTCGAGATACAGGTTGTGCAAGACCTCGAACCGCCTGTACTTCTCCTCGGGCGGAACTCCCGCAAGGGACACGTGTACTATCGGGAAATACGAGGCGCCCGGTTGCCGGCGTTCATCGATGCCGCGACCACAGGGGAACGAGACGGTTTCGAGGTAGGCACGCACGCTTGGGAGGTCGCATATCCAGTTCAATTCCCGTTCGCAAAATGGGTGCGCCAGAGGTGTGATGGCCAGTGGAGTCACAAATTGGGTCAGCAGTTCTACCGATGTCCGCCGTTCAGCGCTTTCGAGTGTGGTGAGATTGGTGACGAGTTCCGAAATCCGCCCGATGAGCGGAGAGTAGCTGTTGGTCTGAATAGTGAGTATGGGCATCGGCACCCAGCACCTCGGAGATACGGCGAATACGGATTTCAGCGTAGCACGCCCCGCACATCAATAGTCGAGGTCCATGTTCTCCCACCTCACCCGGCAGCGTTGGCGCGCGTTCCGCTCGCGGCGGGCGGCGTACGGCTCGCTGCTGCTCTTGGCGGGGCTGTGCGCGCTGTCGCTGGCGGCGGAGCTGCTGGCGAACAACCGGCCGCTGCTGCTGCGGTACGAGGGGAGCTGGTACGCCCCGGTGCTCGTCCGCTACGCCCCCGCGACCTTTGGGCAGGAGGGCACATTCGTGGCGGACTACCGCCGGCTGAGCCTGGGGCCGGGCGATTGGGCGATCTGGCCGCCCATCCCCTGGGGCCCCTACGAGACCGACCTCGCGCTCGCAGCCTTCCCCGCGCCGCCGGGGGGCCGCCACTGGCTCGGCACCGACGACAAGGGGCGCGACCTGCTGGTGCGGCTGCTCTACGGCTTCCGGCTCTCGATGGTGTACGCGCTCTCGGTGTGGGCGGTCTCCTTCGCGCTCGGCATGACGTTCGGGGCACTGCAGGGCTTCTTCGGGGGATGGATCGATTTCCTGGGCCAGCGGCTGAGCGAGGTCTGGAGCTCGGTGCCGGTGTTCTTCCTGATCCTGATCCTGATCGCGATCTTCACGCCGGGGCTGCCCTTGCTGATCGCCCTCTCGGCCCTGTTCGGCTGGCCGCATATCGCACAGTATCAGCGCGCCGAGTTCCTCGCGCTCCGGCGGCGCGAGTTCGTGCTGGCGGCGGAAGCCTCGGGCGCCTCGACCGTGCGGATCATGGCGCTCCACATCCTGCCCAACGCCCTGACGCCGTTCGTCACGTTCACGCCGTTCACCATCGCCCAGGGCATCACCGGCATCGCCGCGCTCGACTACCTCGGCTTCGGGGTGCCGCCCCCCACGCCGAGCTGGGGCGAGCTGCTGCGGCAGGCGCTCTCCCACTTCGGCACCGCCTGGTGGCTGGCCACCTTCACCGTGGGCAGCATGTTCGTCACCCTGCTGCTGCTGGTGCTGATCAACGAGGGCATCCGCGAGGCTTTCGACCCCCACCGCTACCGCGGCTGAGGCGCGGGCCGCGACCGCGCCCCCGCCGCCGGCGCGGCGTCCCCACCCCTGCCCCTCCCCACCAAGTGGGGAGGGGTGATGGCATCCCGCGCGGGTGGCTGGTTCGGGGCTCCCTCCCTCTCCTTGCGGAGCGGGCGGGTCGGGGAGGGTGCGGCCGCCAGCGGGAGCGTTCGCCCTCAATCGGAGCCACCACCCCGCCCTGCCCGTCGTTGAGTTCAAGGCCCCCCTCGGCTACGATGGGCCGAATGGGCCGTGGCGCCACCGGGCGCGTTGCGCCCCGCCGGCGGCGGCCAACTTCTGAGGGTGGGCGAGCATGGGCACGGCAGGCATCGCCAAGGCGGGCATTGCACGGTTGCTGCTGGGACTCGCGCTCGCGGCGGCGCTCGCGGGTTGCCTCCAGGAGGCCGAGGACAAGGACTACCCGTTCAACAATGCCGCCGACACGACGCCGAGCAGCGGCGGGTCCGCGGCCGGAAACGTTCACATCGTGCTCGTGGCTCCGATCCAAACCGAACTGGTGGTGCTGGCGAACGTGAGCACCGTGTTCGATGTGGACATTAAAGACTGGACGCTCAGCAGCGACAAGACTGGGACCACAACGGAAGTGTACAAGTTTAAGGCATTCACGCTTTTCCGAGGCCAATTTGTCAGGTTCCACTCGGCCAGCGGCTCCGACACCTCCACCGATGTCTACGGCACGAATGTCGACAATTGGATTTCGACCGATACCGTGACCCTGAAGGACAATACCGGCATCGTCATCGACAGTTGCGCCAGCACGTCGCAGACCTGCTGGGCGAACTGATCCCCGGACGCCTCGGCCCATGATCCGATACCAGACGCCTCGACCGTGGCGATGATGGCGCTCCGCCTGCTGCTGGTGCTGCTCCTGGCCGCGCCGGCGCTGCGGCCCGGCCCTGCCGCCGCGGCCGGGAGCGAGCTGGTGGTGCTGCTGGAGGCCGAGCCCAAGACGCTCGACCCCGTGTTCGCCACCGACGCCAACGGCGTGCACATCTCCCATCAGCTCGTGTTCGAGACGCTGCTGCGGCTGAACGACCAGCTCGAAGTGGTGCCCGGACTGGCGCGCACGGTCCAGCGGCTCAGCCCCACGCGCTACGCGCTCGCCCTCCCGCCCGGGGTGGTCTTCCACGACGGCTCGCCCCTCGACGCGGGGGACGTGGCCTGGACGCTCGAAACCCTGATGGCGCCGCGCACCGGCTCGCCCTACGGCTCCGTGCTGCGCGACAAGGTGGCCGCCGTGCGCGTCACCGGGCCGCTGGCGGTCGAGATCGACCTCCGGGGGCCCTACGCCTCGTTCCTGAGCGACCTGATCGTGCCGGTGCGCTCGCGGCGCGCGGGAGCGGCGCGTCCGCTCGCCGGCACCGGCCCCTTCCGCTTCGGCTCCAGCGCGGTGGGGGAGATCGTGCTCGACCGCAACGAGCGCTATCGCGGCGCGCGGGCCGGCGTGGAGCGCATCGTCTTCAAGGTGGTGCGCGACGAGAGCACGCGCCTGCTCAAGCTGCGCAAGGGCGAGATCGACCTCGCCCTCAACGTCGTGCCGCTGGAGAAGGTCGCAGGGTTCCTGCGCAAGCCGCTCTCGACCCGCTACCGGGTAGAGGAGGCGCCGGGGCTGACCTACCAATACCTGGGGTTCAACCTGGCGGATGCGATGCTGGGCAACGTCAAGGTGCGGCGCGCCCTGGCCCATGCCATCGACGTGGCGGCGCTGATCCGCCACCGCCAGCACGGCCATTCGACCCGCGCTACGGGGCTGATGCCGCCCGGCAGCCCGTTCCACGCGCCGGGGCTGGAGCCGCCGGCGTACGACTCCGCCCTGGCCGGGCGGCTGCTCGACGAGGCGGGCTACCCGCTCGCGGGCGGCCGGCGCTTCGGGCTGACCTACAAGACCTCGACCGACCGCTCGGCCATCTTCCAGGCGCGCGTGATCCAGAGCGATCTGGCCAAGGTCGGCGTGACGGTGGACGTGCGCTCCTACGAGTGGGCCACGTTCTACGACGACATCCAGAAGGGGAACTTCCAGCTCTTCTCGCTGCGCTGGATCGGCGTGAGCGACCCGGACTTCTACTACGAGCTGTTCCACTCGACCCGCCTGCCGCCCGCCGGGCGCAACCGGGTGCGCTACCGCAATCCGGCCCTGGACCGGCTGCTCGAGGCCGGGCGGGCGGAAGCGGACCCCGCCCGGCGCCGCGAGCTATATCACCGCGTCGAGCGGCTGCTGGCGGAGGATCTGCCCTACCTGAGCCTCTGGCACACCAACAACATCGCCATCGTCTCCCGGGCGTTGGCGGGGTTCCGGCTGCACCCGGCGGGCGATTTCCAGGCCCTGGCCCGGGTGCGCAAGGGGTCGCCATGAGCGAGCGGGGGCGGCCATGACCTTCCTGCTGCGGCGACTGCTCTGGACGCTGCCCATCCTGCTGGGGGTGCTGACGCTCGTCTTCTTCCTGTTGCACCTGGTGCCGGGCGACCCGGTGGACCTGATGCTCGGGGAGAACGCGCTGCCGGCCGACCGCGAGCAGCTGCGCCACGCGCTCGGCCTGGACCGGCCCATCCCCCAGCAGTACGGGCGCTACCTGCTGAACGCCGCCCGGGGCGACCTGGGGCAGTCGCTGCACAGCCGGCGCCCCGTGGCCGGGCTGATCCTGGAGCGGGTGCCCGCCACGGTCGAGCTGATGCTGGGCGCCATTGCCGTGGCGCTCGCGCTGGCGCTGCCGCTGGGCATCCTGGCGGCGATTCAGCGGGGCCACCTGCTCGACAGCGGCTCCATGCTGTTCGCCGTGCTGGGCGCGGCCATGCCCAACTTCTGGCTCGGCCCGCTGCTGATCCTGGTGTTCGCGATCCGGCTGGACTGGCTGCCGGTCAACGAGCGCGGCGGGATCGAGCACCTGGTGCTGCCCGCCCTGACCCTGGGCACCGGCATGGCGGCGCTGCTCTCCCGCATCACCCGCGCCGCGCTGCTCGACGTGCTGGGCGAGGACTACATCCGCAACGCGCGCGCGCGCGGCCTGGGGCGGTGGCGGGTGGTGCTGCGCCATGCGCTCCGCAACGCGCTCGTCCCCATCATCACCATCGTCGGGTTGCAGGTGGGCGTGCTGCTCTCGGGGGCCATCATCACCGAAAGCATCTTCGACTGGCCGGGGCTGGGCACGCTCTTGCTGGAGGCCATCAACCAGCGCGACTACCCGGTGGTGCAGGGCTGCATCCTCTTCATCGCTACCACCTACATCGCGGTGAACCTGGTCACGGACCTGCTCTACGGCCTGGCCGACCCGAGGATCCGCGTGCCATGAGACGGGCCGAGACGCGCGCCATCGTGCTCGCCGCGCTGCTGGGGGCGGGCTTCCTGCTGCCGGCGCTGCTGGCGCCCTGGCTGGCGCCTTACGATCCGCTGGCGGTCGAGCTGGCCGCTGCGCTCGAACCGCCCGGCGCCGCCCACTGGCTGGGCTCCGACGAGCAGGGCGCCGATATCCTCAGCCGGCTGCTCTATGGGGCGCGGGTCTCGCTGCTGGTGGGGGTGGCGACGGTGGCGCTCTCGGCGACGTTGGGCGTGGCGGTGGGCCTCGCCGCCGGCTACCTGGGCGGGTGGTGGGACCAGGCGCTGATGCGGCTCGTCGATGTGCTGCTCGCCTTCCCCGGCCTGCTGCTGGCCATCGCCCTGGTCGCGGTGCTGGGGCCGGGGCTGGCCAACGTGGTGATCGCGCTCTCGGCCCTCGGCTGGACCGGATTTGCCCGACTTGTGCGCGGACAGGTATTGTGGATAAAGGAACTGGACTATGTGCTCGCGGCGCAGGCCACGGGAGCGGGCGACCTCAGGGTGATGGCCGGCCACGTGCTGCCGAACGTGCTCTCCCCGGTGATCGTGCAGGCGTCGTTCGCGGTCGCGGGGGCGATCCTGGCGGAGGCCAGCCTGAGCTTTCTCGGGCTCGGCGTGCCGGTGGGCGTGCCCAGTTGGGGCGCCATGCTCGCCGAGGGCAAGCACGTGCTGTTGGAGGCCCCGCACGTCTCGATGGCGCCGGGGCTGGCCATCATGGCCGTGGTGCTGGGATTCAACCTGTTCGGCGACGCGCTGAACGACGTGCTCGATCCGCGGCGCCGCCAGGACGGACGCGGGTGAGGGCCGCGGGTGCGGGCCGACGGTCCCGGGTGGCCGCCACGGCTTGCGCACGCGTCCCGAGTCCGCGGGTCGACGCCCGCCGACGGCGACCGCGGGGGATCACAAGGAGTGCTTTCCATGAAGCTCTGGCTGGTCGAACGCTACCTGGCGAGTCGGCTGCGCATCCCGGGCCCCCTCTTGCAGTGGGCGCTGGAGGTCTACGTCGAGACCCGCGGGCGGCTGGCGCTGCTCTGGAGCCGGCTCGCGCCGGGCATCCCGCAGCCCCCGGCGCGCCGGGAGCGGGTCATCGCGGTGAAGAGCCGCGAGCTGATCGCGACCCAGTACGACCTGCCCCGCGCGCTGTTCGAGCGGTTCCTGGGCCCCAGCATGAAGTACTCGATGGCGCTGTGGGAGCGCGGCGCGACGACGCTGGAGGAGGCCCAGCACGCCATGCTGGCGGACCTGTGCGACAAGGCCGGCATCCGCGATGGGGAGCGCATCCTCGATGTGGGCTGCGGGTTCGGCAGCTTCGCGGGCTACGTCTTGCAGCGCTTTCCCCGTGCGACCGTGCACGGCCTCAACCTGAGCGCGGTGCAGTGCCGCTACATCAACGACAGGCGCTCCGAGCGCGGCCATCCGCTCAACACGCCGCGCTTCGGGCTGATCCAGGCCGATTTCAACACCGTCGAGCTGGTCGAGCGCTACGACCGCATCGTCAGCATCGGCTTCTTCGAGCACGTCACGAACCTCGAGGGTGCGCTGAAGAAGCTGCACGGCTGGCTGCACCCGGAGGGCCGGGTGCTGCTGCACTACATCGTATTCCGCCGTCCGCTGGACCGCATCTCGGAGCGCCCGCGCGAGGACCCCTTCCTCACGTCCTACATCTTCCCCGGCGGCGCGATCTGGTTCGAGCAGGAGCTGCTGGCGCACCAACGGCATCTGCGGGTGGAGGCGCAGTGGTTCCTCAACGGCTCCAACTACCGCCGCACGCTGGAGGCGTGGCTCGCCAATTTCTGGCACAACCTGGATCGCATTCGCGAGGAGACCGCGATCGACGACCGGTTCGTCAAGCTGTGGGATCTCTACCTGCGGGCCTGTGTCGCCGTGTTCGCCGCCCAGCGCGGCACGTTCTTCGGCAACGGCCAGTACCGGCTGGCGCCGGTGGCGACGGGGAGACGCTCGTGACCCTCACGCGCCGAGGAGGTGCATTCGACGGCACGACCTTTCGCGGATACCAGACACCCTCATCGTCACCGCCCGGCCGGGAACTCCCGTGACGCCCGAACAACTGGAACGGCTGGTGCAGGAGCTCGTGGCCAAGCTGATGGCCCGCCACGAGCCCGGCAAGGACCGGGTGATCGTGCCGGACAACGTCTACCAGCCCGCCAACACCGCAGGGCGCGACGAGTTCGAGGCCTTTCAGCTCAAACTGCTGCTGCCGGGCTCGGGAGTGGTGGGGCTGGAACATCTCGATCACTGCCTGGGCGAGCTGCGCCAGGGGCGCAGCGTGATCTTCCTGCCCGAGCACCGCGGTAACCTCGACGTGACCTCGTTCAACGCGCTGCTGCGTCGCGAAGATCCGCGCTACCACGAGATCCTCGATCGGCTGATCTACGTCGCCGGGCGGAAGCTCAACGAGTCCTCGGAGCTGATCAAGATGTTCACCGAGCGCTACTCGCGGCTGGTGATCGTGCCCCGGCGCGAGCTGCCGCCGCCGACCCCCGGGGAGACGGCGCAGCAGGCGCTCGCACGCGCGGAGAACGAGCGCCAGGCCGGCCGCATCAACCGGGCGGCGTTCCGCGAGTTGCTGCGCCTGAAGCGGCAGGGGTACATCTTCGTGCTGTTCCCCCTGGGCGGGCGCTGGAAGCCGGACGAGGACAACATCCCGGTCAGGGAGACCACGAGCTACCTGGACTCGTTCGATACGGCCTACCTGATCAGCATGGCGGGCAACACCCTGCCCCCCCTGCCGCGCATGGAGGACGAGCGGCCGCGCCAGGACCGGGTCGAGTTCCGCATCGGCGCGCCGCTCGACTGCCGGGCCTTCCTGGCCGCCCAGCGCGAGCGGTACGACCGGGCGGCCGCGCCGGGGGAGACCTCCAGCGGGCTCGACTTCGAGCAGTTCGCCGTCAACCGGATCATGGCCATGCTCGACGAGCTGCGCACAACCGGTCGCTACGCGACGTAGCCGCGCGTCCCCTCCCCATCCCCTCCCCACCTGGTGGGGAGGAGTGCCCGAAGGGTGGGGTGGGGACGCGGAAATGCGCGTCCCGCGCCGCGGCGCCACCGACCGAAACCCTCACGCCAAGCCGTGAACCAAGGAGAACCCATGACGGACGAGCTGCTGGTCGAAATCAAGAACCGCGTCGGAATCCTGACGCTCAACCGCCCCGACAAGCTGAATTCCCTCACGCCCACCATGGGCGATGCGGCCACGGCGGCGCTCAAGGCCATGCTCACCAGCGACGACGTCGGCTGCGTGCTGCTGACCGGGGCGGGGCGCGGCTTCTGCGCGGGCGGCGACATCAAGCGCATGTCCGAGGGGACGAGCATCTCCTCCGCCGCCGCCACGCTGGAGGGCAGCATCGACAGCCTGCGCGCACGGCACGAGTTCCCCCTGCTGCTCCAGACGATGCCCAAGGTCACCATCGCCGTGGTGAACGGCGTGGCGGCGGGTGCCGGGATGGGCATGGCGCTGGCGTGCGACCTGCGTATCTGCTCGGACCAAGCCCGCTTCGGCACCGCGTTCGCCGGCATCGGCTATTCGGGGGACTTCGGCATCACCTGGGGGCTCACCCATGCGGTGGGTCCGGCCAAGGCCAAGGAGCTGCTGTTCCTCCCTGACCTGATCGGGGCCGAGGAGGCGCTGCGCGTCGGGATCGTCAACCGCGTCGTGCCCCACGAAAAGCTCTGGGAAGAAGCGCTGGCCGTCGCCGAGCGCATCGCCCATGGGCCCATGCTCAGTTACCGCTACATGAAGCAGAACGTGAACATGGCGGTGCTGGCCGATTACCGCACCATGCTCGAGCGCGAGCCCGAAACCCAGGGCCGCTGCCGATCGAGCGAGGACCACAAGGAGGGCGTGGCCGCGTTCATGGAGAAGCGCAAGGCCAACTTCCGCGGCCGATAAGCCTCAGGCGCCGCGCCGCGCGTGGCGCCGACAGGGCGAGGCCTGGCCCGGCCGGCGTGGCGCCGCCTTGGGTTCAGACTGCCATTGACGGCGCCACACAAAGCGGACGGGGCTGGGCGACGGCATCCTTCTGCGTGCACGAACCGATAGGGGGGATATGACGATCGAAGAGAAATCCATCGAGGCGTACTGGACGCGCGGCAATCTCGGCGACACCATTACCGAAAGGCTCATGCAAATGGGTCTCGATCTCCATGCGCTGCGGCCGGAGGATCTCGCCCCGGTCGACCAGTTCCATATTCGCGGACATGCCGCCACACGGGAGTTGGCGGAACTTTGCGCGCTGGGATCCGGCACCCGCGTGCTGGATGTGGGCTGCGGCTTGGGCGGCTCGGCCCGCTATCTCGCCACCCGGTTCGGCTGCCACGTGACCGGGCTCGATGTGACGGAAGAGTATTGCCGGGTCGCCGCGCTGTTCTCCCGGCGCCTGGGCATGGATCGCCACGTCGACTTCCGGCACGGCAGCGCCTTGGCCTTGCCCTTCGCGGATGCG
Source organism: Candidatus Lambdaproteobacteria bacterium (assembly GCA_016204605.1). Taxonomy (GTDB): domain Bacteria; phylum SAR324; class SAR324; order SAR324; family JACQKK01; genus JACQKK01. Next base: position 19,389 of record JACQKK010000023.1, read on the forward strand.
AGCTACGACGCGGTCTGGACGGAGCACGCCCAGATGAACATTGCCGACAAACCGCGTCTGTATGCCGAGATGGTGCGCGTGCTCAAGCCCGGCGGCCGCCTGCTCTTTCACGACGTTTTTCAGGGCCCGGGCGGGGAGGTGGCGTTCCCGGTGCCCTGGGCCGACGAGCCATCCCTCAGTGCCCTGATCGCTCCTGACGACCTGCAGCGCCTGCTCGCGGGGCTTGGCCTGCGGGCCATCCATTGGGAGGACGTGAGCGTTCCCGGCTTGGCGTGGATCGAAGAACGCGTGGAGGCCTTCCGCTCGCGCGGCTTTCCGCCGCTCGGAACGAACGTCCTGATGGGTCGAAACACGCTGGCCAAGTTCGAGAGCCAAGTGCGCAATCTCCGGGAACGTCGCATCGTGCTCGTTCAGGCGGCGCTGGACAAACCGATGTAAATCCGTCTGGGCTGCAAATCCGGTACGGAGCGTGCCCGGCCCCCGGAGCCATCAGGCGCGGAGGCTGTGCGCGGAGCCGGACAGCTCGCCCATCATCCTGCCGCCCCTGGGACAGCCGCCCAACGCTATCGCGAGCACCAGCAGCACGAGGATCGAAACCAGCAGCGACGTTCGCTTCATGGCCTGCCCCCTGATCGTGGGTGAACGCGTGCTCCGGCGGCGGCGAGCCGAACGACTCGCCGCCCTTCCGGAGCAGGGGCTTCGCCCTACCCTCGCGTCGCCGCCCGTCCGCCGTCGGTGGCCGCCCTTACAATCGCAGGGGCGCCGCCGTGGGCGGGCGCTCGGCCCTGCAGACCGCAGCCGTCGAGCACCCACCCGCCACGGCGCTCTGGCGCGGAGCGGCGGGCGGCGGTAGAATCTCTCCAGCACTTGGCGCCGGCCGCGCAGCACCCCCTGCCGCCGCCTTCCGCAACGACGATCCCGGCACGAGGGTCATGACGCAGAACGGCAGACGACGCGCGATCTCCCCGATTTCCGGGCAGACCCGCCGCGAGGAGGCCATCAACACGCTGCTGCACGCCATCGGCCTGCTGCTGTCCCTCGGCGGGGCCGTGGTGCTGATCGTGTTCGCGAGCCTCCACGGCAACGCCTGGCACATCGTCACCTTCAGCATCTACGGCGCGACGCTGGTGCTGTTCTACTCCGCCTCCACCTTGTATCACGGCGTGGCGCGGCCGCGGCCCAAGCGGGTGCTGCAGGCCCTCGACCACGCGGGCATCTTCCTCCTGATCGCCGGCACGTACACCCCCTTCACGCTGGTCTCGCTGAACGGCGGCTGGGGCTGGAGCCTGTTCGGCGTGATCTGGGGGCTGGCCTTGGCGGGGATCCTGCTCAAGATCTGGTACGCTGGTCGCTTCGATCTGCTCTCGACCCTGCTCTATCTGGGGATGGGCTGGCTGGTGCTGATCGCCATCGTGCCGCTCTGGCGGGCGCTGCCCCCGGCGGGGTTCCTCTGGCTGGCGGCCGGCGGCGTGGTTTACAGCGCGGGGACGCTGTTCTACCTCTGGGAGCGGCTGCCGTTCAGCCACGCCATCTGGCACGGGTTCGTGCTGGCGGGCGGCGCCTGCCACTACGTTGCGGTGCTGTTCTTCGTGCTCGGTCCGTGGTGACGCGCTCCGGACCGGGCCAGACGGGAGACGCTGCACGATGACCCCGCAATTGACCACGGTGGACATTCGGAAGCCCGACGACGTCAACGTGATCCTCGGGCAGTCCCATTTTATCAAGACGGTCGAGGACCTGCACGAGGCCCTCGTCAACGCGGTGCCAGGCATCGCCTTCGGCCTGGCCTTCTGCGAGGCCTCCGGGCTGCGGCTGGTGCGCTGGAGCGGCACCGACGCCGAGCTCTGCGCGCTGGCCCGCGAAAACGCCCAGGCCCTCGGCGCCGGTCACTGCTTCATCGTGTTCCTGCGCAAGGCGTACCCGATCAACGTGCTGGGGGCGATCCGGCAGGTGCCGGAGGTGTGCCGCATCTTCTGCGCCACGTCGAACGCGGTGCAGGCCATCGTGGCGGAGACGCCGCAGGGTCGGGGCATCCTGGGGGTGATCGACGGGGAGTCGCCGCTCGGCATCGAGCAGGACGCCGACATCGCCGAGCGCAAGGCCATGCTGCGCCGCTTCGGCTACAAGGCGTGAGGCGTAGGGAGGCGTCCGCGCGAATGGTGCCAAGGTTGCCATGCGGCGGTCGTCCGCGGCAAGGCAGCGTCAGCGCGTCATCTTGCGCACGAACACCACCACGAACAGGGAGATCGCGAACGCACCCGTAAACGCTTCCATCGCCGCCAACGTGCGTGTCAACGGCGTGACGGGGAGGATATCGCCGAAACCGGCGGTCGTGAAGGTGATGACGCTGTAATACACGCACTTCAGGTAGGCGCCCAGGTTTTCCATGAACGCCTTATCGGAGTTGTAGGCGATCTCCCCTTCGGGCCCCACCACGCCGAACAGGAAGTAGAGCAACGCCCACCCCAGGATCACCGTCAGGGAGAACCCGATCACCCGGTCGGTGCGCTCCCCGTAGCCGCAGAGCATGTCCACCAGCTTGGACCAGAGCCACGCCCGGGTCCAGCGCCGCATCTGCATGCGCCGCATCACCAGCTCGCGGTGGAGGAAGTCGCCCGCCAGGTCGAAATAGCCGCGTTCGTCGCAGGCCTTGCTGAGCGTGCGATACACTTCCTCCGCCTCGCCGTAGAGCTGGTATGCCTCACCGGACTGTCCGCGCCGGTGCGCGTGGTGCGCGCCGTCCTCCTGCCGCACCCGGTGGCCCCAGCTCACCTGCTCCAGTTTCGTGCCCTCCAGGATCACGCCCAGCACGTTCGCGTGCTCCAGGGAGGCCCGGTTGAGGTTGGCGCCGCTCAGGTCGGCCTTGAGCAGCGTGCTGCCCCGCAGATCGAGATTGAACAGATGGCCCCCTTGCAGGTTGCAGCGGGAAAGATCGGCATGGGAGAGCCGAATCGGCCTGCCGTCGGCGTTGGGGGTGAGCCAGATGTTGCGCAGATCGGCGTACTGGAGCTGGTAGCCCTCCAGCGAGTGGCCCGCCTTGGCTTCCGTCTCCAGTCGCAGCTTGATATCCGGGCCCGCCTTGGGGGCCTTCGGGTCGTGCCAGAAGCAGAGCTCGCCGCCCGGCTCCGCCGTGTGCCGGCATGACTTGCCTTCGCTGCTCACGAAGTGGCAGGCCTGCTGCGTCGCTGGGGTCATCGTGCTCCTTGGCCGTAGCGGGTGATGGGCGCACCCGGGGGTTTTCCGCGCATGCGTGCGGTCGGCGGCGCCACGGGCCGGGCCGGGCGGCGCCCCCGCCCGGAACCCGCGCGTCCTCAGTACCCCACTCGCCCCCGCCGGAGCAAGGACAGCATCGCGAGCCAGCCTACCGGAGCGTGGATCAACTGTCGCAATAGCGCCCTCATGCCCCGGCCGGGCCAGGCTGCGCGCCGCGCCGGCGACTCCATGCAATTCTCTGCCCTCGTCGCGACCCGCCCCGGGGCGGCTCCACCGCCGGTGTGCTTCCGGGACGCTCGCCCAGCACGGGAGCCGCGACCGCTTGTCAGCCGGAGGCGCTTGCGATAGGAAGCATCTCAGCCGGTCACGGCGAATCATTCGACGCGCGGCTTCGGCAGGCAACGGGTGCGCAGCGGGAGGAAGCGACGATGAAGATGCGGGCGAGCCACGTGCTGGCGAAGCACAAGATTGTCTGCGAGCAGGTGGACGTGCTGCCGCCGAAGCAGGACGAAGTCCTGGTGAAAACGGCGTGGGCCGCCATCTGCGGCAGCGACGTGCACGTGGTGCATTCGGAGCTGCCCCTGCAGCCGCGGGTCGCGAACCCGGGGACGCCGGGCCACGAGGGCATCGGCTACATCGAAGAGAGCAGGCTGCCCGACTTCAAGAAGGGCGAGCTGGTGCTGACGATCCCGGGCCGGCTCAACCGCACCGGCACCTTCGCCGACTACCAGACCATCCAGCCCCGTTACCTGGTCAAGGTGCCGCCCACCGACGTGCCCCTCGAGCAGCTCCTGATGGCGCAGCAGTTCGGCACCACGATCTTCTCGCTGCGGCACGTGCCGGTGGACGTGGTGGGCAAGACCGTGATGGTGCTGGGCCAGGGCTCGGCGGGGGTGTTCTTCGCCTGGAGCCTCAAGAACGCCGGCGCCGCCACGGTGATCGCCTCCGACAAGTCGGAGGCGCGGCTGGCCATCTCCCGCCACTTCGGGGTGGACGTGCCGGTCAAGGCCGGCCAGGACGCCTACCAGGCGGTGATGGACCACACCGACGGCAAGGGGGTGGATTACCTCGTCGAGGCCGTGGGCAACCGGGAGGCGCTCGCCCAATCCATCGGCCTGATCCGCGAAGGCGGCAACGGCCTCTACTTCGGCCAGCCCGATACGCAGGAGCTGGTGCCCTTCAACTTCCACGATTTCCAGCGCCGGCGGCTCACGATCAACGCCACCACCGACACGCTGCGCGAGCCGAACCTGCTCTCGTTCAAGCGCGCGCTGGACCTGATCGTGCGGAAGAAGATCGACGTCGCGCCGCTGATCAGCCACGTCTTCCCGCTCGACCAGATCGAGACGGCGATGGACCACGCCACGACCTACAGGGACAACGCGCGGAAGGTCTGCTTCAAGTTCTGAGTCAGGGTCTGAGCCCGCCGGTGGCGTGCCGCGCCCGAGGGAGGCCCGGCACGCCGATAGCGCCGCATCCATGTTTTGGGGGGAGCCATGGATTACCGCTGCATCTCGGCCGACTGCCATATCGTCTGGCCCGATTCCCAGGCGTGCATCCGCAAGCAGTTCGGCCACCTGCCCGCCGATGTCCCGCGCAAGATGACCTGCGCGAACGTGGGCAAGTTCTACGGACTGATCCCGGCCTGAGCCGGCCTGACCCGGCCTGAGCAGGTACTGGGCCCGCAGCCGCCAACTCCATTCGAAGGGGGGAGCGCCATGGAATACCGCTGCATTTCCGCCGATTGCCACATCGACATCTGCTGGCTGCCCAAGGACTTGTTCGTGGCCAACGCCTCCCAGGCGATGAAGGCCCGCATGCCCAAGGTCGTCGATTCCCCCGAGGGGCCCCACTGGGTCACGCCCAAGGGCTATAACCTCGGCTACGTCAACGCGGTGGGGCCGGCGGGGCGCAAGTATATCCCCGGCAACGTGCACCGCGCCGACCGGATGGCCACCACCGGGCTCTACGACGACGGCAAGGCCGGCGTGCAGCGCGTGACCACCCCGGCGCTGCGGCTCAAGGATCAGGATCGCGACGGCGTCCAGGCCGAGGTCATCTACGGCATCCTCGGCGCGGGCAACAACCTCCAGGATCCCGAGGCGGCCATCGAGATGTACCGCATCTACAACGACTGGCTGGCCGAGTTCTGCACGTACGACCGCCAGCGCCTGGTCGGGCTGGCCTCGATCCCCAGCGGCACCGTCGAGGCGGCCGTCGCCGAGGCCCGGCGCGTCGCCCGGCTCGGCGTGGGCGGGCTGGACTTCTCGCCCACCTGGGACATGACGCCGCTCTGGAACCCCTACTGGGAGCCGCTCTGGAAGGCCGTGGCGGAGATCGGCCTGCCGCTGCACTTCCACACCATCGGCCGGCCGCGCGATCCGGTGCCCGACGACCTGCCGGCGACCGCGAAGCTGGCCAGCACCGCCTCGCGGGTGGCGGTGAACCAGATGTACCCCGGCTACCTGCTCACCTCCGTGATCCACAGCGGCGCCCTGGAGCGCCATCCGCGCCTGCGCATCGTGTTGGGCGAGAGCGGCATCGGCTGGATTCCCTATGTGCTGCGCCGCATGGACGACGAGTGGGAGGATCGCTTCAAGGAGCTGCCCATCAAGATGAAGCCCAGCGAGTACTGGCGCCGCCAGTGCCGGGCCACCTTTCAGAACGACGAGATCGGCGTGCGCATGATCGACGTGCTGGGTCCGGAGACGGTGATGTGGGCCTCGGACTACCCCCACCCCGACGGCGTCTGGCCCGACTCGCAGGAGTATATCCGGAAGCAGTTCAGCCACCTGCCGGCCGACGTGCGGCGCAAGATCACCTGCGAGAACGCCGGCACGTTCTACGGGCTGATGCCGGGCTGAACGCGGCCGCGACCTCTTCCCCCAGGCCCCCTCGCCAGGGATTGGAGCGGGGAAATGGGGCGTGGACGCGGAGCGCCCCTCGGGGGCTCCCGCCCGCTCCGATCGTTGGCGAGGGAGGGTCGGCGTGGGTGAGGTTTCGCGGCGAGCGGGAATGCGCCAGCGCTGTTTGCGGGTTTCCACCGCGGCGAATTTTTATTATCTATGGCAACGGGTGCCCGCATCGAGCGAGGCGCGGGCACGTGCCATCCATCCTGGGAGGGGGACACATGCTGTTCGGATTCTCGATTCCACCCGTCGGCCCTGCACACCGCAGCGACGCAGAGAACTATGCCCGCGTGGTCGCGGATTGCCGGCTCGGCCAGGAGCTGGGTTACGATTCCGCGTGGTCGCTCGAACACCACTTCACGCCGTATTACCCCACGCCCGATACGATGCTGTTCCTCGCCCATGTCGCCGCGCACTGCCCCGGCCTGGGGCTGGGCACTTGCGTGATCGTGCTGCCCTGGGCACACCCGCTGCGGGTCACCGAGCAGATCGCCATGCTCAACGCCCTCACCACGGGCAAGCTCTACATCGGGCTCGGGCGCGGCACCGCGCGCTACGAGTTCGACCGGCTGGGCGTGGACATGACCAAGACCCGGGAGATGTTCCGGGAAGAGCTGGAGATCATCAAGCTCGGGCTGTACCGGGACTCGTTCGAATTCAGGGGCGAGCACTACAGGATTCCGGAGACGCAGATCCGGCCCAGGCCGCGCGATCCCGCCGCCATCAAGCTGTTCGGCGCCATCGGCAGCCCGCAATCGGCCGAGATCATGGCGGAGCTGGGGCTGCCGCTCCTCCATTCCGCGCAGTTCCCGGACCGCGTCACGGCCGAAGTGGTGCGGCGCTGGAAGGCGCGGGTGCGCAGCCTGGGCATGCCCGCTGAAGACCAGGGCTTCGCCATCCACTCCAATCCTTGCATCGTGGCCGAGAGCGAAAAGGAAGCGCGGGCGCTGGCCGTCAAGCACCTGTCGCTGTTCACCCGCGTGCAGATGGCCCACTACGAGACCGAAGCGGACTACTGGAAGAACGTGCCGGGCTACGAGCAGTTCTCGAAGATGTTCGGCAACCTGAAGAAACTCTCCCGGCCCGGTCCCGACCTCGACGCTCACATCGAGAAGCAACTGGTGGGCACGCCGGATACCGTGATCCGCCGGATCGAGGAAATCCGGGACACGCTCGACATCACCCACATCATCTCGGCCCACTTCCAGTACGAAATGGACGACGAGACCCGCCGCCGCTCCCTGCGCCTGTTTGGCGAGCACGTCATCCCCCACTTCCGCCGCCAGGAGGCGGCCGGCAGCGCACGACGCGCCGCCGCGAAGTGAGGGCGGAGCAGCCCCCCACCGCAAAGGGGGAGGGCGAACGGCTTCGGCCACGTAGGGCGTGGGGCACTGGCCCGTTCCCTCTCCAATTCGTGGAGAGGGAGGGTCCGGGAGAGTGAGGTTCCTCCGCAACCCCTCCCCACCTGGTGGGGAGGGGCAGGGGTGGGGACGGCAGGGCGCAGGGCCGCTCGGCCTCAGTAGCGCGAGCTGCCGTAGGGGCGGCTGCCGCCTGAGCCGTCCCCGCTGCGCGAGCCGGGGCAGCCTGCCAGCACGACCCCTGCCAGCACCATCAGCGCCAGCACTCCCCACATCATCCGTTTCATCGTTGCCTCCCCTGATCGTGACCGCGCCAAGGTTCCCCCCTTTGAAGGCGAATTCTCCGCGGGTGATCCTCGACATGTGAACATCCCGGAGTTCAGGCATATTCCCGACGGCCGGCGAGGTCAGCGGGCGGCCCACGGTGAGTGAGGCCGCGCCACTTCTTTGACGGGCGCCTCCCGATTCCTTACCCTGGCCCGACACCCGGCAGCGCCGATCGCCTTCCCCGGTCGGCGCGAGCCGGCCACCGCACGCCCGAACGACCCGAGCCCATGACCGCGCAGCAGCCGCTGAACGAGATCGAAGCCGTCACCGAGGGACGGGTGCACTACGCCTTCCTGGACCAGACCTACCATCTGAAGATCCGCGCCTTCGTCGAGTTCTGCATGGCACCGGTGTTCACGCAGTTGTTCCGCAATTTCGACATGTTCGGCCTGCGGCGGCGGGGCGTCAGCACCGTGATGGTCTACTGCGACTTCGAGACCCTGCGCGGGCCTCTCGCCTACGGTCGCCAGATGGACATCCGCTGCCGCACGCGCCTCTACCGGAGCGTGGAGGAGCGGCCCGGCACAGAGGGTGCGCGCAGCGCGACCCGGCTGCTGGTCAGCTCGACCCTGTCCGTGCGCGCCCGCCTGGGCACCGGCGCCCGCGACCAGTTCGGGTACGACGCCGGCGATTCGGAGGAGATCGAGGCGGGGCGGGCCGAGGTGTTGCAGGTCATCACCCGCCCGCTGGCGCCGCCCGGCCAGCGGCAGGTGACCGAGGTGCCGCCCGAGCTGCACGGCCTGCACGCCCACGCGTGGGACCGGCCCTACCCGACGGCCGATCTGCTGCGCGACGTGCCGCCGGGATTCGCCGCGGAGGAGACGGGCGGCTGGCAGGACCGGGTCGGCGTCTGGGGCTTGCCCAACACGGACTTGAACCAGCACGTCACGGTCACGGAGTACATCGAGGGCATGGAAGACTATGCCACCA
>JACQKK010000187.1 GCA_016204605.1 Candidatus Lambdaproteobacteria bacterium
CCAGACCGGCCCGTGCAGGAACTACACGGCCTACGGCCCGGCCCTGGTGCCCGTCGCCGGCATCAGCTACGCCACCGGCTACGGCGACGGCAAGGCCCAGGAGGTGGGGATCGCCTACGGCGACCCCAACGCCGGCGTGCATATGGCGTACATCCTGCTCGCCTCGCTGCTGGCCCGCGACCGCTTCGGCGGGGGCCAGGTCATCGACCTCTCGCTGTGGGAGGCGATGACCGCCGCCGGCTTCGAGGGCTGGATCAACCACGCCCTCGGCAACCCCGCCTACCAGGCCGATGGCAACCACGACCCCGTCAGCGCGCCCTACAACGTGTACCGGGTGGCCGGCGACGATCACTGGCTCAGCATCTGCGTGGAGAACGAGGCGCAGTGGCAGGGGCTGTGCCGGGCGATGGGCAACCCGGCGCTCGCGCACGAGGGACGGTTTCGCAACGCCGCCAACCGCAAGGCCAACGAGGAGACGCTCGACGCCATCGTCGGCGCGTGGTGCGCCGGCAAGGAGCGCTGGGAGCTGACCCGGCTGCTGCAGTCCCATGGCGTGCCGGCCTACCCCTCCCTGCAGAACCAGGAGCTGGTGGCCGATCCGCAGTTGCTCTCCCGCGATTTCTTCAGCCGGCTGAACCATGCCGAGGTGGGCGTGCGGCTGCACCAGGGGCCGCCCTGGCGATACACCAACCGCCCCAACGGCGCCCGGTCGCCCGCCCCGCTGATCGGCGCCGATACGGACCGCGTGCTCGGCGAGCTGCTCGGCCTTGCGGGCGGCGACTTGGCCCGCCTGCACCAGGTGGGCGTGCTCGAATGAGCGGCCCCCGTCCCTGACGCGCCCTCCCGCGCCGCTGGGGCGGCTCCCCCCGGGGAGACCGTTCCCCGGAGCGCAAAGGGGCGGCCCCCGGCAACCTTCGCCCGATGAGGACCCCGTGAAAATCCATCTGCTGGTCACCAACCAACACGAGCTCGACACCGACATGGTGAGCGCGCTCGAGGAGCAGTACGTCCAGGTGCGCCTGCTGCGCGACAAGGGCTGGGACGGCATCATGGTCGGCCAGCACTACCTCAACGAGGGCAACAACAAGCAGCTCCAGATGGTGCCCTTCCTGGCCCGGCTCCAGGCCGAGGCGGGGGAGATGACGCTCGGGACGGGGATCATGATCCTGCCCCTCTACAACCCGGTGGACGTCGCCGAGACGGTGGCCTCGCTCGACGTGATCGCGAAGGGCAACTTCATCTTCGGCGTGGGGCTGGGCTACCGCGAGAAGGAGTTCGACGCCTTCGCCGCGTGGAAGGGCACCCGCGTCAAGCGCTTCGAGGAGACGCTCGACGTGGCCACGCGCCTGTGGCAGGGGGAGGAGGTCACCTACCGCAGCGACTTCTGCAAGCTGGAGCACGCCAAGCTCACGAACCTGCCCATCCAGAAGCCCTACCCGACCATCTGGTTCGCGGCCCATCGCGATCCGGCGGTACGGCGCGCGGCGCGGCTCGGCCACGCCTGGTACATCAATCCCAACTCGACCCCCGCGCGCATCAAGCAGCAATTGGCCGTGTACAAGGACGAGCTGGCCAAGCACAACGTGCCGTTCCCGGCGCATCTGCCCTGCCGCAAGGAAATCTTCTGCGCGAAGGACCGCGACACCGCGATCGAGATGGCCGGCCCATACATGACGGCGAAGTACCGCACCTACGCGCAGTGGTTCAAGGCGGGCAAGGACAACCTCAAGAAGAACTACGACAAGGCGTTCGAGGATCTGCTCAAGGACCGCTTCATCCTCGGCTCGCCCGAAGAGTGCTACGAACAGCTCCGCCCGTACTGGGAGGAGATCGGCTGCACCCACTTCGTGTTCCGTACGCAGTTCGTGGGGATGCCGCTCTCCACCGCGCTGCACAGCCTGCGCCTGATCTCGGACGAGTTGCTGCCGGAGCTGCACAAGGCCAAGCCCAGGCTGAACCGCCAGCCGCAGGCCAAGAGCGCCTGACGCCCCGAGGCGGCCGGGGCACGTTCGATCGCCGGCGCGGCGCTCCATGCCGCTCCGGCCCACTGAGGGAGAGAGGGACGGCCGATGGGTCAAGGACTGGAAGGCGTGAAGGTGCTGGAGCTGGGCGGCGGCGTCTCCGCGCCCATGGCGTGCAAGCTGCTCGCCGACCTGGGGGCGACGGTGGTCAAGATCGAGCCGCCCGAGGGCGATCCGGACCGGCGGCGGGGCCCGTTCCGCCACGGCCAGCCCGATCCCGAGGCCAGCGGCGTCTTCCTCGTGCTCAACACCAACAAGCGCAGCGTCGTGCTGGACCTCGCCACGGAAGGGGGGCAGGCGGAGTTCGAGGCGCTCGCCGCCGGCGCGGACCTCGTCATCCACAACCTGACGCCGCGGGAGATGGCGGCCCAGGGCGTCGACTACGCGCGGCTGTCCGCGCGCAACCCGCGCCTGGTGATGGTCTCCATCACGCCGTTCGGGCTGACGGGGCCGTACCGCGACTACGTGGCCACGGACCTGACCGTGTTCCACGGCGGCGGCTGGGGCTACCTCTGCCCGGGCTCCGCCACGGACCCGGACCCGAACCTGCCGCCGATCAAGCCCTTCGGCCAGCACGCCCTGATCCAGGCGGGCTACCACGCGGCGCTCGCGGCCATGGCGGGCCATTACGGCGCCCGGGCGACGGGTCGCGGCGACCACATCGATCTCTCCGCGCAGGCCGTCATGGCCGCGTATACCACGACGGGCATCACCACCTACACCTACACGGGCAAGGTCGAAACCCGCCTGCGCAGCCCGCGCAGCGCGCCCAACAGCTTCTACCGCTGCCGGGACGGCCAGGTCTACATCGTGTGCCTGGAAGAGGATCAGTGGGCGCGGCTGGTCGAGGTGATGGGGAACCCGGAGTGGGCCAGGCGCCCCGAGTTCAAGAACCGCGAGCTGCGGGGCGACCGCTACACCGAGCTCGACGAGCTGATCAACGCCTGGAGCTCGAAGCTCACGGTCGAGCAGATGTTCCACGCGTGCCAGCAGCGCCGCATCTGCGCCTGCCCGCTGTTCAGCTACGACCAGATCCTGCACCAGGAGCACCTGCTGGCGCGCGGCGCCATCGTCGAGCAGGAGCACCCGGTCGCCGGCAAGCTCCTGCTGCCCGGCGCCCCCGCTTTGCTCAAGCACCCCTGGTGGGCGCTGCGGCGCCCCACCCCGCGCCTCGGCGAGGCCAACGGCGAAGCGCGGCGGCTGCTCGCCAACGGCGGGCCGAAGGCCGCCGGTGCGGTGGGCGCCGGGGCCCCGCTGCCGCGGCCGCTCGCCGGCGTGCGCGTGCTCGACTTCACCTGGGTCTGGGCGGGCCCCTACTGCGCGCTGCTGCTGGCCAGCCTGGGCGCGGAGGTGCTCAAGGTCGAGTCGCCGGACCGCTCCGACCTGAGCCGCCGCGGGCCGATCGTGCCGCCGGAGATGGAGCGCGGGGTCAACCGTTCCGGCCAGTTCAACGAGCGGGGCCAGGGCAAGCTGAGCGTCTCCATCAACCTGTCGCGGCCCGAGGGCGTCGAGCTGATCAAGCGGCTGCTGCCCCACTGCGACGCGGTGGTGAGCAACTTCTCCTCGGGCGTGCTGGAGCGGCGCGGGCTGGGCCCCGACGAGATGTTCCGGCTGCGGCCGGATCTGATCATCGGGGCGATCTCGGGGTTCGGGCAGACGGGCCCCGACAACGCCTACATCGGCTATGGCGCCCCGATCACGGCGCTCACGGGCATCTCCGCGTCGACCGGCTACCCGGGCGGCCCGCCCGAGCGCGTGGGCATCGCGTACGGCGACCCCAACGCCGGCATCCTGATGGCCTTCGCCCTGGCGGCGGCGCTGGTGGCGCGCAGCCACCACGGCGGCGGGCAGTACATCGACATGTCGCTCTGGGAGGCGCTCAACCTCTCCGGGTTCGAGGGCTGGATCAACCACGTGCTCGGCCAGCCGCCCTACCCCCCCATGGGCAATCACGACCCGGTGCTGGCGCCGTACAACGTCTACCGCTGCCGGGGGGACGACGAGTGGGTCAGCATCTCCTGCGCCGGCGAGGGCCAGTGGCAGGCGCTCTGCGGCGCCATGGGGCGCCCCGAGCTGGCGCGCGACCCCCGCTTCGTGACGGCGTCGGCCCGCAAGGCCCACGAGGATGAGCTGGACGCGCTGATCGGCCGCTGGTGCGCCCCGCAGGAGCGCTGGGCGGTGACGGCCGCGCTCCAGGCCGTGGGCGTGCCTGCGTTCCCGTCGATGAGCGCGAAGGACCTGTTCGAGGACCCGCAGCTCAACGCGCGCGGCTACTTCTCGCTGCATGCGCACCCGGAGGTGGGCACGCGCGCCCATCCCACGGTGCCCTGGCTGCTCGCCAACCGCCCCAACGGCACGACCGGCCGCGCGCCGCTGCTCGGCGAGCACACCGACGAGGTGCTGGGCCGCCTGCTCCATCTTTCGCGCGCCGAGCTGGCGCGGCTGCACGCGGAGCATGTCATCGGCGCCGGCAAGAAAGGCTGATTCCATGCCATTTCAATGGGACAGAGTTCCCGTGTCCCTGAGGAGCGCGGAGCGCGTCTCGAAGGGCACGGGGGCCGGCCGCGGCATTCGAGACACCCTGCTTCGCAGGGTTCCTCAGGCACGCGGTGGTTGCGGAAGCATTGAAACGGAATAGGAATCACCCGCGCCGCCACTACCATACGATGATCTACCGCCTGCGCGGCGGGGGATGATACCCGCGGGCGGCGGCGGGTGCGCGGCCCGCCGCCCCGCTGCCCGCTCTCTCCCGCGCCCGATCCCGGAGGTGCCGATGACGAAGCGTGCGCTCGACTTCATCCCCGTGCCGGAGCGGGGCGGCAAGCCCCGCAAGAGCGGCTTCACGCTCGCGCGCGACTACGGGATCGGCTACCGCCAGGCCCAGGACTGGGTGGAAGCGGTGGGCCCCTATCTCGACTACATCAAGATCCGCCACCTCTACACCCTGCTGGCGCCGCTGGACCCGCAGGACCTGACTCTGCGCAAGATCAAGCTCTACACGGACAACGCCATTGACGTGAACCCGGGCGGCATCGTGTTCGAGCTGGCGTGGCTGGCGAACAAGGTCGAGCCCTGCTTCGAGACCCTGCGCAAGATGGGCTTCACCGCCGTCGAGTGCTCCGAGAACATGATCCCGCTCCCGCTCCAGGACAAACTCACCGCCATCAGGCTCGCGAAGAAGCACGGGCTGAAGGTGATGTTCGAGGTGGGCGAGAAGTACCCCGCCGGGATGCTCGATATCGAGCTGGCCACCCGCGACATCGCCGCCATGCGCGACGCCGGCGCGGACCTCGTGATCCTGGAAAAGTCGGTGATCGAGATGTGCCTCGGCCAGAAGGGCGAGAAGCCCGAGGCGGCCTGGCTGGTGCAGCTCACGGAGCGGGTCGGCGCGGAATTCATCGTGTTCGAGGCCGAGGCCGTCGCCCACCACGCCTGGCTCGTCAAGCACTTCGGCCCCGACGTGAACCTGGGGCCGAACTTGGAGCCCGAGTACATCGCCAAGCTCGAGGCCACCCGCCGCACCCTCAGCCGCGAGGGCGGCTACAGCTTCCTCTCCGACCGCGTCAAGGCCCTGCTGCCCCGGCCTTGAGGCGGCGCCGTTGCGCCCCGGCCCCACCTGCGCTCGTGCGTGGCCCTCAGGCCGGCGTGCCGCGAGGCTGAGCGGGTCTGCCCCGCCTCGCCTTCGGCGAGACGCTCGCCTCGGAATGGGGTAGCCTACCGAAATCCGCGGGGACGCTTCCGCGCGGAGCCATCCGCTTGAGGCAGCAAGCGCACCGAATCCGGGGGGAGGCGATGGCAGATACGAGACCGAGCGGCGGGCGGGCCCACTTCCTGTTCCTGAACGTGGGCCACGCCTACGACCACCTGTTCATGCTGCTGTTCCCGACCGTCGTGCTCTCTCTGGAACGGGAGTTCGGCCGCCCCTACGCGGAGCTGCTCCCGCTGGCCACGGGCGGATTCGTCGCCTTCGCCGCCGGGACGCTGCCCGCGGGCTGGCTGGGCGACCGCTGGAGCCGGCGCCACATGCTGACCGTGTTCTTCGTGGGGATCGGGGCGGCCTCGGTGCTGACGGGGCTGGCGCCGAGCCCCTGGGCGCTCGCGGCGGGGCTGACGGCGATCGGCCTGTTCGCCTCGATCTACCATCCGGTCGGCACGGCGCTCGTCGTCCAGGGCTCGCAGGGGGTGGGCAAGCTGATCGGCATCAACGGCGTGGCCGGCAACCTGGGGGTCGCCGCCGCGGCGCTCACGGCGGGCGCGCTCACGGACCTCGTGCACTGGCGGGCCGCGTTCATCGTCCCCGGGGCCCTCGCCATCGCCACCGGCATCGGCTATGCCCTGTGGGCGCCCCGCGTCGCCGAGCCGCACCGGGTCGGGAACGCGGGCGCAGCGCAGACGGGCGCGGGCTCTTCCGCGGGCCGCCCGGTGCTCTCGCCGGAGCTGGTGCGGGCGTTCGCGGTGCTGGCGATCGCCTCGGCGTGCGGCGGGTTCATCTTCAACGCGTCCCTGGTGGCGTTGCCCAAGCTGTTCGCCGTGCGCCTGGGCGACCTGGCCACGACCACGTTCGGGGTGGGCGGGCTGGTCTCGCTGGTTTATGCCTTCGGGGCCATCGCGCAGATGCTGGTCGGGCCGCTGCTGGACCGCCACCCCATGCACCGGGTGATGCTGATCGCGGCCCTGGCGCAGGTGCCGTTCCTGCTGGCCGTGACGGCGCTCGCGAACCTCTCCCTGCTCTTCGCCGCAGGGCTGATGATGTTCGCGATCTTCGGCTCGGTGCCGGTCACGGACATGCTGGTCGCCCGCTACTCCCGCGAGCACTGGCGCGCGCGCGTGTATGCCCTCAAGCACGTCATCGGGCTCGGGATCAGCGCCCTGGCGGTACCCACGGTGTCGCTCGTCTACGGCGCCACGGGCGCCTTCGCCTGGCTGTACGGCCCCTTCGCCCTGCTTTCCCTCGCGGTCGCGGCCGCCAGCTTCCTGCTGCCGCGGGACGCCCCG
>JACQKK010000194.1 GCA_016204605.1 Candidatus Lambdaproteobacteria bacterium
CCCCTGCCCCTCCCCACCAGGTGGGGAGGGGTGTCCGCAGGACGGGGTGGGGACGCCGAAAGCCGCGCACCGCGCGGATTTCAGCCTCAGGCGCTGAGAAAAGTCCGATCCGAACATTTCATTTCCCGGGGAACGCCGGGAATCGTGACTTCGCAGAAGCCACCCACCGAAGGGCAGTACGTTAACGCCTATGCCACTTGGTGGGGAGGGGCAGGGGTGGGGACCCGGGGGGCGAGGTCGCGAAGCCGTTCGCTCGGCGCCGGCCAGCGTTGATCGCCGGCACGCCGCCAACCCTCACACCTTCCGCCGCCTGGGCAGCACGTCGGGATTCCAGACGCGGATGGGGGCCTCATCGAGGAAGGCCCGGATGTTCTCGAGGGTCTCGATGTAGTAGCCGGCCCGGTGCTCGATCGTGACGCCGCCCAGGTGGGGCGTGATCAGCGCGTTGTCGAGCGCGCGGAACGGGTGATCCGGGGGCAGCGGCTCCTGGTCGAATACGTCCAGCGCCGCCCCGGCGATGGCCTTGCCGCGGAGCGCCGCCAGCAGCGCCCCCTCGTCCACGATGGGGCCGCGCGACGTGTTGACGAGGTACGCCGTCTTCTTCATCAGGGCCAGCTCGGGCGCCCGCAGCAGCCCTTGCGTGGCCGGCCCCAGCACCAGGTGGATGGTCACCAGGTCCGACTCGCGCAGCAGCCGTTCGAGCGGCACGTACGCCGCGCCGCAGGCCTGGGCGCGCTCGGCGGTCATGTGGGGGCTCCAGGCCAGCAGCGTCATGCGGAAGGCCCGGGCCACCTCGGCGACGCGGGAGCCGATGCCGCCCAGCCCCAGCAGCCCCAGCGTCTTGCCCGCCAGCTCGGTGCCCATGGTGGTCTGCCAGCGCCCGGCGCGGGTGGCGTTCACCTCCTCGGGGATGTGGCGCAGCAGGGCGAGGATCAGCCCCCAGGTGAACTCGACCGTCGGGCCGCCGGAGCTGGTGGTGCCGCATACCAGGATGCCCAGCTCCGTGCAGGCGCCCACATCGATGACCTTGTTGCGCTTGCCGGCGCTGGTCAAGAGCTTCAGCCGCGGCAGCCGCTCCAGCAGCGAGCGCGGGAAGGGCGTGCGCTCGCGCAGCGCCATCACCACATCGAAGGTGCGCAGGCGCTCGACCGCCGCATCCTCGTCGGCGAGGCGCTGGTGGAACGCCTGCACCGAGACGCCGGCCGGCAGCGTCCCCCACGGCGCGAGCTTCAGGGCCACGTCCTGGTAATCGTCGAGCAGCGCCACGTTGATCATCGGTCGCACGCCTCCTCGTGAAAGTCCGGCTGTGAAGATCGGCGCACGGCGAGACGCCCTCACCCCCGGCCCCTCTCCCGCGTCCGGGAGAGGGGGACGATGCGCCGCCTGCTGCCTGCGATCCCCTCCCCACTTGGTGGGGAGGGGCCGGGGTGGGGACCCGGGGGGCGACCTCACACACTCCGGCCCGGCGACTGCGAGGAATCTGCCGTTCGATTCCGTATCCATGTTCGCCACGCTGCCGCATCACCGCCGGGCGCTGCGTTATCCGCTCCTGTAGGCCTCCATCACCTGCCGCACGCGCGCGACCGCGGTCAGCTCGTGGGTACGGAGGATGTGCGTGCCGCCCAGCAGCGCCAGCACGGCGAAGAACGGCTCGGCGGCACGGCGCAGCTCAGGGCCGAAGATTTCGGGCGCGTGGGGCAGGATGTTCAGGGTCGGGTAACCCAGCCGCGCCAGACGGAAGGTGTTGAGGAAGGTGCGCATCTGGTGGTTGATGCGCAGCCGTCCGTCCTGGAGGTTGGCGTAGTAGAAGCCGAGCCCGGGATCGAGGATGCAGCGGGTCACCCCCTGCGCCGCCGCCTGCGCCGTGCGGGCCCGGAAGTGGCGTTCCATCTCGGCCATCATGTCGTCGGCGAAGGTGAAGTCGACCACGTCGCGCACCGTCTCCCCCTGGACGTAGCACAGCACGACGGCCGCCTCGAAGCGCCGGGCCAGCCGGAACACCTCCCGATCCTCGCGCAGGCCGGTGAGGTTGAACACCCGCGCGCCCGCCTCCGCCGCAGCTTCGAGCACCTCGGGCAGGTAGCTTTCCACGGAGACCAGCACCCCTTCCGCGCTCAGGCGCCGCACGACCGGCAGCAGCCGGGCTGTCTGCTCGGCGCTGGAGACCTTGCGGGCGTCGGCGAGGGTGGATTCGGCGCCGATATCGACGAAGTCGGCCCCGGCCGCATGCAGCGCGAGCCCGCGCGCGATGGCGGCCTCTTCCGTGGTGCAGACGCTCTCGGTGTACCAGGAGTCGGGCGAGAGGTTGATGACCCCCATCAGGTAGCGCCGGGTCGCGAAATCGAAGCGCCGGCCGCCGATCTCCATCGGCGCCACCGACGGCTCGGGGTCGCGCCCATGGGCGTCGAGGATCTCCCGCACGGCCCGCAGATCGAGCATGGCCGCTCCAAGCTCCGGAAGGGGCTGATCAGCCGTGGGTGCCCGAGGGTGCCCTCGCCGCGCCCTCACCCCCGGCCCCTCTCCCGCGTCCGGGAGAGGGGGGCATGTCCACTATGACCTGCAGCAGACCCCCCTCTCCCCAAAGCGGGAGAGGGGTGCCCGCAGGGCGGGGTGAGGGGGGCCACGGCGCGTGCATCGGCACGCGCCGCGCACTATGATACCGGTAGACGGCGTCGCACGGCGCAGAAGCCGACCCCTCGCGCTGATGGCCGCGCTCTTGCATGCACCGCGGCAGAACCGCCTCCGGCTAGGACCAGCGGCCCCCGCCCTTGCCGGCCAGCCCCCACGGTAAAGAATACGGCCCCGGAGCACAATGGGAATCCGCGCCCTGCCCCTGCTGATCGCTCTGGCGGCCCTGCTGGCATCCTCCTGCGCCACCACCCCCAACCCGGCGCTCTCGCGCTGGGAGCGGCGGCCGGGCGCGTCCGCGGGGGAGGTGAAGGACAACCGCCCGCAGACCTGGAGCACGGACAATGCGCGCGTGCGCAAGTTCCGCGTGCACTACATGGCCAACCGCACCGTGGAGACGGGGCTGCAGCGCGGCCGGTTCTTCCTGCCCGCCATCGTCGAGGAGTTCCAGCGCCGCAAGCTGCCGGTCGAGCTGGCGTACCTGCCCCTGGTGGAATCGAACTTCCAGGTGCGCGCCGATTCCGGCCACGCCCGCGGGCTGTGGCAGTTCACGCGGCAGACGGCGGAGCACATGGGCCTGCGCGTCGGCATGCTGGTGGACGACCGCCTCAACTGGCGCAAGGCCACCGTGGCCGCGGCCAGCTACCTGGACAGCCTCGGCGAGCGCTTCGACTACAACTGGGAGCTGGCGCTGGCGGCCTACAACGGCGGGCCCAACTACCTCGACACGGCGATCAAGGACCAGCGCACCCGGGACTTCTGGGCGCTGAAGCTGCGCCAGGAAACCGCCGAGTACGTCCCCCGCTTTCTCGCCATGCTCCAGGTCGCCAGAGCGAAGAGTCCCGATCTCGTCGCCAGCAGGTAGCGCAGGTATCCCCTCACCGTCCGGACGCCCTGGTGGCCGCATGGAGATCCCTCCCGCGTCGTCAGCGGAGCGGGAGGGTCGGGGCGGGCGAGGTTCCCGGCCGGCGCTGGGCCTCGCGCTCGAGCGCCTGGGCCATCCGGCGCTGGGCCTCGGCCAGGGCGGCATCGCCCGCGCCGCCCAGCGTCGCGAACACCTGTCCGGCGAACGCTTCGTCCGGCGCCAGCGCCGCCAGGGGCCGGTAGAGCGCCTCCCGCCCCGCCGCCCCGCGCCAGCGGTAGGGGTTGGTGGCGGTGAAGGCGATCCACTCCTCGGCGAGCGCGGCCCGCCCCCGGTGGATTTCGAGCAGCAGCGCCCGCAGGTCCTGACCCATCGCGCCGGCCTGGTCGGTCGCCGCCCTGGCGCGGGCCTCGATCTCGCGCAGGTCCGCCTGGCGCTTGGCCTGCTGGCCCGGCGGCACGTCGGCCTTGCGCAGCCCCCCGGCCAGCCGCCCCGCTTCGGCCGCGCGGGCCAGCGCCTCGGCGCGCCGCCCGGCGAGCGTGCGCAGCGCGCCGAGCTTGAGGGCCAGCTCCGCCGCCTGCCGGGCCACGGCCGGGGGTTCCGGCCAGCGGTAGCCGAAATCGACCGGATACACGGCGGCGCCCGCCAGTGCGCCGCCCGCGGCGGGCACGAACAGGTAGCCCTCCAACGCCCGGTAGCGCGCGCTGCCCTCCCCATAGCCGAGACTGAGCACGTACAGGTGGCGCAGCCGGTTCTCCGGATCGGTGACCCGCAGCAGCAGCGCCACATCCTCGTCCGCGACGGACGCGGCCGCCGCCGAACCCGCCTGCTGCGCGGCGAGGATCGGCCAGCGCTCGATCCCGCCCACCTGCAGGGCGCCCGGCTGGCCGCCGCCCTGGCCGACGCGCGCAGGGGTGATCGCGAGGTACCCGCCCGGGGGCTGGCCCTCGTCCAGGTACACCTCCAGCGCGAGCTGGCCGGGCAGGCCCGGGTGGCGCTCCGGCTGGAGCAGCGAGGCCGCCCCGCGCAGCGCCAGCCGCGGCGCCAGCCGCGGCGCACCGGGCGCCGGCGCGGGCACGGCGGGCAGGGTCGCCCCGGCGGGCACGCGGGGCAGGATCGCCCGGATCTCCCGCACCTGCTGCTCGAGCGGCACCCACTCCCCGAAGGGCGCCGCGGGCACCGCCGGCAGCACTGCCACCGGGCCGGCCGGGGCGGGCGCCGGCCGACCCGGGGGGGCGCGGCGCTCGCAGGCGGCCGGCAGCGCAAGCAGGAGCGCGAGCGCCACGCCGAGTCCGGCACCGGCCGCAGCCCGCCGCAGCGGGCTGTTGCGGGCCGCAACCTCAACCCCCCGCCCCCTCTCCAAGACGTGGAGCGGAGGAGATCGGCTGTGGACACGGAACAGCTGGAAAGGCGGCCTCCCGCTCCCATGGTTGGAGCGGGAGGGTCGGGGTGGGTGAGGTTGCGCGGGGTTCTCGCCCGCCGGCCCTGCCCATCCGCGCGGCCCGGCATGACCCATCGCCCGTCTCCGCATGAAAGCGAGGTTGCCGGCGTCCTCACCCCCTGCGGGCACCCCACCCCACCTAGTGGGGAGGGGCAGGGGTGGGGACGCCGGCACGACGCCCATCGCATCATCCCACCGGCGACCGGAGCGACCGGCTTTCCGCCCTCGCGCTCCGCTCACACCATCGCCTAACACAGACGCAGGTTATCGACATCATCGGATAGCCGCCCCCGCACGACCCGTGCGTCAACCGCGGGCCATGGCGACCGGCGGCAATGGCGAGCCTTGCGCCGGTGCGCACCGCCCGCTAGGCTGTTTGTTCGCCTGCGGCGATGCGATCGGCAGCACGATCCGCGCGGTGAACGGCGGGGCCCCGATCCCGGCACCCGGGTTCTGCCGCGCCATGCTGCCGCGCCATGCTGCCACACGGTGCTGCCACACGGTGCCGCTGCGCCCTCCGGAGGAGTGCCCGATGACCGCCCACATGCTCAAGGAAATCGACAACCTCAAGCGCATGCTGCTTTACCTGAGCACGAGCGTCGAGGAGAACGTCTTCAAGGCGGTCAAGGCGCTCGATACGCGGGATACGGCGCTGGCCGAGCGCATCATCGCCGCGGATCAGGATACCGACCGGGTCGAGGTGAACATCGAGGAGGAGTGCCTGAAGGTGCTCGCCCTCCATCAGCCGGTCGCCATCGACCTGCGGCTGGTCGTCACCGTGCTCAAGATCAACAACGACCTGGAGCGGATCGGCGACGAGTCGGTCAACATCGCCGAGCGCACGTTGTTCCTCAACACCCAGCCGCCGCTGGACGTACCGCTCGACTTCAAGGGCATGGCCGAAAAGACCAAGACCATGCTCAAGAACAGCCTCACGGCGTTCGTCAATCTCGATACCAAGCTCGCGCGCGACGTGTGCGCCGCCGACGACGAGGTGGACGCCATCAACCGCGAGATGTACGCCCATATCAAGGCCGCCATCCGGCGCGACCCCAGCCAGGTGGACAGCCTGCTGCACCTGGTGAGCATCTCCCGCCACCTCGAGCGCATCGCCGACCACGCCACCAACATCGCGGAAGACGTGATCTACATGGTCGCCGGCGAGATCGTCCGCCACCACGCCGAGGATTACCGCCCCCCGCAAGGCAAGCCCGCCTGAGGCGGCCTCACCCACCCCGGGCCATAGGTGTTAACCTGAAGTCCTTCGGTAGACGCCTTCCGCGATGTCACGATGCGTCGGTGTTCCTGGAGAAATTACTGCGTTCGGGTCTGCCATCTTCGAGCGCACAAGGCTGATATCCGCATGGTGCGCGGTCCCCGGCGTCCCCACCCCCGGCCTTCGGCCACCCCTCCCCACCTGGTGGGGAGGGGATGGGGGAGGGGACGCGCCCGTGGGCGAAGCCGCGGCGCCTGTTCCGGCTACGGCCCGCAAACCGGCCACACGGGCCAACGCGGCTCATAGGTTAACACCTATGCCCTCCCCGGCCCTCCCTCTCCAGGGGGCGAGGGAGGATCTCTGAAGCGGCCATCGGCCGGCGCGGCCCGCGCTGGTCCCCCTTTTGCTTTACCGGAGGAATATCGGTCGTGGCACCCCCTCAGGCCACGCCCGCCCATCCACGCGAAGGAGCGCCAAATGCCGCCTGGAGCGCAGGAATTGGATGCCTACTTTCAGGCAGCCCCGGTCCCGCCGTCGCAGGAGCTGACCCCCCCGGACGACAAGGAGCGCCGGGAGTTCGAGGAGTTCTTCCGCAGGCTCTCCACGATCGACGACCTGAGCTGGTCCGACGCGCCGACCGCGGCCCACCCCGCCGCGCCGGCCACGACACCTGCCACGACGCCCACCGCCCCGGCCGCAGCCGCTGCGGCCCGCCCGGAAGCCGGCCACGCGGCGCCGTCCCCCGCCAAAGCGGCACCCGGTGCGACCGCTGCCGCGGCCAGGGGTGCAGGGCGCATCCGCATCCCCGCCAACGAGCGCCGGGCCACCGAGTTCGAGCCCGCCAGCCCCAACGCGAGCCCCTCGCCGTTCGGCGACATGAAGCCGCTCGCGAACCGCAACCACCCGGGGCTCTGGGTCACGGCGGCAAAGATGACGGGGGTCGGCGTGCTGCTGTTCGCCATGGGCCTCGCCGGGGGCTGGCTGGTGCTCTCGCTGCCCAAACGGCTGGAACGCCACCAGGCCTCCCGCCCGGCCATCGCCCACGAGCCGGCGGGCGCCGCCCGCGCGTCCGCCCCAAAGCTCACCCCGCACGCCGCCCTGCCCGCCGCGCCGCCCGTGGCGCCGGTGGCGCCGCCCCCCGTGGCCCCCGCCGACCTCGCCGCGCCGAGCGGTGCCGGACTGCCCGCGGACGCCGCGCTGGCGAGCACGGCCCCGGCCGCGGAACGCCCGGAGGGCGCGGAGACGCACGCGGAAGAGGCACCCCCGCAGCCGGCGGTCGAAACCGTGACCCTGGCCCCGCCCGCCCGAAAAGCCGCGCCCGCCGGCGGCCGCGCCCCTGGGCCCCGTCCCACCGCCGCGCCCAAGGTCGCGACCCCTCTCCCGGGCAGCCCGCGCTATGCGCTCCAGGTGGGCGCCTGCGGCTCGGCGGCCTGCGTGGCGC
The DNA here is from genome assembly GCA_016204605.1 of Candidatus Lambdaproteobacteria bacterium. Lineage (GTDB taxonomy): Bacteria > SAR324 > SAR324 > SAR324 > JACQKK01 > JACQKK01. Next base: position 7,589 of record JACQKK010000194.1, read on the forward strand.
GCTACCGCACGCTGCTCGCCGGCCACGTCGGCGCGGGGACGATCCAGGTGGCGTCGCGTCCCCAGGCCGGCGGCGGCGACCTGCAACGCATCCGCATCGCCCCACTCGACCGGGAAGCCGCGCTCAAGCTGAAGGAGCGCCTTGCCGCCGCCGACGCCCGCTTCGGCCGCGCGTACCTCGTGGCGCTCTGAGAGCGCATTGAGACCTCTGCAACACCAAGCGATACCCCTCGCAAGCGGACCTCACCCTCCCCGGCCCGCCCTCGCCGTAGACGGAGAGGAAGGGTGTGCGGGTCGCTGATTTGCGCGAATCGCCACGCTCCCCTGCTCCTGGAGGCGAGGGGGCCGGGGGGAGCGGTCGCCGCGGCGCCGCGGCGCGGTTGCGGCCGGGGTGCGCGTGCGGTAGCGTGGGAGGATTCCTGTGAGCGTCATCTTTGTTGGGGAACGGTTGCATCCGGAGCGCAGCGCAGGGGCCGGTCCGACGGTTGGCGGTCCAGCTCGACCACCGAGGCGTGCACGCCGCCGGCACCGATGGAAGCCAAGCCCATGCAGGCCCACCCGATCGGCCTCATCATCGCCACCCATGGCGGCTTGGCGGCAGCGCTGGCCGAGACGGCCGCGTTCATCCTGGACCGCCCGACCACGCTCAGTCCCTTCACGTTCGAGGCGGGCGAGGAGCCCCGGGCCTCCTTCCAGCGGCTGGAGGCGCTGGTCAGGCGCTGCGACCGGGGGGCGGGGGTGATCATCCTGGTGGACCTGTTCGGCGGCACCCCGGGCTCGCTGGCGCTCTCGATGCTCAAGGGCAAGGCCATCGAGGTCATCACGGGCGTCAACCTCCCGATGGCCCTCGCCGCCGCGACCATGGCGCCGGGCCTCAGCTTGCGCGAGGCCAGCGCGGCCATCGTGCGCGCGGGCCACGAATCGATCCGCGAAGCCGGCCGTCTGCTCGGCGGCTGACCCGTCCGCGTCACGCCGCGCGCGCGAGGGCGCGGCATCCCAATCCAGCGGAGGAACCCATGGGGCTGCTCTCCCGATTCTTCACCGTCGTGCGGGCCAACCTCAACGCCCTGCTCAACTTGGCCGAAGACCCCGCCAAGCTGCTCGACCAGACGGTGCTCGACCTGAACGCGGCCTACCAGAAGGCCAAGGACCAGGTCGCCCGCTCCATGGCCGATCAGAAGCGCATGGAGAAGGCGCTGCTGGACCAGCGCGGCGAGGTGCAGAAATGGGAGGGGCGCGCCGTGCTCGCGGTCGAGAAGGGCGACGACGAGCTGGCCCGCGAGGCCTTGCGCCGCAAGAACGAGCACGCTGCGCTCGCCACCCAGTTCGACCACGAGCTGGGGCTGCACACCGCCAACGTGGACAAGCTCAAGCAGAGCCTGCGCGAGCTGGAGACGAAGATCGGCGAGTTCCGCCGCAGGAAGAACCTGCTCGTCTCCAAGCACCGCCGCGCCGAGGCGCAGGAGCAGATCGGCCGCACCATGGAGGCCATGCAGGGCGTGGGCGCGCTCGATACCGCCGCGCGCATGGAGGAGAAGATCGATCAGCTCGCCGCCACCGCCGAGGCCAAGATGGAGCTGAGCCAGGAGTTCCAGGGCGACGCCCTCGAACGCAAGTTCAAGCAGCTCCAGCCCGGCCCCGACGTCGAGCGCGAGCTGCTCGAGCTCAAGCAGCGCGTCCAGATCGAGCACAAGCCCGGCTCCTGACCTCGCGCGTGCTGCGCGCCCGTCCGCATCGAGAGACCTTCGGGTGCAATGGGCGGCGCGCGGTGTGCCATGAGGCGGGGACCGACCGGCACCGGTCATCGCTCGTTCTTGCTCCGGAGGGCACCATGACATCTCGCATCGCTCTCGTGGGTATCGCCCTGCTCCTGGGCTTGCCGCTCCCGTGGCTGGCCTGTGCGCCGGCGGTGCGGGCGCAGGGCCAGCCCTCCGCCGCCCCAGCCGGCCGCGCGCCGGCAGCCGGTGAGCGCCCCCGCATCGCCGTGCTGCCCTTCCAGCGGGCGGGAATCTCGCCGGAGGACGCCAACGCCGTGGAAGACAAGTTCAGCGCCGAGCTGGTCAAGCTGCGGGTCTTCCGCGTGCTCACCCGCACCGAGATCAGCAGCGTGCTCAAGGAGCAGGTGTTCCAGCAGCAGGGGCTGACCGAGCAGGAACAGGCGGTCACCGCCGGCAAGCTGTTGAACGCCAAGTACATCGTTACCGGCCGCATCAATTTCCTGCGTGGCGCTTATCAGCTCAATGCGCAGTTGATCACCGTGCAGACGGCAGAGATCGTCGGGAGTGAATCGGAGCTGCACCGGGGCGATTTCCTGGACATGATCGAGCGCACGCTTCCCTCCATCGCACAACGGCTCGCGCAGGCGGAAAAGGGGCCTGCCGCGCCGCTGCCCACCCCCGTCGTGCTCGCCGCGCCTCCGCCCCCACCGGCGACCGCCGCGCCGAAACCGCCAGGGGCTGCAAGGCGGGTGGCCTTGTATCCCTTTCTGATCGAGGGTGGAGTGGGCGCCAATATCCCCCAGTTCCAGGACAGACTGGCGGAGCGGCTGGCCAAGAAAGTGCAGGCGAGCCTTCCTCCCGGCGTGGAAGTGAGCACGGAGATGGCCCTGCCGGCCGCCAGGGAGAAGTTCGAGCACGTGGCCAGCAATGCCTGGACCGGGGTGTTCAACAAGGAGCCGGACCAGGCCTTCGTCTTCCGCACGGCCAAGGAGCTGGGTCACGACCTCGTGGTCATGCTGAAGCTGGCTGCCCAACCGGGCGGCGGGGAGTTCGAAGTACACCTGCTCGATGTGGCCCGCCTCCGGCACTACCGGGAACAGGGAAGCTGGCAGCGGGGCCGGCTCGAACCGATCATGGAGGCAGGGATGCAGAAGGTGCTCGCCGCCTACCGCGCCGACCGCTGAGGGCCCGTTGCGGCGCCAAGGTGGTGATCCCGGCGCGTCTCCGGGCCGGGCGGAACGCCTCCCGGTTAGGTTGTGCGTGCGCCGTTTCGGCCACCAGCTCCGCTTCGGGGGGCGTGTTCCGTGTCAGCCCCGGACGAGGGGGAGTTCGCGGCGTATCCCTGCCCGGAAACGCGCGGCGGTACATGCCTTCTTCCCTCCCCCGCGTTGGGGAAGGGCGGGCGGTGGTTGCAGCGCAACGATCATCCCCACCCGTCCCTCCCCCGCGCGCGGCTGGACAAGCTCCGCCGCCGCGGCGTATCATCGGCCGGCGGGGTGGCCCGCGACCGCACGGGCCGCGCTCGCCGCGGCCACGAGCTTCTGTCTATCCGTCGCTTACCGTTGCCGCTCCGCATTCCCGACCCCTGCCGATGACCGCGCGCGCCGATCCGATCGAGCCCCTGGGGCGACCCCTGACGGAACGCGCCATCGAGGGCGGCCTGCGCGTCGGGGCCGCGCTGGGCGGGCGGATGC
>JACQKK010000188.1 GCA_016204605.1 Candidatus Lambdaproteobacteria bacterium
CTGGCGATAGGAATATTTTGGGTCCGTGGTGTGCACGGTTTCCCGGCCGGTTCCCGCTTCGATAACCTTGCCGTGCAGATATTGGTTGTGGCGTGCTTCGCATATTTCGCATGGAACATATCCAACCCGGAATTTCGCTCCCGATTCGATCTTGTCGTGTCCCCATTGGCGGGCGGGCTGGCCGCCCTCGCCGCAACCGCGCTTACCTTGCCGCACCTGGCGCAATCCCTATGGTCGGACCAGGTCTACCATGCCTCATCCGCGCTGAGGCTCTCGCAGTTGGCGCTCTTCGGGGTGCGGGAGCATGTGCCTCTATTGTGGGAACGAATACAGGAGCTGCCCGCAGCGATCATCCTGTGGGGCATCAACCTGCCCGCGCTTGTCGTCGTGCTGCTCGCCTTTGGCGCCCTGCCTCGCGTGCTCAGAAACCACCGTAACCTGTTGGCGGCATTGCTCACGCTGTTCCTGGTGGGGACCCACCGACTGCTGAGCGCCGAGGGCAATATCTTTGCCGGAGTGAACTACCCGGTGGCCTATGGAGCTATCGCTGGCGCCGATTTCCATCCGCCGTTGCGTACACTCCCGCTCTGGATCAGCGCCGCGCTGCTTCCGCCCTATCCGGCCGCGTTGCGGTTGCCCACTTTCGTTGCGTATCTGGTGTTCCTGTGGGGCTTTTGGGGCCTGCTTGCGAGGCAGGCTGCACGCTCGGATGCGCTGCTGGGCGCGGCCGCGCTGGGGAGTCTGCCGCTGTTCTGGCACGTGAGTTACCTCGTCGAGCCCTCGTTGTGGGCCGCGTTGTGCACGTCCGTCGTGCTGCTCGCCCTCTACCTGGAGCCTGATCCGGGCAAGATACGGCTGGTACCATTGCTGGCGGTGGTCATCCTGGGAACGCTGATGCGCGTGCCGGCGTTCCTCGCCGCCATTCCCCTGGCCGTGATCGCGGTATTCCGGCTTGCGAATCGCGAACTGACGCTGAAGGAACTGCTGCGGGCCGCCCCGCTGGCAGTTTTCCTCCTGTTGGCCATCATCGTGGCATGGAGCAGGGGCAGTCCCGCGGCCGCCGAAGGCGACGCCCTGGCCCGCGCCTCGCGCGCGGCGGCGGCCAATATCCCGGCGATCTCTGCCGCCTACGTGGTGGGCCTGGCGCCCCTGCTGGTGGTCGGCTTCTCCCTCGCCGCGGTCACACCGGGCCGCTGGCTGGGGGCGCTGGCCGTGGTGGGCTTCTTGAGCGCGGCGCAGGTCGCGTACTTCGGGGCTGTCCGCGAGCACCTCTGGGGGGTATCCCGTTATCAGGCGGAGATCCTGGTGCCGGTGCTGGCGGCCGGCATCACGGCGCTCGTGGTCGCACCTCAGGGGTTTCCGACGGGGGGCATAAGCGCCAGATGGGCGGTCTGGGGCAGGCGCATGGTGTTGGCGTGGCTGATCGCCGCCAACGTGTTCTCGTTGGCGACACTGTATCGGCGCAGCTATCGTCCGTTTCCCGGGCCCCCGCCTCCAGGCCAGGTGTTCCACGCCGAACTGGAATATCCATACCGCAAGGCCGTATCGTACCTGAAGCAGGACGGACGGTTGGAAGGAACCTACTTTGTGGGCATCTACTACGGCGGATTTCATGCCGTGCCGCTGGGGTTCACAGGGCGGGAGTACACGGCGTTCTCGACCCTGAACGAGACGCATCACACGGGCTGGACGACGAATATCGAAACCCTGAACCGCGACGCGCGGGTGCGGGCCGTGCTGATCGAGGCCGACGCGGATTTCGGGACGCTGGGCGCGCTTACGGCCAAGGGCTGGAGGATCGAACGCCAGTTCGCCCACCGGCGGAGTGGGCGTAAGCTGCTGGTGCTGGGGCGGAGTGGATGATGGACGGTACGCAGGCCTTGGCGGAGTTGGCGCGCCTGTCGGCGGCCGTGGGCACCGATCTCGACCTGGTGCAGGGCGGTGGCGGCAACAGTTCGCTCAAGGATGGAAACCGGCTGTGGGTCAAGGCGTCCGGGACATGGCTCGCCCATGCCATGGAGAAGGACATCTTTCTCCCGCTTCCCCTCGACGGCGTACGCGCCGCCATGCGCGGAGGCCGGGAAGAAGACCTGCCGGCGCTGGCGCCGGCAGCGGGCGGCCTGCGCCCCTCCATCGAGACCTCGCTGCATGCCTTGCTGCCCCATGCGGTTGTCCTGCATGTCCATTCCGTGAACGCGATCGCATGGGCCGTGCGTCGCGATGGGCAAGACCTGCTGCGCAAACCGCTCGCTGGACTTTCCTGGGCGTGGGTGCCCTATCGCCGCCCGGGCCATCCCCTGACCCAGGCCGTGATGGAGTGCCTGGACGGGAGGGCCGTCGCGCCTGATGTCCTGGTGCTGGCCAACCATGGCATGGTGCTGGGTGGCCCGACCTGCGCCGGGGTCGCGACGCTGCTGGAGGACGTGGAGCGGCGGCTGCGCGTGCCGGAGCGGCCGGTGGAGCCGCCCGCCCTAGAGCGCTTGCGCGCCTGCAACGACGCAGGCTGGGCCTCGCCCCGGCACGCGGAGATTCATGCCCTGGGTACCGACGCGTTGGCGATGGAGGTCATGCGGCGCGGTGCGCTCTACCCCGACCACGTGGTATTCCTGGGAGGCGGCGCCCCGGTGTTGGCCGGAAGAGAGCGGCTGAGCGCTGCCATCGCGGCTTGGTCCGCCACCTGGGGCGCGCAGCCCTCGTACATGATCGTGGCCGGAGCGGGAGTGCTGGTGGCACCTGGCCTATCGCCCGGCTCGCTGGCCATGCTGTCGTGCATCTCACGGGTCGCGCGGCGCCTGACCTCCATCGATGACCTCGTGTTCCTGGACGCGGCGGCACTGTCCGAGCTCATGGGATGGGAGGCGGAGAACTACCGGCGCGCGTTGGACGCGCGGACCTGAACCGGCGGCGCACCGCGCTCGGCACGGCTCGACACAAGGGCGAAGCATGCAGATCATTGTCCCCATGTCGGGGTTCGGAGAGCGCTTCCGCAGGGCGGGCTATGACGTCCCCAAGGCGCTCATTCCGGTGGAGGGGCGCCCCATCATTGCGCATGTGGCCGGGTTGTTCCCGGGCGAAGACGACTTCCTGTTCATCTGCAACCAGGATCATCTGGATACGCCACGCTACCGCATGCGGGAGCAGCTGCGGGCCATCCGCCCCGGCGGCAAGGTCGAGGGGATCGCGCCCCACAAGCTCGGCCCGGTGAACGCCGTCTTGCAGGCTCGCGCGCATGTGAAGCTGGACGAGCCGGTCATCGTCAACTATTGCGACTTCGCGTGCACCTGGGACTACTCCCGCTTCAAGGCCCTTGTGCTGGAGAGCCGGTGCGACGGGGCCATCGCATGCTA
>JACQKK010000195.1 GCA_016204605.1 Candidatus Lambdaproteobacteria bacterium
AGCAGCGCCGTGGCGCGGCTGTCGTCGAGGAAGAACCGGTAGTCCGCGGGCCGCAGCGCCGTGTTCAGGGGCACCGCCACTGCGCCGATCTTCACCGCCGCCCAGAAGCACACGGGCAGCAGCAGGCTCTCCTGCACCAGCAGCACCACGCGCTGTTCCGGCCCCACCCCCAGGCGCCGCAGCGCGTTGGCCGCCCGGTTGACCTGCGCCCTCAGCCCGCCGTAGGTGAGCACCTCCTCGCCGCAATACAGGTAGGGACGCCGGGCCCGCTCCGGCGCCGCGTTGAGCCCGAGGAAGTGCTCGGCGACGTTGAAGCGTTCCGGCAGCAGCAGCGGTGTGGTGGGTTCCGTCACGGTCGGGGCCCCCTCCGGCGGGGAGCGGCAGGAGCGGCGGTTCAGGGCGGCGCTGCGCGGCCGCGGGGGAGGGGGGAGGGGAAGGGCGGCTCGCACGCGGCGATATCCCGCGTGTGGTGGCCCGGCGGGCGGCGCCGCAGCGCCTCCCGCTCAACCCCGCGAGGCGGAGATCGGCTCCTCCTCCTCCTCGATGCCTTCCCCATCGGCAGGGTGCAGCGGCGCATCGACGCCCCGCCGCGACTTGCGCAGGATGCCGTAGAGCTGTTCCTTGCGCAGCAGGGTGCGCCGGTTGATGCCGAGGATCACGGCGGTCTTCTCCTTGTGGTAGTGCGTGTACTCCAGCACCCGCCGGATGTAATCCTCCTCGATCTCCTGCAACGTCGGGTAGTTCTCGGTCAACGTGTTGAAGATTTCTTCCTTGCGCACGGGCGCATGGACGAAATCGAAATCGGCCGGCTGGAGCTCGTCGTTGGGCGAGAGGACGCAGGCGCGCTCGATCACGTTCTCCAGCTCGCGCACGTTGCCCGGCCAGGGCTGCTGGGCGAGCTGCTTGAGGGCATCGCGCGAGATGCGCTTGGGCGGCCGACCTTCCAGCGCGTACTTCTCCAGGAAGGCCTCGATCAGCAGCGGGATGTCCTCGGGGCGCTCGCGCAGCGGGGGCAGGGTGATCGGGATCACGTTGAGGCGGTAGAACAGGTCCTCCCGCATCCGCCCGGAGCGGATCAGGTCCTGCGGCGGCTGGTTGGTGGCCGCGATGATGCGCACGTCCACCCGGCGGTCCTGGGTCTCCCCCACCCGCCGGATCTTCTTCTCCTGCAACGCGCGCAGCAGTTTGGTCTGGAGCCGCGGGGGCATGTCGCCGATCTCGTCGAGGAACAGCGAGCCGTGGTCGGCCTCCTCGAACATGCCCTTCTTGTCGGCCACGGAGCCCGTGTACGCGCCCTTGGCGCTGCCGAACAGCTCGCTTTCCAGCAGCCCCTCGGGGATGGCCGCGCAGTTGATCGCCAGGAACAGCTTGTCCTGCCGCTTGCTCTCGCGGTGGATGGCGCGGGCCACCAGCTCCTTGCCCGTGCCGCTTTCCCCGTAGATCATCACCGTGCTCGCGCTCGGGCCGATGCGCTTGATCAGCGAGAAGATATCCCGCATCGGCTTCGCCTTGCCGACGATATCCTGGAAGCCGCTCTGCCTCTGCAGCTCCTTCTTGAGGCGGGCGTTCTCCTCATTCAGCGCCATCGCCCGCAGGGCGCGATCGAGCGTGAACCCCACCAGCTCCATCTTGAAGGGCTTGGTGAGGAAATCGAAGGCGCCCAGCTTCATGGCGCTGATGGCCGTTTCGACCGAGCCGAAGGCGGTCATGATGATGACGCGCACGTCGGGGTAGCGCGCGCAGATGGACTTGAGCAGGTCCAGCCCACCCATCGCCTTCATCTTGAGGTCGGTGAGGACGATCTCGAAGGGGCGCTCCTGGAGCAGCATCAGCGCCTGCGCGGCGCTGTTGCAGCCCACCACCTCCAACCCGCGCTCCCTGATGTATTCGACGAGCAACTGCTCCAGGTCCCGGTCGTCGTCCACCACCAGAATGCGGGGCATAGTGACCTCGGAAAGTCGGAGACGGGGCTATGACCATGGAACGGGCGGCGCGCGCACATCCAGGAAAGACCTCCACTCTTCTTTATGGGCCAGAATGTCCCGAATGGCAAGCACGATCGGCGACGGGGCAGGGAGGGGAGGCTGCAGCGTCCCCACTCCTACCCCTCCCTACCAAGTGGGGAGGAGTGATTGCATCCCGCGCGGGGCTCCCGGCCTCGCCACCGGAAGCGGGCGGGCCGGGGAGGGCGAGGCCGCCCGCGGGCGCCCGCGGAAGGGGCGCCGCTTCAGAGCGTGCGGGAGAACGTGACCGGATGGGCGCGCCCCGCGCGCAGGTGGGCATCGAACAGGGCAGCGATGTTGCGGCAGAGCACCTGGCCGAGCGGGGTGAGCACGATGCCTGCCGCGTCGACCGCCAGCAGGCCATCCTCGGCGAAGGGGGCGAGCGCGGCGAGCTCGGGGGCGAGGTGCTCGCGGGGAACGATGCCGAACCGTTCCGCCAGCCCGGCGAACTCCACGCGGCCGGCGCAGAACAGCGCGGCGATGATCGCCTTGCGCAGCCGGTCGTCGGCGCTGAGCTCGAGGCCCCGCACGATGGGCAGCCGCTCCGCCCCGATCAGCCGGTAGTACTCGACCAGCTTCTTCTCATTCTGCCAGTAGTTCTCGCCGACCTCGCTGATGGCGCTGATGCCGAAGGAGAGCAGATCGATGCCGGCCTGGGTGGTGTAGCCCATGAAGTTGCGCCGCATGCGGCCCTGCGCCATGGCGCGCGCAAGCTCGTCGCCGGGCAGCGCGAAGTGATCCAGCCCGATCGCCACGTAGCCCGCCCCGATCAGCCGGCGCCGCGCCTCGAGGAACATCGCCGTGCGCTCCGCCGGCGCGGGCAGCGTCTCGCGCGGGAGCTTTCGCTGATGGGGGTGCGATTGCGGCAGGTGCGCATAGTGGTAGATGGCCAGGCGATCCGGGCGCAGGCTCAGCACCTGCTCGACCGTCCGGGCGAAGCTGGCCCGGCTCTGCTGCGGCAGCCCGTAGATCAGGTCGAAGTTGACGCTCTGAAACGCGAGCGCGCGGGACGCCTCCACCAGCGCGGCCACCTGCGCGTAGGGCTGGATGCGCTCGACGGTCTCCTGCACGGCCGGGTCGAAATCCTGCACCCCCAGGCTGAGCCGGTTGAACCCCAGCTCGCGCAGCCCCCCCAGCGCCTGCGGCGCCACCGTGCGCGGGTCCACCTCGATGCTCATCTCCGCGTCGGGCTCGAACGGGAACGCCGCGCGGCAGGCGGCGACCCAGCGCGCCATCGTCTCCTGCGGCAGGAACGTCGGCGTGCCCCCGCCCAGGTGGAACTGCCGCACACGCCGCTCGCCGCTCATGCGGCCGCGCACGAGGTTCAGCTCGCGGATCAGCGCCTCGACGTAGCGGTCGCCCTGCTCCGTGTGCGGGGTGATCACCACGAAGCAGGCGCAATAGAGGCAGCGGTGCGCACAGAAGGGGATGTGCGTGTAGAGCGAGAGCGAGCCATCGCCCTCGGGCGGGGCCGCGAGCCACGCCTCGGCGCGGTCGGGGCCGAGCGGCCCCCAGTAGGGCGCCGCAGGATAGGAGGTGTAGCGCGGCGTTGCGATGCCGTATTTGGCGAGCAGCCGGTCGGTCACGTCGACCGCGGCGCCGGTCCGCCCGGGCGCCTGCACGGGGCGTTTTGACCCCGCCTGAGACAGATCGGTCACGGAAAGCTCCTCGCTGGTGGGCCGGCCGCCCCGGGGCGCCGGCCTGCACATCCGCTGCGCCGGCCCCGCTTCGCGCGGGGCGCTCCGCATGCGCCGCCCACGGAGTCGCTCCGATCGCCACCCGCTGGCGACCCCGCCCGGAGCGGCTGGGTTTCCGTTGCGCACCCGGCGCGGGATGGGCTGGCGCGGCTCACGTCCCTGCGATCACTTCCTGTACCGGCTGCAAATCCGGTACCGAATTGCCGCATTTGCGTTCTTGCCCCAATATTGTACACGAATGCGGCTGGGGTGGGGCGGTCCCTTGCGTGCAGCCGCTTCGGGCGCGGCGGGCGTTCCGGCGAGAGCCCGGCGACGGGGAGCCCGCGCCCGTCGGCCCCCACCGCCCTGTGCGCGTCGCGGACCGGTATCTGCCCTGCGGACCCGGCCCGCCGTTGCCCGCCGGCCCGCGCGCTCGCATCGCGCCTGAACGCCCCATCGGACCCGACCTCGTGACCCGTCTGCGACCGAACGTGTGCATCGTGCTGACCGACGAGGCGCGCCGGCAGGTGCTGCTGTTCCATCGCAGCGGGTTGCCCGCCGGGGCCGGCCACAGTTGGCAGTTTCCCCAGGGCGGCATCCAGGAGGGGGAGACGCCGCTCGCAGCCGCCCGCCGTGAGCTGGCGGAGGAAACCGGCGTGCTCGACTGCGAGTTCCTGGCCCAGGCACCGGAGCCGATCGCGTACCTTTACCCGCCCGAGGTGCGCGCGCTATTGAGCCGCAAGGATCCCGACAAGGGCGACGTCGACGGACAGTTGCAGCACTGGTTCCTGGCGCGGCTGCACGACGGCGGGACCCGCGCCATCTCCTTCGCGCACCAGCCGGCGGAGTTCGATGCGTTCCGCTGGGCGAGCCCGACCGAGGCGCTGACGCTGGTGGTGCCCTTCAAGCGCGGCGCCTATCGCAAAGGCTTGCTGGCGCTGGGCTTGCTCGCGGCGGAGGAGCGCTGAAGTTGAGTCGCCGCCGGCTGGCGCACTCGGCCGCTCCGGGCGCGGCGCACCCGCCAGCCGGCGCGCGCCGCGGGCGCGGCGAGGGGTTCAGGGCGTCTTGGCGGGGGCCGCGGGAGGCTTGGGCGGGGCGAGGGCGGCGGGGTTGATCGCGGCGGGCGGACGCATGCCGACCCCCAGGGGCGGCTGCGCCGTGCCGAACAGGATCGCCTGGTCGGCGGGATCGCGACCTTCCGTGACGAGCGGGTCCATATCCGCCAGCAGGCGCTGGAGGATTTCCTGGGCCTGGGCCGGCCGGTTCAGCCGGCGATACACCAGCACCAGCCGCTCCAGGAACAACCGCTTGTACGGGCTGTCCTTCTCCGCTCCCGCTTCGGCCCACTCCCGCGCCTGCACCCAGCGCTCCGTATCCACCGCCACCCGGCTCACGCCTTCCAGCAGGCGCGGGTTGCCGGGATACGCCGTCAGCCCCTTGATGTACGTGCTTTCCGCCGCGCGCACGTCGCCGGAGAGGTGGTACAGGTCGCCCACCAGCTTGTAGAAGTGGCCCTTGCTCTCCGGCAGGTCCAGGTAGGGCTGGAGCAGCGTGATCCCGTCGCGGAAGCGGCCCAGCCTGCCCAGCGCCGCTGCCCGCAGATACAGCACGCGCCAGGAGGGCGCCGCGAGCGTGACCAGCGGGGTGGTGAGATCGATCACGGTGCGATACTCCCCGCGCAGATAGGCCAGCCGGGCCCGGGCGAAGGGCAGCACCCAGCCGCTGCCCTCGGGGATCAGCGCATCGAGCTGCCGCTCGGCCTCCGCGTAGTTGCCGGCGAGGGCGAAGTAGTCGCTGCGCGTCAGCAGGCCATCGGGATCGGCGGGGAACTCCCTGACGTAGGTCTCGATCAGCGGGCCCGCCGCGCCGAGCTTGCGATCTGCGAGCAGCCGCTGCGCCTGCAGCAGGCGCACGCGCGGGTGGCGCGCATCGATCTGCGTGGCGGAGGCGAGTGCGGCATCGCCCTGCACGTACTCCTCGCGCGCATAGTGCGCCTGGGCCTTCCAGTAGAACGCCTCCAGATTGAACGGGTCCAGCTCGGTGGCCTTGGTGAGGAGTGCCACGGCCTCGGCGGTGGCGTTCTCGGCGAGCAGCAGCCGCGCCTGGCTCACGAGGGCGGGCGCGAAGTTGGGCTGTTCGCGCACCAGCTCTGCCAGCAGCGCCCGCGCCTCGATCAGGTTGCC
>JACQKK010000020.1 GCA_016204605.1 Candidatus Lambdaproteobacteria bacterium
CAGGAGGCGCTGCGGCTGGGATTGGTCAACCGCGTGGTGCCGCACGCCAGGCTCATGGACGAGGCGCTCGGGCTTGCACGCCGGCTGGCCGCGGGGCCGCCCGCGGCGATCGCCCTCGCCAAGGCCTCCATCTACCGCAGCCTGGAGCAGCAGCCCAAGCCGGCGCTCGAGTCCGAGTCGTTCGCCCAGGGCGTGTGCCATGACACCGAGGATCACCACGAGGGCGTCCGCGCATTCGTGGAAAAGCGCCCGCCGGTCTTCAAGGGCCGCTGAGGCGGCAGCCCCCCCGGGGCGGGCCGTTTGACATCGGGGGCGCCGCTGTGGTCTTGGTACGTCACCCCATCGGGCGGGAATCGCCGCAACAGCAACCGCCCAGAGCCCCATCCTTGCGGCGCCGGATGCGCCAACTCTTGAGGAACATCATGTCGGAACCGATTCTGAAGGTCGAGAAGGCCAACAAGATTCTGACCCTGACGCTCAACCGCCCCGAACGGCTCAACGCGCTCGGCAGCAACCTGCGCGACTTGATGCTGGACGAGTTGGCCAAAGCCGAGCACGACGAGGACGTGCGGACGATCGTGATCACCGGCGCCGGGCGCGCCTTCTGCTCCGGCGGCGACGTCAAGGAGATGAACGAGCGCCTGGCCAAGGGTACCCGCTCCGTGAACTGGGATCAGGTGCTGAACCCGGTGCGCGACATCGTCGTGCAGCAGTTGCGCAACATCCCGAAACCCGTGATCGCCGCCATCAACGGTGCGGCCGCGGGGGCGGGCTTCAACCTGGCGCTGGCCTGCGACATGCGGATCGCCTCCGACCGGGCGACCTTCACCCAGGCCTTCGTAAAACGCGGCCTGCACCCGGACTGGGGCGGAACCTACTTCCTGCCGCGCATGGTGGGAACGGCCAAGGCGTGCGAGTTGATCTTCACCGGCGACATCATCAATGCCGAGCAGGCTTTCGGCATGAACCTCGTCAACAGGATCGTCCCGCACGACAGCCTGATGCAGGAGACTTACGCGTTCGCCAAGCGCTTCGCCGACGGGCCGCCGGTCGCGATCGGCATGGCCAAGCGCGGCATCTACAGCAGCCTGGACCGCGACATCAAGTCGGCGCTCGAATACGAGTCGTTCGCGCAGCGGGTGTGTCAGGCCACCGAGGACCACAAGGAGGGCGTGCGCGCGTTCGTCGAGAAGCGGCCTCCCGTCTTCTCGGGTCGCTGAGCTCCGGGGAGGCGGTCGTTGCCGCGTGCGCCGATCCTGCACCGGCCACTCCGTCACGACCGCGGGGCCTCGGGGCAGGAAAATTCCGCGACACTGGATCGGTCGCGGCTCGCTTTTCATTTTGCCTCCGATCGGGCATACTACCTCGGTTGGCGAAACGTGCGCGGGGCCGCACGGGAGGGGTTCGTATGCCCATTGAGCCGCTCTGGATCGAGAATTGACATATACGTCAAAAAACGACAGCATTAACGGTATCCGGCTCCGCCCCAGTCGGGGAGCTTGGCCGAACCACTCGATGTTTGGGGGCAGCGGACCCCCGGGGGAGTCGCCTGGAACCGAGCCGAGATCGGAGATCAGGCTTTCAGCGGCCAGATCCGATGCGAGGAAGCCGGGAATTCCCGCCAAGAGCGCCGCCGGACCTGGTCGAAGGTCCGTGCAGGAGGTTGGGCGAAGCTACCGTATTGTCCCCTGATTTCGGGCGAGGACCACGAGGATGGAACTGCCGCCTCTCAAGATCCGGAACATCAGCGTCAAGTACCCGATCATCCAGGGAGGGATGGGTGTCGGCATCTCCTGGGACAACCTGGCGGGTGCGGTGGCCAAGGCTGGCTGCCTGGGTACGGTCTCCTCGGTGGGTACGGGCTACTGGCGCACCGAGGCGGTGCGCACCATCAACGGCAGGCCGCTGAAACCGGCGAACTTCCACAGCAGCGCGAACCTCAAGGCGATCCTGCGCAGCGCCATCGCCAAATCGGAAGGCCAAGGTGCCGTCGGCGCCAACATCCTGTGTGCCGTCACCGACTACGAGCGCCAGGTGCGCGACAGCGTGGAAGGCGGGGCGCGCTATATCATCAGCGGCGCGGGGCTCCCTCTGCGGCTGCCGGAGTACGTCGGCGACGCCGACGTGGCGCTGATCCCCATCGTATCCTCGCCGCGGGTGGTCGATCTGATCTGCAAGCGCTGGAAGCGCCACGGGCGGCTGCCCGATGCGATCATCCTCGAGGGGCCGAAGTCCGGCGGCCACCAGGGGTACACCTACGAGCAGTGCCTGGAGCCCGAGTACCAGCTCGAAGCGATGACCCCCCGGGTCTACGAGGCCTGCAAGGCCTGGGGCAATATCCCGCTGATCGTGGCCGGGGGTATCTGGGACCGCAAGGACATCGAGAAGTTCCTCGAGATGGGGGCCTCCGGCGTGCAGATGGCGACCCGCTTCATCGGCACCCACGAATGCGACGCCGCCGACACGTTCAAGCGCGTGATCCTCGGCTCGAAGAAGAACGACATCCGGCTGATCAAGTCGCCGGTCGGGTACCCGGCACGCGGGATCGTGACGACGCCGCTGGTGCAGCGCGTGCTGGCCGGTCATCGGCCCAAGATCGCCTGCATCTCCAACTGCGTGGATCCGTGCAACCACGGCGAGGAATCGAACCGGGTGGGGTACTGCATCGCCGATTCGCTGGCCGACGCGCGCGGCGGCAAATACGAGACGGGGCTGTTCTTCTCCGGCTCGAACGGCTACCGGGTGAAGAAGCTCCAGCCGGTGCAGGAGGTGATCGAAAAGCTGGTCGGCTTGCGCGCCGACGACGACACCTGGGAGGAGGAGCGCGAGGTGCCGGAGGAGTCCCCGTTCGTGCGCGCCGTGGCCGCCACGGCGGGCTGACCCGCGGCGATCGCCCTGCGCCACGCTGTCCCGAGGCCCGATGTCCCGAGCCCTGACCCATTTCGACCGCACCGGCCGCGCCCGCATGGTGGACGTGGGGGGCAAGGCCGTCACCGAACGGGTGGCCTCGGCCCGCGGGCGCGTCAAGATCAGCCCCGAGCTGGCCCAGGTGCTCCAGAGCGGCACGCTCGAGAAGGGCGACGCCTTCACGGTGGCCAAGGCCGCCGCCATCCTCGCCGCCAAGCAGACGGGCACCCTGATTCCGCTGTGCCACCCCCTGCCGCTCCACGTGGTGGAGGTGGAGATCGGGCTCGATGCTGCCGCCGGCACGGTGGAGATCGCGGCCACCGCCAAGACGGAATCCCGCACCGGGGTCGAGATGGAGGCGCTCGTGGCCGTCAGCGTGGCCGCGCTGACGATCTACGACATGTGCAAGGCGGTCGATAAGGCGATGGTCATCGACCGCATCTACCTGACGCGGAAAACGGGGGGCAGGAGCGGGGATTACCGCAACGACGCGCCGCGGTAGCGCCGCACTCTCCCGGCCCGTCGCATCATCCGCCGCTCACCGCCATGCCACGCAGTCCAAAGCAGCCACGCGCCCTGAACCTCCGCTCGGGAAGGGTGGGGGCGAACCGCCGATCCCGGGCTCCGTGGCCGGGGGACGGGTCGGGCGCCAACATGTATCCGAATCATCAATATCGTCCGCCGACGGAGACGCGCGGATGTGTGGCTCGCATGATGACGTGCTGAGCGCCCCTCACTTTTCTTGGCTGGGTTCATGACCAAGCGAAGGTGCGGGTTTGGGCGGGTAGCAGCAGGCGTATCAAGAAGTGCCACGCTGAACGCAGGAGCTGGCGGATTTCAGCGTTGGCCAGCCGCCCGATG
>JACQKK010000189.1 GCA_016204605.1 Candidatus Lambdaproteobacteria bacterium
GTCGTTTGGAGTGGCCTCGGGCTGGCACCTCACCCCGCCCTTCGGGCACCCCTCTCCACGATGTGGAGAGGGGCCGGGGGAGAGGTTTTCCAGGCCAATCGCACCATCGATCCGGCTCGTGACGGCTCGTCGAACCGACTGACTTTGGACTTGCCCTGGCGGGGCCATGATGGCTACTACGGCATCACCAGCAACAAGCGGGGCCTCGCTCGCTTCCACCAGCAGGTCGAACGCACGTGGAAGAAGTGGCTGGGGCGGCGGTCGTGGCACGCCCCCAGGACCTGGCCGTGGTTCCGCGAGTTCCTCGCGCGCCATCCGCTACCCCCCGTACGCATCGTCCACTCCGCGCTCGCCCCACGCCGCGAAGCTCTGGCCTGACGAGCCGGATGCGGAAAACCCGCACGTCCGGATCTGTGGGAGCCGCAGGAGAGCGATCCCCTGGGGCGACCCAGCGAAAGCGGCAACCACTGGGCCGGTTCGCCACTGATCCCCCCCTCACCGCGTATTAAGGTCCACCGCCGGCACGGTGGCACGGCAGCAACGCGGCTCAAGAAAATATATCCTGCACCGGGCAGGACGTGACCGCTTCATTGCCGCCGCAGCAGCATTGGACTGCGGGGAGCCGAAATCTGTAGCCCTGTGTCAAATGCCGCAAATACTTGCTCGTACTCAAACAGGTGCTCCTTGCCGTCAGGAGTCCGGTCCTTGAGGCTGAGTTCGGCCTTCTCCAGCAGGCAGGTGGAAGGGTCGATCCAGTAACGGGCTCTCGCTGGGAGCTCCTGCATTTCAGATTCAAAGGCTTCCGATCGCATAAGAGCGGAAACATGGTCTGCGGCATATTCCAGGATGACGCACTGCCTTCCTGGGTATTCCCACAGGGATGCGGAGACCGGCTCGCCGGTGAGCAACGGCTCAAGCCATTGACTCCCTCGCAGAATCCGATTCTGCCTTGCGTGTTGCCATCGGTTTGGCCATTGAAACCAAACGCCGGCATTCTGGTAAGTCACCGCTCCGATACTTACCCATAGGTCATGGTCATCGGATTGCTCTCCCGAAGCCGTTTGCAGGACATGATAGAGATCCGGCGCCTGGAATCGCAGTCGCCACTGCATGACGACGTTGCCCCGTTGGTTCATGCGTGCGGCGGTCGGTCCGCGCAGAATGACTCGGGAGCAGAACGCCGTGGCTTTCTGTAATTTCTCGGCGCAAGCGCGGGCTATGTCCGCAGCCTGGTCCAAGGGGAATCGCCGGCTTACTGGCGTTTGGGCCAGCCCGTTCAGCAGACCGTCGAGTTCGACCTCTGATCGCGCAACCAGCCACTTGTCCTGCATCCCCGCATGGTCGGGGTTCATTTGGAGATACTCCTTGAGCCATTTGGCCGCCGCACCGTAATCTTCACGTCGGAATCGGGCTTCCACTGCGATCTCCAGAAGTGACAGTCTCGCCCGGCCCTTCCGGTGCGGGATTTCTCGTTCGCAGGTGTCAAGCACGATAGGATGGCGGAGTGCGTACCCGGCCAGAGACCATTTGGCGGTAGCCTTGATTGCGATCCGGCCCATTTCCTCGGCGGTAAGACCAAACGGAAACGCTCTGCGAATCTCGGCAAAGCGATCTCGTAGCACGAAGTCCAGCCCCTGGGTCATGGAAATGCAGTCCAGATCGTCAGCGGTGACGATGTGTTTCCGTTCCAGATCGCACCTGATCCCTGCAACCAATATGAGCTTGCTGCGCGTCAGCTCGCGCCGCCACCCGGCTGCGAGAAGGCGTGCCAGCCACGAAGGTGGGGACTGCAGCCAGCATTGAAGTTTGTCCCGTACCGTGTCGGACCATTCCAGAATGTCGATCAGCCGGCTGATGGGCGCGGGGGATCCCGTCAGCGAAAATTCAGCCCACAGCAGATCGTTGTCCGTCGATGTCCTGACGATGCGGTCCAGCGCGTTGACTGGCCCCGAGGGGTTGATGGCAAGATAGTCGAGGATTTCCCGGATGAAACGCCGACCTGCCGGAGGACTGTCCCGGAGGACCGCCTCATACTCCGGGATCAACACCGGGTGTTCCGACGCGAGTCTTGCGAAAAAGTAGGCCGCCGGCACGCGCGACGCGGGATCTTCCACCATTGGAGAGTTTGCATACCGCGCGACCGCTTCCGCGGCCCTCTCCGGAGCGGGCGATCGATAATAGCTGCTGATGAATTCGAGCAATTCAGTCTCGTCCATGTCTTCCTCCCCTCGCATCCGGTGTGAATGGGCGACGGCGGCAATCGATTGTGGTCGAATCCACCGCTCCTTCATCGAAGACACCTGTCCCTAGGGGCGAGCCGAGTTGCGCAGCAACTGGATGTAGAACCGGATGACCTCCGTGTAGTTGGCGCTGGAGACCCGCTCGTCGGTGCCATGAATCCGGCCGAGGTCTGCCTTGGCAAGCCGCACGGGCAGGAAGCGGTAGCTGTTGTCGGAAATGGCGGCGTAGTTGCGGCTGTCCGTCCGCCCTATGACCAGGCTGGGCGCGACGACCACATCGGGAAACACCTCCTGCACGGTTCGGCGCAGACTTGCGTAGCTGGGCGAACCAATGTTCGAAATCGGCGAGGGCTCGGACGGATCGCTCCCGGTCATGCGAACGACCACCTCATCGTCTGCAACGGCCCTACGCACGTGACGGATCACGCTTTCGACGGAATCGCCAGGGAGGATCCGCACGTCCACGACCGCCAGGGCCGAGCATGGCACTTGGTTGTCCTTGATGCCGCCCCGGATCATGGTCGGCGCGATTGTGGTCCGGATGAGGGCGTTGGTGGCCGGCGCCCTCTCGAGCCGCGACAGCAGCATGGGCATCAGCAGCCAGCGGTTGGCGATCGCCAGGCGCGAGGCGAATGGCAGCCGGTGGGCCAAGGCAGCGAACATCGCCGCAACGGGGCCTGTCAGTGCCCTTGGCATGGGGCTCTCTTCCAGCCGAAACAGCGCCCGCCCGAGTTTTCCCACCGCGGAATGGGGCGGAGGCGTGGAGGAATGGCCGCAGGCGCCGCTGGCCGTAAGCTCTAGTGTGACCTTGCCCTTCTCTGCCAAGCCGATCAGAGCGACCGGCGCGGCGATGCCCGGCAGGATTCCTTCGGCGATCACTAGACCTTCGTCCAGCGTGAATTCCAACCGCACACCCCGCGCCCCCAGTTTTGCAGCGATGAACGCGGCGCCCATCGCGCCGCCTACTTCCTCGTCGTGGCCGAAAGCCAGGTATACCGTGCGATCCGGGCGGAAGCCCTCCGCCAGGAGATATTCCACCGCCTCCATGATGCCTAGCGCCTAGACCTTCATGTCCAACGTGCCTCGCCCCCAGATGTAACCATCGGCAATGACGCCGGCGAAGGGCGGATGCGTCCAGTGTCGCTCTGTACCCGGCTCGACCGGCACCACGTCGAGGTGCGCCGCCAGGAGCATTGGCTTCAGGTGCGGGTTGCTCCCCTGCCAGGTATAGAGCAAGCTCAACCCATTGATGAGCTCACGCTTGAGCGTTGCGTGCACCAGAGGAAAGCTGCCCGCCAACATCCGATGCAGGTTGAGAAGCGCCCGCTCTTCTACTGGCATGCCGGCCCCGTGAGAAACGGTTCGGATGCGGACGGCTTCGGCCAGCCGGAGTTGGGATTGCCGGAGCGAGGCCGGATCGGGTTCGGATGGGATGTCGACCGTGTCCCTTGGCTGGACGAGCGGACCCCCAATCCAGACTGTTTTGACCACCAGTACAATCACGAACGCCGCAGCGACCATCAGCAACAACGCAATTCCTCGAATGATCCAGACCAACGCTGGACCCATAGTCGTAGCCATTATCGGCCTCTTTTTCGCTATGTTGACTCTCATTCTGGAACGCTTTGCGTCCAGATGATCCTCGGCACAAAGTTGCCATGTGAGACTAAGGGATGTTCTGATAACGTATCGTGGAATTCGTCCGCGATTCACGCGATCCGTTGTCAGCCAATGTACAGGCAATCCAGCACTGCCGCCGCGACGTCCAGCATCCCGTCATTGCCGCTCTCATGTCCTGTGGCGACATCATGGTGGTCGGCATGCCAAAGCATCAGCCGCTGTTCAGGATCGTGGCCAGAGTATGCATCCAATCGCTTCCCAGGATATTTCAGATCCCTGTAAATCATTCGAATCCCGGCGCAGGTTTCACACACAACAAGCACCATGATCAGTATAGAAAGGATCGCACTCATCGACTTTACCTCCACAACGAGAGTCTGCCCGAACCAGGCCCGGCATCATCCGGAGCACCGGGCTGCCTGCCGCCTTGCTCCCTCGGCGTCATCCCGACAGCAGCGACTGCCGTGGCGGAACACGCCCGCTCCGCCGAAGTGGCCGCTATCGACAGATGCATAGGCAAGCGCAGTGCCAGGAATCCACGGATCGTCTATTCGCTGTTATTTCAGCGTCGTGGAAATCCCGGACGCCGGGGATACGAGCCGCAGTGGCAGATCGCGTGACATTCCTTGTCACTGCCTGTACATTCCGTGTACATCCCAGCCGAGGCGAGCGATGGCATTCCTGAATCCGCGCGATCGCGAATTCATGACGTCCCTGTCCAGATTCTCCTACTGCAATCCTTTCCTGCTGGAGCGCGTCGAACACCAGCGTGAGTTGCTGGGCCGTGATTTCCGCGAGCCGGAGCGGCATTGGACGGTGGACGGTCCGCATCGTGACCCTACGCGGGCCAATCGCCGGAAGATTACGGAACGGGTGGAATCCCTACTTCCTAAATTGCGGGAGCGGCTGACAAAGGGGGTCGTACCCACCGACAGTGAGGCGCTCCTATACCAGGACGCAGTCTTCTTCCTGCTGTATTACCGGTTCGATGACCGACTCACGGCGGCTGTTGTGAAAGCTGTGGACGGCCAGGAGGGGAACACCCGCTTCGAGTACTATTCCGAATTCCAGCGCGAATGGGACCGTTTTCTTTTGGTGCGGGGGGCGAGGTCACTGACGGAACATCAACCGGCCCATCTGTTTGCGTGCTTCTTCCAAATATGCCGAGCGTTCCGCCACGTTTTCTATTACATCGTGGGGAGCTCGGAACCGGCAGCCCGGCTGCGCGCATCGGTGTGGGAGTCGATCTTCACGCACGACATGCGACGATATCGCGATGTGCTGTATCGTCGCATGGGGGACATGACCACCCTCGTCACAGGCCCGACCGGTACCGGAAAAGAGCTTGTCGCCCGGGCGATTGGTCTTTCCCGGTTCATCGCATTTGACACAAAGACAATGACGTTCTCCGACGATTTCGCCGGAACATTCCATGCGCTAAACCTCTCGGCGTTGCCTTCGACACTGGTCGAGTCCGAACTGTTCGGCCACCGACGCGGGGCATTCACCGGGGCGTTGCAAGATCGGCAAGGATGGTTGGAAATATGCGGCGCGGGGGGAACGGTGTTCCTGGATGAAATCGGCGACCTCGATCCGTCGGTACAGGTCAAACTCCTGCGCGTCTTGCAGACCAGGACCTTCCAGCGGTTGGGCGAAACCAAGGAACGCCGCTTTGAGGGAAAAATCATCGCCGCAACCAACCGGGATGTCGGCCGTGCCATGCGGGGTGGGCAATTGCGGGAAGACTTCTACTACCGGCTGTGCTCCGACGTCGTCAACACGCCTTCCCTCGCTGAGCGGTTGCGAGAATCCCCTGACGAATTGCGGGAATTGCTGACATACATCCTGCGGCGTACGGTCGGTGACGGCGCGGAAGACTTGGTTGCTAATGTGGAGTCGTGGATCGTCAACCGTTTGGGCCCAGGGTATGATTGGCCGGGTAACATTCGGGAACTGGAACAGTGTGTACGCAGCGTATTAATACATCGTGAGTACCGTCCGCCGCGGGCGCCAGCGCTCCCGGCGCTGGAGGAATTCCGCAATGGCATTCACGATGGCACGCTCACTGCCGACGAGCTGATGCGAAGATATTGCACCCTTATGTATTTTCGCACAGGCAGCTACGAGGAGGCTGCCCGCCGGCTTGGAATGGACCGCCGTACCGTCAAGAGCCGAATCGATAAGCACCTGTTGGACGAGTTACGCCTGGCTCAATGACACACTCATGCGAGGAAATCGGTTTGCCTGCCCAAACGGAACGGCCGCCTGTCGGTCAACCCTTCCGTACGGAGCGGGTCGCTACAGACGGTGGGGTTTCGCGCCTGTGGGGAATCGATGCATTGACAGGCTGGGTTCGCCGCACGAGAAATCGCGTGTGGTTGGGCGAAGTTCGCACGAGGCACCCTCGTTGCGCACGTTGCCAATTCAGCACAATCGTTGAGACTCTAGCCCTCTGATTCTCGATGTAGAGATCAAATCCCGCAGCGCGACGGGAATCGAAGGAAAATTCCTGGCAGCGCCGAATATGCGCCCCCGCACCCGCGTTAAATGCATCGCGATTCGCGGTTTTCCAGTAATTCCCCGGTCCCCCTGAACGGCGCTGGAAGCCCGCCTGGTGCGCGATTCGGCGCGATGGGCGGGCGACATGCCGAGGTACGGATTTCGCCTGCTTGTGTCACGAATTCGGCCGTTTCCCGCGGCTTGGTGCGAGGGATGGGTGCGGCGAGCGTGCTGATTGGCTATCGGCGGGCGAGCCGCGCCGTCCCGCGCACAGGGCGCGGCGACCGGGCCGGAAAATCGCGGGATATCGCCGTTTTACCACCGTCCGTCCTCCTCCGTGCGGTGGTCCTTCTTCCGGCAATCTGGAGACTTGCCTGTTCAAGTAGCGCGAACCTGAGTGCAAGTAAAGCCCCTCAATGCTAAGGGCTGGGGTAGGTCGGGGGATTGGCGCCCGCCTGCGCGAGGGATATTGCTCCCGGGCGGTGGGCGCGGTGTCGGGAGCCAACGGCACTGGACGGCCAGGTGCGATGGCGTACTCGCCTCCGGCCCTGATGCCACCACTTCCGTGATCCGATTATCGTCGCCAGCATTGAGACGAGATCGCCCAGTAGGGCTTCAGGTGCTCAACGGTCCCGTGGGGCGGCCCCGGTCATCCTGTCTCGAATCTCGACCATCATCGCCCTGGTGACGGTGGCCGCTCCCCGCTCCGCTGCGAATCGCTCCAGCCGCCGCCTCACCATCCCGCGCACGAAGGGAGGGATGCGTTCGAGGCTCTCCAGGGCTTCCGGCTCCCAGGCGATGACCGCTCCGCCGGCTTCGCCGCTCCCGTACAAGGCCGTGGCGGCCACGGCGATGACCGCGCCGGCGGCATCGGCGGCGGGCAGGGCGCAGGCGGGGTCTTCGGCCATGAGGTCGCCGCGATCGGCCAGCGCGCGCGCCCTGCACCCGCTGCACAGCGCCCGGTACCGGCAGTCGCTGCAGCGCCCCCCCAGGCGCGTTCTGTCGCGCAGGCGGACGAAGACCTCGCCCTGCGACCAGATCTGCGCCAGGGAGGCCTGCCTCAAGTTCCCGCCCGATAGCGGGATGTACGGGCAAGGGGTGACGTCGCCTCCCGGGCCGATCCGGCAATAGTGGACCGCGGCGGGGCACCCGCCCGCGAAGGCGTGGAGGTGGGGCGAAGCGCCGCCCTGCCGATGGATGAAGCGTTGGTACTGCGGGGCGCACTTCGCCTGCACCTGCATGCGGCCCGCGTGGCGTCGCTGCAGGCCATACAGCAGCGCGTAGCTCCGTTCGGCCTCGGCGGGACTCAGGGCCACCTGCTCTTCGCCCCGACCGGTGCAGACGAGAAAGTAGAAGTTAATCGCACGGGCCCCGCGGTCCGCGGCGAAGTCAGCCAGCGACGCCAGCTCCGCCAGATTCCAGGGGGTCACCGTCACCTGAACCGCGAGCTCCAGTCCCGCGTCGGCGACTGCCGCCAGACCCTCCATGGCTCCAGCCCAGGCGCCGGGCCTGCCGCGGAAGGCATCGTGCCTGTCGCGATCGAGCGAGCCGATCGAGAGGCCCACCCCCTTGACGCCGGCCGCCTTAAGTTGCCCGGCCCGCTCGCGGTGCAGCAGCGTGCCGTTGGTACCGACCACGACCCACAGCCCCTTGCCGCCGGCATGGTCGGCGATCTCCTCCAGGTCGTACCTCAGGAGCGGCTCTCCACCGGTTAGGATCAGGAGCGCGTGAGGATTGATCGCGCAGATCTGATCGATCACGTCCCGGCAGGCGTCGGTGCCCATCTCTTCCTGCGCGGCGGCGCGTCGCGTTCCGGCGTCGAGGTAGCAGTGCGCGCAGGCGAGATTGCATCGCCGCGTCAGGTTCCAGGAAACGATGTAGGGCGCGGCATCGCTCATCGCGGCATTCCTCGAGGACGGCCCGCGGCGGGTGCGGGCGCCGGGTGAGGGGGGAAGGTGCGCTTCTTCGTCCGCGACGCACGGGCCGACGGAGGCCGGTCGAACAACTCTGCGCCCACCTCGCCGTGGCCCTCAGGGCAGCAGGCCAATTTCGCCATCCGCCGCCGGTGGCGCCGGCTGTTCCTCCGCGCGATGCCCGCCCGGAACCACGGCGAACAGGCTGCCCCGTTCCCCGCACGCCGGGCAGCGCTCCGGCCGCCTTTGCGGTTCCACGTGGCGGCAGGTGGGGCAGCGGAACGACAGATCGAGGCGTTTAGGCCTCCTCTGCCGCTCCGGGGCGCCCGCTGGGCCCCCGTCCGTTGCCGGCCCGGCTCCGGCTCCAAGCAACTGCGCCAGCGCCCGATCCACCACGGCGGAGGTGACCACGGTGTGACCCTGCTCCAGCGCGAAGCGCTCGATGGCGGCCGTGGCGAACCCTCTGAACGGCGCCGGCGCCCTCTCCAGCTGCGCCCGGCCCTCCTCGCTCCAGGCGATGGTGGCTTCGGCCAGATAGTCCGCGGGCGGCCGGGCCGTGCGGTGGGCGATCAGCAGGTTGCAGGGCGCCATTCGCAGCACCCGCTCGGTCACCCCGCCCAGGTCCAGAGCCTCGCCGCCGTGGATGCCGGTGCGCCCCACGATCAGCAGCCAGGGGCGGGCCGCCTGCGCGAAGCGGAGGATTTCCTGGCTGGACCGGCCTTTCAGCAGGTGCGTGGCGAGGGGTTGTCCGCGCTCCCGGCCCCAGCGGGCCGCCACATCGAGATGGGACTGGTAGATCTTGGCCAGCCCGGCATCGATGATCCGCTCGTGCAGCCGCTCCTGCTGCTCGAATTTGAACACCTGTCGCCCTTCCTGGCCGAGGGCCTGTTTCAGCGCGTCGAACAGGGTGTAGTGGAAGAAGGGATCGAACGCGGCCACGGCCATCAGGGGTCGCCCCGTCAGGGCCGCGAGGTGCAGGCCGAGCTCCAGCCCGCCCCAGGCGAGCGCGCTTCCGTCCAGGCACGCCACGATCGGCGCGGTAGGGGCGGCCGGCTCGAGGCTCCGCACGACCAGCACATCGGCGGAGACGCGTCGCACCACGCGCTCGCAGACGGTGCCGACCAGGGCCGCCTCCGTCCGGCCGTGGCCCACCGCGCCCATCACCACCAGCCCGTAGCGCTGCGCTTCGATGTCGGCGACGAGGGCCTCCCAGTTCCTGCCTTCCAGGGTCACGCCGCGGAAGGGCACCCGGACTTCGGCACAGCGGGCCGCCATCCGGCGCAGATAGGCATCGGTGATGAGCTCCAGGCCGTTGGTGATCAGCGAGTCGTGGATCTCCCGCTGCTGCTCCAGCCGGCGCTCCTGCCGATACGGCGCCGGAAGTCCGCTCTCCAGGGCGCGGAAGCGCCGTTCGTGGAGGCGGGCGGCATACACATGGCTGCCGACGAGGGGGGTTCCCTGGCGCGCAGCCAGTTCCAGGGCGAGTTCCAGCGCGCCCTGGGCGTGCGCGCTGCCGTCGAACGGCACGTAGATGTCTGCGAACATGGGGTCTCCTCTACTCGGCGCGGTCCGGCCGGCCGAAGCGGCACCGCTGGGAGCGGGCGAGCCCGATGAAGACGAGGCCCGCCGCCAGGCCGCCGAGCGCGGCGCTGCCGTAGATCAGCACGGGCCGCTCCGCGGGCATGAGCACCAGCCAGTACCAGCCGGTGAGCGTATGGCGCCCCCTGCGCTGGCCGGCCCAGCCGTCCCAGTTGGCGAACGCCACCGGGGTGTATCGGCCGATCTCGAACTGGACGTCGCGGGAGTCGTCGGTGCGGAGGGCCCGCGTCATCACGATCCGCCACTGGCCGTCGTGCCAGCTCCCCGTGGCGGTGAGCCCGGCGGGCCCTGCGCGGGGCAGCGGCGGCCGGTCCAGCCCCTGGGCATCCATCACCCGCACCTGCGCCGATGCGGCGGGCGCCGCCCTGGGCGCCCCCCAGTACCAGAGGTTGACCGGATGGCCGGGGTCGCCATGGCGGAACAGCGGCCCGCCGGCAGCCTGGGTCGCGGCGGGGAACTGCACGGCCACCGCGTCGCTGGCGGGGACAACCTCGTCCAGGGCCAAGGCCTGCTCCTTGGGGTCGCCCGGCACGGAATAGGTGGGGTCGTCCACGTCCAGGCGGATCGCAATGGCCTTATCGTTGTACAGCACGCGCGCCGATACCGCCGTGTTGAGGGAGTGGTACAGCCGCGGCTCCCTGATGACGTTGGGAATCAGGGAGAAGACGACCGGCGGCGCCTGCTCCCAGGCCGGCGCAGCCGGATCGCCCGGCAGCGCGCCCTCGATGCGGATGCCCTGGACAACCGTCCTGCCCGCATCGAACGGCGGTGCCCGCTCGCGCAGCGTCATTGCGAAGTTGACGATGTCCCACCGTTCGGCCACGGAGAGCTTCGAGGCGTGCTCGGGCATGGGCGTGCCGGGAATGCCGACGCTGACGAGGGCGAACAGGTCGCCGGCGTCGCGCACCCAGCGCCAGGTTTCCGGGCGGGTGAGATTGCGGGCGAAGATGCGCTCGCCCCAGTCGTCCTTGAGCTTCTTGCCCGAGGTGGAGTCGCCGCGCCCCTGCGCGCCGTGGCACTCCGCGCAGATCTTGGCGAACGACTCGGCGCCGCGGGCGATGGACTCCCGGGAGGCCGGCACCCGGTCGCCCCCCGCCACCGTCTGCGTGGGCCACCGTTCCTGCTCCCAGCCGCCGAAGGTTCGGATGAGCTGGATCAGGCCATCGATCTCCTCCGCGCTCAGTGCCTGTTCCCAGCCGGGCATCGCCGTTCCCGGCAGGCCCCGGCCGATCGACCGGCGCAAGTCGGCCCGCGAAGGCGTCTGCACCGGGGCGGGAGTGGTCCTGAACTTGAAGGTGCCGAAGGTGAAATCGCGCGGCCGGGGGTGCATGAACCCGGCCGAAATCCCCTGGCCGTCGCCCTTCTCCCCGTGGCAGTGCGCGCATTGGCGGAGATAGAGGGCGCGGGCCGCCTCCAGGGCCAGGGGGCCGGCCTGGGCGCTCCGCGCCGCCGGTGCGGCGGGCGGAGCCTCGACGGGCTCCCCGGGGCGGCGCGGATCCAGCTCCCACGAGCGAGGCTCGTGGCCGGTGTAGTCGTACAAGAACATGATGACCTTCCAGACCTCCTCCTCCCGGAGCATCTCGTGCCAGGCGGGCATGCTCGAGGCCCAGGGGGCGCCCTCCTGCGGCAGCCCCGGCCCGCCGGTCGCGATGCGCCAGAACAGGTAGGATTCCTGCAACTGGGCGATGGTGCCCACGTCCTGGAAGTTGGCGGGGCGGGGATTGAGCCCCCCGGCGAAATGGCCTTTGCCGTCGAGCAGATCGCCGTGGCAGTAGATGCAGTTGCGGTGGTACAGCTCGCGCCCCTGGCCGACCAGGCTGGCGTAGCGTTCGCTCCCCTTGGGCGCCTGCTCGCGCAGGGGATTGCGGAGGCTCTTCAGGTCGTAACTCTTGCCATGCACGCGCACCCGGTCGGGCGGGGCGGGATGGACGGAGCGCAGCTCGACCGGCGCACTCCGGTCGGGCCGCATTCCCGCGGCCGTGAGGCCGAATGCCAACACCACGAGGGCCAGCAGCACCAGCAGCCGGAGCGCCTTCAGGCGCGGATCGCCCAGCAGCGCCCGCAGCGGTGCGGCCAGGCGGGAGGCGGTCTCGTCCCGGAACGTGCCCGCCAGCAGGATGCCGACCACGCAGACGATCATGAACACGATCAGCAGCGAGCGGGGCACCGGCGGCCGGATCCCGTAGGCGAACACGCCGTACAGGAACAGGGCCGCGAGCACCGACAACGTCAACGGGTGGGCAAGCGCTCGCTTCATGGTGGCCTGACCGGTTCTGCAAGCCCCAGCACGTGGTCGAGGATGAGCTCCAGCTCGCTCACCCGCATGCGCCGGGCGAAGTCCTGGGGCATCACGTTGGCGACGTATCCGGGGGCGACGCGGGCGTTGGGTTCCAGGATCGCCTCCCGCAGGCCGGCGCGCCCCAACCGTTTCCCCGCCGTTTCCAGCTTGGGCCCGATCGTCGCCCCCGAGCCCGCCAGATCGTGACAGGCGGGGCAGAGGAACTTCTGCAGGGCGGCCTGGGCCGTTTCGGCGGGAGGCGACTCGGGGGCAGCCGCCGCCTGGGCCGTATTGCCGCCGGCGGTCCGCTCCGCTTTGGCCGGAAGCCGGACCGTCACGGGAATTCCCGCCCGGTCCTGAAGAAATGCGACCACGGCGTCGATCTCGTCGGCGGAGAGCGAGATCGGCGGCGCATCGATCCTGGGCATGGGGCTGAGTGCGTCGTTGCTGCCCCGCCGGCCGAAGCCCGCCACCACATAGGCCGAGGGAGCCAGCATCGACTCGCGCAGGTAGGCCTCGATGGCCACAGGGCCCGCCAGTCCCCTGGCCTTGCCGGCGTATCGGGAGTCGGCCAGCCGCTGCGGCAACACCTTGGCCAGGTCCAGCGCCAGGAGGTCCGGGGCGCGGCCGAGCGGATTGTGGCAGAGGTTGCACGATCCCTTGCCGCTGAACAGCGCCTGGCCCCAGGCGACCATGCCGGCACCGTCGGCGGACGGGGCCGCCGGGGGCGCGCCGTCCTGCGGGGGATTGGTGCGCACCTGCGGCAGAATGTTGGAGAACAGCGTGAAGGCCGACAGCACCGCCACGCCGAACGCGACGCAACGGATCAGCGTCATGACGCCACCTCCCCCGCCTGCGGATGCGGCTGGCGGGCCTGGCTGAGCCGGGTGAGCCAGAAGATGAACACGATCAGCCCCAGGAAGATCAGGGTGACCGCCGTGATGATGTTGCCCACCTCGCCGATGGAGGGGATGTAGGCGTCAGGCGAGGTGTCCTTCATGATCGTGTACACATGCCAGTTGGTGCGCAGGCTGGAACGGATGTAGCCCATCAGGCCCATCGTCCAGGTGAAGGCGATCGGCAGCACGAACAGCGCATACTGGGAACGGGCCGGCATCCGCCCCCAGTACACCTCGGTCTTGCGCGCCTTGCGCAGCATGGCCGCGT
Organism: Candidatus Lambdaproteobacteria bacterium; assembly: GCA_016204605.1. Lineage (GTDB taxonomy): Bacteria > SAR324 > SAR324 > SAR324 > JACQKK01 > JACQKK01. The sequence continues at coordinate 13,317 of JACQKK010000189.1, forward strand.
CGATGAGTGCGGAAAACGCGATGATCGAGAGCGTCGAGAGCACCTGGGGCACCGAGGAGCCGACCTTGTAGACGGTGGGCGTCAGGTAGCCGTACAGCCCGGCGGCCACGATGTTGAGGCAGCCGACGATATAGAGCGCCGCGATCGCCGCCGTGCCCGCACGCGCCCAGGAAACGGTGGGCTCGCGGTTCGAGCGGTAGAACAACTGGAAGGAGAGGAACGTGAAGACGAGCATCAGGTTGACGGCCGTGTTCTTGGCCGGCATGAGGCCCAGCGGTCCCAGCACCTGGTGATGGGTGCCGCCCAGGGCCTGCACCTCCCCGGGTGTCAGGATCAGGGAGTGGGGGGTGATCCACACCAGGAAGCCGCCCACCAGCACCACCGCGATGTACTTGACGTAGGGGGCGTATCGCGCGCCGCGTTCCGTGCGCCCCAGACCGCACCACAGGTAGTAGTTGGCGGCGAGCAGGATCGTGCCGATGAGCATCGCCTGGATGATGAACAGCCAGGCCAGCACGCCGCCCATCGCCGTGATGCCCATCTGTTGGCTGTACGCATAGATTTCCGCCATCAGCCAGTAGCCAGCGAACGGCAGGGGCAGGAACCCCGCCACGGCGATGAAGTTGGAGGAATAGCCCATCCAGTCGTAGTGGGCGCGGGCTTCGGGGGAGCGGGCGCTCAGGAAGCGGTACGCCGCATAGGCGCCCACGATGGCGCCGCCATACGCGATGTTGGCCAGGAACCGGTGCAGGTTGAGCGGGTTCCAGAGCGGTCCGTGCATGGCCTGCCAGATGCTCCCCGTGGGCGCGCCGGAGGCATCCACACCGGACGGCGCCATCATGAAGGTCGACCAGGAGTTGGCCAGGAACATCAGCGACGTGCCGACCGCGTTGAGCAGCACGCCGAGGCCCAGGTGCAACCACTTGCGCCGGCCGTGACGAAGCGCCCCCCAGGAGTAGTGGTAGAGATACAGGCAGGCCGCCTCCAGCATGAACAGCAGGGCGTACCCGAGCATCTGGCCCTGGAAAATCCGGGCCAGGTACCCCATCAGCGTGGGGTACAGCATGAACAGCGCGAGGGTCAGCGCGCCGCCGGACAGCGCCGTGAAGGAGAAGGCCGCGATGGAGATGGTCATGAACTCGTGCGCCATCGCGTCGTAGCGCGGATCGTCGCTGAGCACCCCGGCCAGTTCGATGCACACGACGAACAGCGGCACTGCCAGCACGAAGGCTCCGAGGAACAAGTGCAACTGGGCGAGCACCCAGACCAGGGTCCGGCTGGACACCCACTTCAGCGCGGGATAATCGGCAGGCGTCGGCTGTGGCGCGGGAAGGCGGGACGGGATGTCCGGATTGGCGGCCAGGGCCAGCTCCGGCGCCGTCACGGCCAGCAGCAGGGTCGCGAGCGGCCACAGCACGTAAACACACGCGAGGGTCACTTGGGCATGAGGTGCCAGCCGACCGGCAGTCGCTGGGCGGTCATGATCAGCAGGTCGATCAGGTAGAAGTAGGCGAACCATGTCCCAAGGGCCACGGCGAACACGAGCCATCTGCTTCTCCATGGCGGTGCCATGTCTCCTGTGGGCGAAGGGCGAGCCCTCCGGGCTCAGTTGGTCCTGGGCCGCACGGCTCGCGCGGCCAACCTGGCGCAGTGGCCGCAATCGTCGCAGTTGGTCGCCCGGCACCCGCTTGGCAGGATCAGCCCCTCCAGGGCGGCGTTGTCGACCGCCCAGGGCAGCGAGGGCGACATCAATTCCGGTGCCTGGCGCCAAGCGTCCAGGGCGCCACGCAGCCCCAGATGGCGCAGCGCATCAAGTACCGGGAGACGGCGAGGCGGGATCGGCCCCGTGCGATGGCCGAGCAGCTCCAGCAGGTCTCCCTCCCAGCGGCGCCGCGCGTAGGCCTGAACCCGCTGGACGAGGTCGTCGGTCGGGCAGGAGCGGTCCACGATCTTGAAGCGCCGCACGCCAACGGCCCGGTAGGCGCCGAGGTCCTCCGGGCGGACGAAGTCGGCCCGGATCAGATTCACCGGGTCTTTTCGTTTTTCCTCCAGGCACCAGCGGGCGCAGGGGTCCATGGGCTGGGCACCCGGCAACGATGAGTGGGAGAGCCGGGCGGCATGCGTGCGGGCGAGGGGACAGCGCAGCAGGCAGCCGATATTGACGGGCAGCTCCACGTCGGCCCGGCAGGCCTCCGCGATGCGACGGATGCCGGGCAGATCGCGGCACATGACGTGGGAGTCCAGGGTCAGCACATGGCAGCCCAGCCCCTCCCAGTAGCGCGCCTGTTCTACGGTGGAGATGCCCACGAATACGCTGATGCGGATGCGCAAGGGGAAATCGCGAGCCAGCGCCACCAGCCAGGGGTGCGCCACGGTCACGGCGCTGACGCCGCTGTTCACGGCCCGGGCCAGGGTACGCCGCAGGCGGCGCTCCAGGCCGAGGCTTTCCTCCCGCGCGCTCAGGCACAGGGGGTTCAGCAGTAGGCTGAAGCCGATTCCGGCCTGCCGGCAGGCCTGGACATGCCTCTCCATGCGGCGCCAGGATACGGATGGGGTGAGCAGGCGGGGCCGCCCGTGGCCCACCGGCGTGTCGTCGCAGGAACCGAACAGCTCGGTTACGTCGAGGCCCTGCAGGCGGTCAGGCAGTGCATCATCGAAGTTCGTGGCAACCGAGAACACGGCGACCCTCTCTTCCTGTGGCCCAGCTGAAGATGCCGGGGCGCTCCCGCGTGCCCATCCGGCTCGCAGCCAAGATGGCCGCCTCCCTTGGTGGCGAGTCTGTCCGGCCGGGCCGGTCGCCGGTGCCCTCCTCACTTTTTCCCCTCGCACGTGCAGAGCACCCGCAGGTACCGCACCAGCGCGTCGATCTCCGCCCCGGTGAGCGTGTGCTCGAAAGGGGGCATGAGCTCGGACTTCTGCGTCGCATCGCCGCCCTTGGCGATGACGAGCCGCAGGTCCGCGTCGCTCAGCTTGCTCATTTCCAGCGTGGCGGTGTGGTTGCGCGGCGAGACCGCCAGGCCGCCATGGGTCTGGTTGATCCCCTCCCCGTTGCCTTGCGTGCCGTGGCATTGGACGCAGTACAGGCGGTACAGCTCCTGGGCGGATTCCGCCGCCGCCGGGACATCGGCGAGAGGTACCGCCAGCAGGACGAGACCGCAGACCGCCATCCTGAGCTTTCCCATCCGGGGGCCTCCTCGACATCACCGCTGGGACGAGACGAACAGCGCCAGCAGTTCTCGTTTCTCACGCGACATCTCGATCCTGGGCATCCAGGTGCGGGGATCCCAGTACTGGGGGTTCTGGATTCGTGCATACACCCAGTCGGGGTTCAGCCGGAGCCCGGCGCTCCGGAGATCCGGCCCGGACACCCCGCCCAGCTTACGGTTCTTGAAGTTGACCGTGTGGCATCCGTTGCAGGGCAACTGCTTCGAGAACAGCCGGAACGCCTTGGCATCGGAAAACGGCTTGGACGGGGCGATGATGCCGGCTTTCATCGCCGGATTCCTCAGGGTCATCAAGAAGTCGGAAACGGCTGTGGCCTGCCGGGGGTACAATCGAGAGGGACAAGGCTTGACCGAGCTCTCGTTGATCTTGTCCTTGCCGTTCCGGGTGACGAGATGGTTCAGGAACATCGGTCCCGCCTGCCGGATGGGCGTCGGCTGCTGGAGCCACTTCACCAGCCAGGCGCGCTGGAACTTGCTGCCGGCATAGAACAGGTCGGGCGCCTTGCGTCGCAGCACGCCCGCGACGTCCTGCGGCGCCGGGCCGCTGATGTTGTGACAAGTGACGCACTGCCGTTTCACGATGGCCTCGCCCTCTTGGGCCCGGAGGTCGTGCCGGGCGATGAGGCCCAGGCCGATCGCACCGAGCAGCACGCCGCGCAGCAGGATGGAGCGCCGAGATCGCATCCTCAATCCTCCTCGTTGCGGAACAACAGGGCAGGCGGCTTCCCGACCTACGCGGGAATGGCGCCGCCCTCCTCGCGCGGCGGGGGAGCAGCGCTCCAAGACCCGGGCCGTGCCGGTCCCGCCCCCTACAGGATGGTGATGGCGCCGGTCATGCCCAGTTGGGCGTGCGTCTTGCCATCCTTCTCCTCGATGGAACAGTGCAGGTCCTTGACCGCGCCGGCGGCCACCGGGACGAACCACCATTCGGTGGTGCCGCCCGGATAGACCTCGACTTCCGCGACCGCCCCCTTGACCTCGGCAAGGGTCTTGGCGCTGGCACCGAGCTCGTCCATCACCTGCACCTTGCGGGTGTAGATCTTCTGGGCGAAGCCGATCGAGGTGAAGTAGTGCTTGCTGTTGCTGGGGTTGTGCAGGACCATTCTGTAAAGCTTGCCGGTCTCGAAGGTGAGCTTGTCGGGATGGAACCGGTGAGTTGCCACTCCATCCTTGCCCAGATCCACCCGCACGACGATGGGATTCTGCTTGGAGAGGTCACCCGCCCCATAGGCGCTGAAATTGAACGCGAAGGCCGCCACAGCGACCACTGCGATCGGGATCAACCGGTTCATCTGCGCTCTCCTCACAAATTGGGCGATGCATGAGACTGCCGAATTTCCTTTTGCGGGCGCGCATGTCGCCCGTGGGCCGTCCGGCGGCGCCGACGGCATCTGCCACTGCCGTCGGTCGTGTCCGGCGTTCGACCAGGCGCCGTGGACGGTCGGCGATGGCACGGACACTGCCGCCATCGGCACCGGCAGAACAGAGAGCCTGATCATGTCTCCCTCCAAGCTGTGCGGTCGACCCTGTGCCCTTCGGGGTGCTTCTCCGGACCAGTGTGTGCGTTAGGCCCCACCATCAAGCTATGCGGTCACCATCTGATCGGCTAGAGCCGAAAGACGGGAATTTGCACCGTCTTTGGTCTGTTCATGTACCGACCTTTGTCGGTGGCCGTACCAAATCCGCCACGATAGGATTGAGGCTGGAGATTCAAAGCCATGCTTGGTTTCACCCGCTTCACCCTGGCCCGCCAGTTCCTGTTGGTGAGCTTCCTGATCCTGCTGGTCGGGATGGTGGTGATCGGACTGTGGGTGGGCCGGCAGATCGAGACGGGCGTGATCAACCGGACGGCCGGTGTCACGGCCTTGTATGTGGACAGCTTCATCGCGCCATACGTGCAGGGCCTGGGGGACGGCGGATTGAGCGACGGCCATCTGCGGGCCCTGGATTCCCTCCTCAGCGATACCCCGTTGGGCCAGCGAATCGTGGCGTTCAAGATCTGGAACCCCGACGGTCGGGTGCTCTACAGCAACAACCCGAGCCTCATTGGACGCAAGTTCCCCGTCCTGGCCAATCTCGCCGCGGCCTTTGCCGGCGATGTGCGCGCCAAGATCAGCACCCTCGATGAGCCCGAAAACGAGTACGAGCGCCAGCGCTGGTCGCGTCTGATCGAAACCTATGCGCCCGTTCGTACGGGGCAAATGGGCTCTATCGTGGCCGTTGCCGAGTTCTACCAGACGACCGACGAACTGCAGCACGAAGTGCGTGCGGCGCAATGGCGCAGTTGGCTGGTGGTGGTGGTGGCCACGCTGGCGATGTACCTGCTGCTGGCCGGGCTGGTCGGCAGGGCCAGCCGCACTATTTCGGCCCAGCAGGTCGAGTTGCGCGGCAAAGTAGGCCAACTACAGGCGCTGCTCGCGCAGAACCAGCACCTGCACACGCGCGTGCGCCGAGCGGCCGCGCGCGCTACGGCCCTCAACGAGCGCTTTCTGCGGCGCATCTCGGCCGACCTGCACGACGGGCCGGCCCAAGATGTGTCCCTGGCCCTGTTGCGGCTGGATGCGTTGACCACCGATAGTCGTTCCCCCGGGCAGGAAGCGGGCAATGGCGAGGCGGTGAGCAAGGATTTCAAGACGTTGCATTCGGCCCTGCAATCGGCGCTGAACGAGTTGCAGGCCATCGCGGCCGGGCTGCGCCTGCCCGAGCTGGAGCACCTGTCTCCAGCGGCCACCGCCTACCGCGCCATGCACGACTACGAGCGCAAGACGGGACACGCGGTGGTGCTGGCGCTCCAGGACCTGCCCGGCAGCGCCCCGCTTCCGGTCAAGATCACGCTGTATCGCGTGCTGCAGGAGTCGCTCGCCAACGGCTTCCGCCACGCCGCCGGCAGTGGGCAACGGGTGGAGATTGCCCACATTGCCGGCCAGCTCGCCATCCAGGTCAGCGACGACGGGCCGGGCTTCGATCCGCGCGCGATCTCGGGCGAGACGCACCTGGGCTTGACGGCGATGCGGGAGCGGGTGGAGATTCTGGGCGGTACCTTCAGCATTGACAGCGAGACGGGTCGGGGGACGGCCGTGCGGGCCTGCCTGCCTCTGTTCATCGCGGAGGAGGACGGTGAGTGACTCCATCCGCGTCCTGATCGCGGACGATCACCCCCTGTTCCGCGAGGGGGTGGCCCACTCGCTGGCCAGCGAGCCCGACTTCGAGGTGGTCGGGCAGGTCTCCGGCGGCGAGGCGGCCCTGGAGTTGGCCCGGGAGCTGGTGCCCGATGTGGTGCTGTTGGACATCACCATGCCCGGGCAGGGCGGGCTCGTGGCTGCCGGGCGGATCGCCGCTGCCTGCCCGGCGACCCGCATCGTGATGCTGACGGTGTCCCAGCACGAAGACGACCTGCTGGAGGCCTTCAAGGCCGGTGCGCGCGCCTATGTGCTCAAGGGGGTCTCGGTTCGCGAACTGTTCCGCGTGCTGCGTGCCGTGGTCGCCGGCGAGGTCTACGTCGCGCCGTCGCTGGCGGCCCGGATTCTGGTGGAGCACACCCACTTCAGCCCACCCCCCGACCCCCTGGATCAGCTCACCGAGCGCGAGCGCGAGGTGCTGATGCTGCTGGCCGAAGGGCTGTCCAACCGGCAGATTGGGGCACGGCTGCATCTGGCCGAGAAGACCATCAAGGGCTATATGAGCAACGTCCTGCAAAAGCTCCACGTGCGGAGCCGCGTGGAAGCCGCGCTCCTTACAGCCCGGGAGCGTTAGCGCGGGCGCGAAGCACGCCGATGCGCGGCCAGAAAGACCGACCAGCCGAGAATCCGCAACCATTCCAGACGTGCTGGGGCACTCGCGCGACTCGCGGCGCCATTTCCAGGAATTCGGTAGGCAGGCTGGTCAACGTCCACGACACGGAGATTGCGAGAAGCGCGGCGTCGGTTCGAACGAAAGTCGAGCACCGCGAAGGCGCTGCCGCACCCGCGTTCAATGCGTTGCGATTCGCGGTTTTCCGGTAATTCTTCGGTAACCCCGAACGGCGCTGGAAGCCCGGCCAGCGCGTGATCTGGCGCTGCGGGGGAGCGAGGCATCAAAGTCCGGATTTCGCCCGCTTCCGGCACGAATCCAGGCGCTTCCTGCGGCCCGGCGCGAGGGATGGCTGCGACGAGCGTGCTGATTGGCTATCGGCGGGCAGGCCGCGTCGCCCCGCGCACAGGGTGCGACGGCCGAGCCAGACAATCGCGGGATATCGCCGTTTTCCCACCGTCCGTCCTCCTCCGTGCGGCGGTCATTCTTCCGGCAATCTTGAGACTTGCCTGATCAAGTAGCGCGAACCGGGGCGGAGGTAAAGCCCTACGGCTCTGCCGGTCGGTGTCGTCACTGCGTCCCCCGGTCCGCCGCTGGCGGAGCATCGTCCTTGTCCCCAGGCGGTTCACTGCCCCTGGCCGCGTTGCCGGCGGGCTCTGTCAAACCCAGCCGCGTCCGGACGCGCAGGCGCATCGCCTGGAGCAGCTCATTCGAAATCACGGTCTGTCCGGCTTGAGCGGCGTACTGCTCCATACGGCGGCGCACCATCGGACGCACGAATGGTGGAACCCGCGCCAGGCTGGCCAGCGCATCCGGACTCCAGACGACGTCAGGCACGTCGTCGTCCACCTCTCCGTACCGGGCCCTCGCCGACAACCGGATCGGCTCGGATGGGGCGACGGGTGGCTGGTAGGCGCACGACGGATCCTCCGCCGAGAGATCGCCATGCTGCGCCAGCGCGCGGGCGCGACAGCCCCCGCAGACCTGGCGATAGTCGCAGACCCCGCACCGGCCGCGCAGCGCCGCGCGATCCCGCGTGTCCCGAAAGACCGCCGCTTCCCGCCAGATGCGTGCCAATCCTTCCCGGAACACGTTGCCCCCGCTGGAGGGAATGTAGGGACAGGGGGTGACCGCACCCTGGGGATCGATGCGACAGTAGCTCGAGGCCGCCGGGCACCCAACCGGAAAGGCGTGGAGGTGTTCGGAGTCCGGATGGCGCCGATGGACGAAACGCTGGTACTGCGGCGCGCATTTGGCGTTGACCAACACGCGCCCGGCGTAATGGCGTTGCACGGCGTGCAGACGCGCGTAAATGCCCTCGGCCGCGTCGGCCGAAAGGGGCGTCTCGCGCTGGCCGCGGCCCGTACAGACGAGGAAATAGAAATTGACCGCGCGCACGCCTTGCTCCAGGCCGAACTGCAACAGGGCCTCGATCTCCTCGACGTTCCAGGGCATCAGGGACACTTGGAGCACGGCGTCCAGTCCGGCCACCCGCGCAGCCTGAAGCCCGGCCACCGCTCCGTTCCAGGCTCCAGCCCGGCCTCGAAAGGCGTCGTGCCGGTGCGCGTGCAGCGAATCGAGCGAAATCCCAACGCCCTTCACGCCGCATTGGCGCAGGCCGGCTGCCCTCTCCGCCGTCAGCAACGTGCCGTTGGTGCCCAACACCACCCACAGTCCCAACCCGGCAGCGTGACGGCACAGCACCTCGAGGTCCCGCCGCAACAGGGGCTCCCCGCCGGTGAGGATCAGCAGGCACTCGGGCGAGAGGGCGCGAATCTGCTCCAGCACCGCCAGGCACGCCGCCGTGTCCAGTTCCGCCTCGCGGAGCCCCTGGCGCAGCCCGGCATCGAGATAGCAGTGGGCGCAGCCCAGGTTGCAGCGCTGGGTGAGGTTCCAGGAGATGGTCTGGGGGGCCGCGGACATCACGCGTCACCGGAGCCATGGCGGGATTCGCGCAATGCTGCCGCCTGGGCGCGTTTTTCCATATACTGCGCCCGCACCTCGTTGAACAATTGCACCGTGACGCTCGCGTAGCCGCGCTGGCGGGCGCGCTCCTCGGTGATCCTGATGATGAAGCGCTGCACGAACTGGGGCGCCCGGCGCAGCAGATCGAGCACTTCTCCGTCCCACAGCAGGGTCATTTCTGCCCATGGCTGCGGCTGCGCCTCCGCCTGCGCTCCCTCGCGGCGCGGGTAGGGCGTCTTGTCCCGCACCTCGACCGGGTAGAATACGTAGGCGTAGGGAAAGTGCCTCTGCGTGATGTGGAACGCGTCGTACTCGAACAATTGACGGCTCCAGAAGGCGAAGCGGTAGGCCGGATGCTCCGGCGGCACGATCTGCACGACCGCGTTGATCTGGAAGCTGCGGTAGACCGGGCCGTCGCCGGTGTAGTGCAGGGTGGCCAGCGGGAAGTCGCACAGATTGGTGAAGGTGCCGCGCTCGAAGATCTCCAGGCTCAGCAGCATCTCGTCCGAGATATCGTCGCTGGCGATGAAGCTGCGCACCGCTGCCAGGCGATCGGCCAGGCTGGATTCCCAGGCCGCCTGGCGGCTGCGTTCGAAGGTGGCGCGGTAGAGCTCACAGTAATGATCGACGCGCTGGGGCACGGGGGCCAGTCCGACGCCCTTGTTGCCCGTGTTGATCGGGAAATCCGTCCCGCGCGCGCAGGTCACCACGACGGGCAGGTGCGAGCCGAAGAACGGCGCGTGCCCCCGGCCTTCCAGCAGGGCGTACATGGCCCTGCGGCCTTCGATGAGCCAGCCGGTGAAGCTCTTGGGCAGCCGCACGCGCGGATAGCTGTATTCACGGCCGTCGGCCTGGAAGGCTACGTGCGCGTCGCCCACCACGATTTCGCGATAGCGTGTGTCGCTCATGTTGCCGCCTCCTCTCGCGGTTCCCCGGGCGTTCCCCGCCGCGCCCGAGCGCGGGTGCGCCGCAGCACCAGCATCTCGGCCGCCCCCACGAGTGCGGCGACCAGCAGCGGCAGGATGAACAGCCGGGCCTCGGGCGGACGTTCGAGCATCAGGGTGTACCAGGTGGCAATGGCGCGTCTGGCGCCGCCTTCGCCCTTGAAACCGTCCGCCACGGAGAAGCTGATCGGCACCATCCCAGGCTCAGACGGGAACTGGATGCCGGCGGGCGCATCGGTGATGCGCGGGCGTTTCAACGTGAGCACATAAAGCCCGTCTTGGTAGACCAGCCGGGACGTGAGGCCGGCGGCATCGGCGAGCGCACGCCAAGCGCCGAAGCGCAAGGCTTCGGCCCGGATCACCTCCGCCGCATCGCTGCGCCAGACCCACAGGCGCACCGGCTGGCCGGGACGGCCCATCAGGAAATAGGGGAGATCGCCTCGGGCAGCATGGCGCAGAGGGAACTGAATTGCCAGCTCGTCCACCGGCAGCGGATCGCCGGGCCGACGGCGGCCATCCTGCTCCGCCTTGCGTAGCGCTTCGCGGAGCGCCTCGTTGTCCCGCGAAGTGGGGTCCACCCATTCCACGCGCAATCCGATCTCGGCTGCGTTGTGAAGCGCGCGCACCAGAAGGTATCGCACCGAGGGCTGGAACAGGCGCGGTTCCACGATGACCTGCGCGGCCAGGGGCACATAAAAGGGTTCCGCACGCTCCCACAGGGCGTGATCGGGGTCCAACGGAATCTCCCCGTCGACCCGGCGGGCGACCAGAGTCGATTTGACTTCCGGCTCCGTATCCGGCCCCAGCGACCGTAAGTAGTGTACGAGGTCCCACCGCGCCTGCTCCTGGGCCAACGCCTTTTCCTCGTTGTGGGCGGGCATCGGCGTGCCGTTGAGCCCGAAGAGGATGGTGCGGTAGAGATCCTCCGGCCGGCGCCCGCCACGGAACCGCCAGCCCGCCGTCAGGTCGCGGGGATAGATCGGCCCGCCCGTCCAGTCCTCCTTCAGCGTCATGGCACTGTTGCCGTCGCCCCGCCCTGCCCGGCCGTGGCAGCGCGCGCATTCGAGCCGCTCGTACAGCAGGCGCCCGCGCGCGATGGCCTCGCGGGTCGGCGGCGGCGCGGGGGGCACCTGGCGCTCCACGGGCGGCGGCGCACCGCCTTGGACATAGAAGCCCTGCACGTAGGCGGCGACCTGGGCGATCCGCTGCGGCCCAAGCACCTGCGCCCAGGCCGGCATGCTGGTGCCCGGCATGCCCTCGGCGATGATGCGTTGCAGGTTGCCGAGCGTGGGGTGCTCCCCGCTGTCCGTCGTGCGGAACTTGAACAATCCCGACGTGAAGTCGCGCGGCTTGGGGAACGTGGCATCGAACGCATCGCCGTGGCCGTCCCCCTCGGCCCCGTGGCACTGCAGGCAGTGGTCGCGATAGATCGGGCGCCCCGGATGCTCCCTCGGCGCCGGCTGGGCCCAACTCGCGGAGGCGGCCAGGATTAGACCGGCTCCCACGGCCGCCACGTGCAGGAGGCTCCCCCGGTCGCACCAGGTCGGCGCGCATGGCTGAATGTGGCTCGGCATAGGCCTCCGGTTCCTAGTCCCAGGTGCGGGGCGGGTGTCCCGTCATCTCGTACAGGAACAGGATCACGGCCCAGATTTCTTCCTCGCTCAGGCGGCCCTCCCAGCGCGGCATGGCGCTGCGACCGGGCGCCGATTCGGGCGGCAGCCCCGGTCCGCCCTTGGCGATGCGCCAGAACAGGTAGGATTCCTGCAACTGCGCGATCGTGCCCAGGTCCTGGAAGTTGGCCGGGCGCGGGTTGAAGGCGTGTGCAAACGGACCGTCGCCGGCGAGGTTGTCCCCGTGACACTGGAAGCAATTCTGGTAGTACACCCGCCGCCCCGTCTCGACGTGCGCCGCGAACGCCCGCGGCTCCGACGCCTTGGCCGCACGCAGCGGGTTGCGGGCCTCGCGCAGGTTGATGCTGCGCCCCTCGAAGCGAATCTGCGTGGGCGGGGCGGGGTGGATCACCCGAAGCGTCGCGGGCGCCTGCCGGGTGGGAAGCAGGCTCCAGGCCGTCTGGCCCGCCGCCAGCACGGGCAGCGCCAGCAGAACGCCCCAGCGCGCGGGCCGCAGCCGGTCGAGGATCAGCAGGGCATGCAATGGGCGCCAGAAGCTTTCCATGCGTTCCGTGGTGGCCGTGATGTAGACGCCCAGACCGACCCCGATCACGGCGAGGTAGAACGTGAGGAGGCTCGCCGGGATGGGCGGCCGAACCGCCAGCAACACGGCCAGCGCCAGCAGCAGCACGGCGAGGCACTGCACCAGGGCGTTCCGGATCAGGCGCATGGCGCTACTCCCGCGCGAGGAAGGCCGCCAGGTGCGGCACCTCGCGCTCCAGCTGCGGCATGGGCGGCATCAGCTTCGTATCGCGCAGGGGCGTGTGGCCGGGCGGATAGGCCGCCCGCAGCACGCGCGCGGCCACCAGATCGGGATTGGCCCCCCGGATGCGAGGTCCCACCGGGCCGTCCTGGGCGGGGTCGGGCCCGTGGCAAGGGGCGCAGTTGGCGAGGTAAATCTCCTTGCCGCGACCCGCGTCTCCCTGGTCCATCGCCGCTGGCGCCGTCGCAGGCGCTGATGCGACCGTAGGGAGGGCCTCGGCGGTTCCCGCCCGAGCCAGCGCGGCCCGCACGTGCTGGGGCTTCACATCCACTTCGCCGCCCAGGCTCTGCAGGTAGGCCACGGTGACGAGCAGCTCGCCAGGCGAAAGAATGGCCGCCATGGGGGGCATCAGGGCGCCGTAGCCTTCGATCAGGTAGGCCGTCGGCTGCAGCAGGGATTCCAGCAGATAGTCGCGGGGCCCTTTGCCTCGCTGGCGGGAGCCGGCGCGCAATCCGATATCGGCCAGGTCCGGGCCCCGGTTTCCCGGCCGGCCGATGGCGTGGCAGATGTTGCAGGCGCCCTTGCCGTTGAAGACCCCCTCGCCCGCGGCGACCATCTCCTCGGGGCTGAGGGGTGTGTCCAGGGCGATCCGCTTGGGCGGGTGCGATTCGATCTGCGGAATCGAGTTGGCGAACCAGGAGAAGAAGGCGATCACGCCCAGCGCAAACACGCTCAACTTCAATGCAGCCATGGCGCTTTCCTCTCTTGTCGGCAGGCTTCGGGCAAGCCTGCCGTCAGTCTGCCGCCGCGCTGCCGGGCGGCACAGCGGCTGCCCCGGCCGTGGGCCTTGCGGCACGGGCTTCCGTGAGCGAGTTGATCCAGAAGATGAGCAGGACCAATCCGAGGAACAGGGCCGTGCACAGCGAGACGATGTTCGCCGCGAAGCCCAGCGTCGGCGAGAAGGCGTCCGGCGAGGTGTCCTCGAGGATCTTGTCCACATGCCAGTGCTGGCGGCTGGCCGAGCGCACGTAACCCATCAGCCCCATCAGCCAGGTGAACGTGACCGCCACCAGCACCAGGGCATACTGCGAGCGGGGGGCCATGCGCCCCCAGTGAATGGGACCGATGAAGCGACAGTGCCGGAACAGCACGAGGTCGATGGCGGCCGTGACCACGATCGCGGCCAGCACGGCCAGCACCTGCCACACCGAATACTGCTCCACGCGCACGATGGGTGGAACAAAATAGCCGTCGATCCCCAGGTAGACGATGAACACGATCGCCCCGCCGAACGTGGCCACCTGCAGGGCGCCCAGCAGGCGCGCCCGCGAATGTGTGGCGATCTTGTTGGCGCGGCGATAGAACAGGAAGCCGATGGCCGAGGCAAGGATCATCAGGTTCACGGCGGTCATTTTGGCCGACATGACGCCCAGCACGCCGAACACCTTGTGGTGTGTACCGCCCATCCGGGCCACCTCCTCGGGCGTCACGACCAGGCTGTGGGGCGTCGCCCACACCAGCACCCCCAGCACCAGCACCGCCAGCAGGTACTTGATGAAGGGCTGGTAGCGCTCACCGCCCGCGATGCGCTCCAGGCCGCACCACATGTAGTAGTTGAGCCCCAGGAACAGCACGGATATGACCACCGCCTGGATGATCCACACCCACGACAGGAACCCGCCCATCATGGTGATGCCCATGGTCTGGTCGTACGCGTAGATCTCGCGCATCAGCCAGTAGCCTGCGAACGGCAACCCCAGGAAGGACCACATGGCGATCATCATCCCCACGTAGCCCATCCAGTCGTAGTGCGCGCGCTCTTCCGCCGAGCGTGCGGCCATGAACTTGAAGGCGGCGTAGGCCGCGGCGATCGCGCCGCCGAAGGTGACGTTGGCGACGAGGCGGTGGATGTTGATCGGCATCCAGGCGTAGTTGCTGACCGCCGCCCACAGGCTCACGAGCTCGCCGGTGGCAGGGTTGAGGCCGCCGGGCGTCATCATGAACGTGGCCCAGGCGTTGGCCAGCACAAGCAGCGCGGTGCCCACGCCGTTCAGCCACACGCCCAGCCCGACGTGCAGCCACTTGCCCGCGCCGCCGGGGAGCCGATCCCAGCTGTAGTAGTAAAGGTAGATGGAGATCAGCTCGAGCAGGAACAGCAGCGGGTAGACCCACAGCGTGGGCAGGAACACCCCCGCCAGGTAGTTCCAGAAGCGCGGATACAGCGTCACCAGCAGGAACAGCAGGATGCCGCCCCAGATCGCCGTGATGGACGTGGCCAGCGTGACCAGCTTGCTGAATTCCTTGGCGAGCCGGTCGTAGCGGGCCTCGCGGGTGAGCATGCCCCCCAACTCCACGATCACGGCGAACAGCGGCACCCCCAGCACGAAGGCCGCGAACATCAGGTGCACTTCGGCCGCGATCCACACCGCCACGCGGCTCCCGATCCACGGAAACGCCCGGTAGGCGGGACCCGCCGCCACCTCGGCCGCCAGCACCGACAGCGCCGGCAGCAGGCTTCCGGCGGCCAGGGCCCAGCCCCCGGTGGCGGGAGAGAGCCACAGCCCGTGCGCGTTGCGGCAGGGCTTAGCCATGGCTCGCCGCCGGCTGGGGTTCGTCGCCGGAGGGCGTCTCCGCAGCGGTGCGCGCCATTTCCTCGAGCAGGGAAATGGCCAAGGCGTGGCCGCCGAGCCTGTGCGGGTCGTCCAGCCAGGCGCCCAACGCCTGGAACGCGCGTTCTCCGGCGCGGCTCAGCAGGCGTTCGCCCAGGCCGCTCCAGTCGCGATCGGGGAAGCGGCCGATGGCGGCCAGCACGTCGTCCAGCGACTCGCGACAGCCATGCTCGAGCAGCGCCATGGCCGACGCCTGCACCACGGATGCCTCGGGATCGGCCAGTGCTTGGCGGAGCAGTTGGGCATTGGCCGGTGCGGGCGTCGCGCCCAGCACCCGCACCTGCTCCCGGCGTACGAGGTGATCGCGATCCGGCCAGGCCGCGTAAATGGCCTGCAGGTCATCGCTGCGGCCGATGCGGCCCAGGCTGCGCACGGCGGCGAGGCGGACTTCCGGGTCGAGAGCGTCCAGGCACGCGCGCAGAGGCTCGATGGCGTCCCGAGTCGCCAAGCGGCCCAGGGCCTCCGCTGCGGCAACGCGCAGCGGCGTCTCCGTGCCGGCCAGCATGGCGATCAGGGCCGCCACGACTTCCCCGTGGGCGGCCACGCCCTCGCTCCCCACCAGATGCGCGGCCTGCACGCGGAGTTCCGTGTGCACGGGCAACCGGTGCGCGCGCCCCCCTTGCTCGCCGGTGCGCAGATTCTCCTCGACGAGGGCCAGGCACTCGCGTTCGGACTCGTCCAGCTCCAGCGTCGCCGGTGCGGGCTCCTGGCCGCTTTCCGCGGCCGCCGCAGCGGGTCGCAGCAAGGCTTCCACCGTGGAGCGCGGCGGGGGGTCGGACGATGGTGCCGCGAGGGCCGCCGCGTCCCGGCCCAACTCGCCGGTGGTTCTCTCGCCGGGCGCCGGGGGCGGCCCAGGATCGGCCTGCGCCGGGACGACCTCACCCCGCAGCACGGCGGCCAGCAGGGCGCCCGCCTCCGGATCGCCCGCCCTGCACAGCGCGCGCAGGCAGGTCAACCGCATCGCGCCTTGTTCGTCGGCCAGCAGCTCGTGCCACAGCGGGGCGCTCCATTCCCGCGGGAAGGCCTCCAAGGCCTCCAGCGCGGCGAGGCGCCGCGGCAGCGTGTACCGGGCACAGCGGGCCACCGCACACAGAATCCCGTGGGCCCGCCTGTCAGGGGAGCCGGGGAGCCCATGCGCGGCCGCCGACAGGACGGCCGGATCGGGGTCTTGCAGGGCCGCCACCAGCACCTCGCGCGCGCCATCGGGGTGCCACGCCGCCAAGGCACGCAAGGCGGCGGCGCGGGTCGGCCCGTCGGGATCGCCCGCAAGTGCCCGCAGCCCATCGGCGTGGGAGCCGGCTGGCAAGTCGGTGCGCATCCCGGCCGCCGCGGCGCGTACGGCCGGGTCGGCATCCCGCGCCAGGCGCAACCAGGACATGCCGGGCAGCGGCGCTTCCAGCCGCGCCAGGGCGCGCAGCGCCTCGACACGCAGTTCCGGGTCGGCCCCCTTCAGCGCCTCGAGCAGCGCCGCTTGCGCGACGGCCAGGTGCTGCTCGCCGGCCGTGCGGGCCGCCGCGCGCCGCACGAGCGGGAGACCTCCGCGCACTTGTGCACAGACGACCTCGGCGCCCGCCGGCCCGAGCGCGGCCAATGCGGTCAGTGCCAGGGAGGCAACATCCTCGCCGTCCTCATCTGCCAGCAGGCGGGCCAGGACGGGGGCCGCGCTCGGGTCACCCAGGCGTCCCAGGGCGCTGACCGCGGTCCGGCGTGCGTCCCAATAGCGATCCCACCCCACCGGCCCGACCTCGTCCCAGGTGGCGTCGCGCTCCTGTGCCACGGCGCGCAGCAGGGCGCCGGCCTGCTCGCCGCCGATGCGGCCCAGGGCGTCGAGAGCGGCGAGCCTGAGCTCGCCCAGCGGGGCCTGCGCGTAGACCTCAAGCAGCGCCGGCACGGCACGCCGATCCCCGAGGGCTCCCAGCGCGGCCACGGCATCGCAGCACACGTCCACGTCCTCGTCGGCCAGGAGCCCCAGCAGCCCGGGCACGGCCGCGCGGTTCCCCAGGCGGCCGAGGGCCTGGGCCGCCAGGCAGCGGACGAACGCGTCGCCGCTCTCCAGCCGCCGTCCCAGCTCGCCGATGATGGTGTGACGCAAGTGCATGCTCCGCTTCCGTGTTCAAAACCGCCGCGGCCAAGGATTGTCGCGTCGCTCCGGCGGCGTCGATGCCGCGGGAGGGTTTCACCCCAAGGCCACGTCACACGGTGATGTTCCGCGGCGCGAAGGACATGGAACGGCGATCCGCCTGGTACGCGGAGCCGCCCAGCTTGCGGATGCGGCACACGCCGATCTTGTAGTTGTAGTTGCCGCTGATCCAGTCCACCACGCGCCCCTGCAGCGCATTCGAGGGCTGGCGCTTGTCCAGGAAGTAGGCGAACAGCACGCCCTGCTTGATCGCCGGCGTGACGATGGCGATGGCGGTGACAGCGGCCTTCTGCAGCTCGATGTGACCGTTCTTCATCAGCGCGCCGAACTGGTAGTCGTCGGCGTACACGCCCAGGATCGTGCGCCTGAAGACGGGCACGCGCTCCGAATACAGCATCACGCGGTCACCGCTGACGATGCCCCGCGCCTTGGCGTCGGCGGGATGGATTTCCACGAAGTTCTCGGGCCAGCGCTGGCGGATGAGCGGGCGCCGCTCCGCATCGTCGAAGCCGGACTGCCACACCTCGTTGATGCGGCCGTTGGTGAGCCACAGCTCGTCGCCCTTGGGTTTCATCCATTCCCAGTAGTCCGAGAACAGGTCCCAGGGAGATTTCTCGAGGTTGCACTTGCCGGTCTGGGTGTTGAAATGCGTGAACTTCTTGTTCCAGACGTTGGCACCATCCGGGCCGGATTCCGGCAAGGAGTCCCTTCGTGTCGTATCGTGCAGGCGCACGGTGCCGACCAGCTCGCCATCGATGCGCAGCACCGGCCCCTGGATGCCCGTGGTGCCCATCCGGCGCAGCCGCTCGTGCAGGGTGATGCCCATGGCATGGGCATCCATCTTGATCATGTGGAAGTCCTTGTAGCTGCCGCGGGAGAACCGGGAGGCTTCCTCGGCCACGTCGTTGGACGTCTTCCAGTCGAACCCGTCGTAGCCCATGCGCTTGCCCAGCTCGGCGACGATCCACCAGTCGGGCTTGGCCTCGCCCGGCGGGTCGTAGAACTTCTGGTACAGCCGCAGCCGTCGCTCGCCGTTGGCGCGTATGAAGTCCTCCTCGCCCCAGGTGGCGGCGGGGAAGACGATGTCCGCGAACTTGGCGCCGATGGGGTCCACCAGGTAGATGTCCTGGTTGAACACCACCATGCCGCCCGAATCCGCCCGCCGCTTCAGGGTGGCGATGACCTCGCCCTTGTCCAGCGAGCGCACCTGGTGCGGGTTGGCGGTCACCAGCTCTTGGAACTTCGCCTGCAGCCCCTGCGAGCCGCACATGGACTGCACCCAGGTCGTGCCGATGGCGTACGCCAGGCGGGTATGGCCGCCGACCAGCCAGCGGTCCGTATCCAGCGCCCGGCGGCGCCGCCCGGGCACCTTTTCGGGCGACTTGTTGAGCGGATAGCCGCCCCCGCGCTGGCCTCCGCGCTGGTGACCCCCGAAGCGCCCCACCACCTGGCCCGGGCGCCCGCCTGCTCCGACCACGATCGCCAGGGAGGACACCGCGATGGTGTTGCCGGTGTTGTTGGACCAGTACAGGCCCTTCTCGATCCCCACCGATGTGCGCGGCCGCCGCCCGCCCTCGCGCGGCCTGGCCAGCAGCTCGGCAGCGCGGACCAGCTTGTCCCTGGCCACGCCCGAGACGCGCTCGGCGTTGCCCAACTCGTATTCCGGGCGCGAGGTGACCCACTTCTTCCAGTCCTCGAAGCCGCGGGTCTGGAACTTGCCCCAGGTGGTGCGCCACTGCCAGGGGGTGTTGCGGACGCCTTGGCCGAAGCCGGAATCGGACTCCCAGAGGTTGTTGACCCAGCGGGAGATCCACGCCTTGTCCTCCCAGCCCTGCTCGACGATGTGGCGGGCGATGGCATTGAGCACGATGTTGTCGGTGCCCGGGAGCAGGTCCAGGTGCAGGCCGCCGTGCTTGACGGCGTGGGCCGTGCCGGCGGTCTGGCGCGGGTTGACCACGATCACCGTCTGCCTGCCCGCGTCGATGGCCGGCTTGATGTACTGGGTGAAGACGATGGTCTTGGTCTCGTAGGGATCGGTGCCGCAGATGAGCAACACCTCGGCATCGCCCCAGTCCTTGTACGACGGCGCGAAATCGTCGAAGCCCGCGTCCTCGAAGCCCGGCGTGGCGGAGACGTCCGAGGGAGTATCGTGCCAGGTGAAGGCCGCCGTTTCGATGTGCCGCAACGCCAGCTTGGTGATCGCGTAAGTATTCTCGATGTACTGATAGCTGAACGTCTTCACCGACACCGCGTTGGAGCCGTGCCGGGCGATGACGTACTTGGCCACCTCCCCGGCGACATCCAGCGCGAAGTCCCA
>JACQKK010000193.1 GCA_016204605.1 Candidatus Lambdaproteobacteria bacterium
GGGTTGCCGGCCCGACGCCACAGCGATCCACTCCGGGGAGGGAGGCCGGAGGGCGCCGGGCAGCGCTCCGCAGGCCATCGCCGCGACCCTGACGCCCACAGACGGCATGAGGTGACGGACGACTTTGGACTTGCCCTGATTGCATAAATCTCCCCCGGCCTGGCTACAGGCAGGCTTCACATTGAACATTGGAGAGGCTGTCTGACCAATCCCTTGCGGTGAAATAGACCCGGTGGGAGTCGAACCCACAACTTCCTGATTAAGAGTCAGGCCCTCTAACCAGTTGAGATACGGGTCCGTTCCGAGAATGGGGTCTTCGCACGGCCACGTCAACCCTTCCATGAAGTTCCCGTCTACCCCGCGCAGAGGGCCTGGGGCTGGCCGCGACGGGCGGCCTCGTCGAGCACGCAGTCGGGGTCGGGCACGTCGAGCCGGCCGGCCAGGGCGTCCTTGACGGCCGGGCAGCCGCCCCCGCAGCCGCCGAACGCGGAGCAGGAGGTGCAGGCGCCCTCGGCGGGGCGCCGGAACACCTCGCGGAACACGGGCGCCTCGGCCCAGATCGCGGCGAAGTCCTGCCGGCGCAGGTTGCCGGCCAGGAAGCGCGGCGTCTGCGTGAAGGCGCAGGGATAGACGTCGCCGCGGGGCGTGATCAGGCAGGTCAGCCTGGCCGCGCCGCAGAATGTGAAGCCGCCCAGTGGCCGGCCGCCCAACGCGTTCAGGTGGAAGAAGGTGTCGCCGGTCAGCACGTCCGGGTGGCCCTGGAGCCACGCGTGCAGGTCGGCCTGCTGGGCCGCCGTCGGGCGGAGCGCCTCGTAGGCCGCGCGACCCCGCCCCGCGGGCTTGAGGCGGGTCACCCGCAGCGTCGCGCCGTGGGCGAGGGCCAGGGCGTGCATGGCAACCAGGTCGCCCGCGTTGGTGCGGCAGTAGACGAAGTTGACAGTGCGTACGATGCGGCGCCCTTCGAGCCGGCGCAGGGCCGCCAGGGCGCGCCGGTGGGCGCCCGGCCCGCGGATGGCGTCGCAAGCCCCCTCGTCTGCGCCGTCGAGGCTGATCTGGAGGTAGACGCCGCCCAGGGCCTCGAGCGCGGCGATGGTGGGCTCGTCGAGCCGGGTGCCGTTGGTGCTGATGCAGAGGCAGCACAGCCCGCGCGCCTGGGCATGGCGCAGCAGGTCGAGAAAGCCCGGGTAGAGGAAGGGCTCGCCGCCGCCGAAGTGGATCTGGAACACCCGCGCCGCGGCGAGCTGATCCACCACCGCCTTGGCCTCGGCCAGGTCGAGCTCGCCCCGCAGGTCGGCCCCCGGCCCGGAATCGGACAGGCAGTGGCTGCACGCCAGGTTGCAGCGGTTGGTGACCTCCCAGGTCACCGTCAGGGGCGCGGAGAGCCCCTGCTCGCGCAGCACGCGGGTGACGGCCTCGTTGCGGAACAGGTTACCGGACGACAAGGGCGCCTCGCTGGAACAGGGCGATGAAGAAGGTGCGCACGGACTCCTCCTGCTGCGCCGTCAGGGCGAACTGCGCGCGGGCCTGGGCGATCAGCTCGTCCAGCGGCCCCTCGGCGCTCAGCTCCAGCAGCCCCACCAGGAACGGCGAATCGAGGAAGTACACGCGCGGGTCGGGCCGCACGCCCTCGTAGTGGTAGAGGATTCCGCCGAACCCCTCCCGGCGCATGGCGCAGCCGGGGGCAAGGCGGTAGCTCCTGCTCCAGTCCATCGGCCTTCCCCCAGGGAAGTGAACGTCTCGCGCCGCACCCGATTCCCGGTGGGGCGAAGCGTGCTACGCTGCGTTCGGCCCGCGGAACCCCACCCCCGGCCCCTCCCCGCCATTGCGGGGAGGGGTGGCCGAAGGGTGGGGTGGGGTGGCCGGTCAGTACACGCCGCAGATGCCGTCGATGGAGGTCTCCTCCAGGCTGAACACCTCCAGCGCGCGCGGGGCCGGCAGCCGGGAAAGGTCGAGCGGCGGCCGCCCGGACGGGAGCGGCGCTGCTGCCGCCGGCGGCGGGGGCACCGCGGGTTCCGCGCGCGGCGGCGGAGCGGGCTCGGTCGGGATCATGCGGTTCTCCGTAGGGAAGCTTCGGCCCTGGGCGACGGGGCGCTGGGCGATCAGGCCCCGCACCTGGTCGCTACGGCCGCGCCGCGGCCGAGCCGGGGGGCGCAAAGGGGCGTCGGGAAGTTGGCACTTATATCGCATGTCTCCGGGGCGAGTCCATCCCGCGAAACCCGGCGGTGGCGGGACAGTCCCGTGGAAGCGAGAGGGCAGGCGCCACAGCCTCACCCCCGCCCCTGGCGCGTCCCCACCCCGCCCTTGCGGGCACCCCTCCCCGCCAAGTGGGGCGGGGAATTTGCCGATGGGCGCGGGCACGGGTTGGAGGCTCCCTCCCTCTCCACCAGGAGCGGGAGGGCCAGGGAGGTTGAGGCCGCGGCAACGGCGGCACTGGACCAGGCGCGCCCCATGGACGTCACCATCTACGGTCTGCAGGGCCACTCGGGCGGTCTGCGCATTGCGCTGGACGATCTCGAGCTCGACGAGCTGGAAGAGGGGCGGGAATTCATCTTCGGCGGGCGCATCTACGAGATCCGCTCGATCACCGAGACGGCAGGCGGCACCCTGCTGAACGTGGTGCTCGCGCCCGAACCCGGGTGACGGCGTGGCGACCCTGACCGCGGCGTCCCCGGCCCCCGCGCCGCTGGTGGTGGTGCTGGTCGAGCCGCAGATTCCGCCCAACACCGGCAACGTGGCCCGGCTCTGCGCCGCCACGGGCTGCCATCTGGTGCTGGTGGGCGAGCTGGGGTTCCGGCTCGGCGATGCCCAGCTCCGGCGGGCCGGGCTGGACTACTGGCGCTACCTGAGCTGGGAACAGCAGCCGGACCGGGACGCCTACTTCGCGGGACTGGCCCCCGGCCGCTTCCACCTGCTCTCGGCGCGGGCCGGGCGCCTCTACACGGAGATGCCCCTGCTGCCCGGCGACGCGCTGGTGTTCGGCAAGGAGACCACGGGGCTGCCGCGCGCGCTTTTGGAACGGTATCCGGCCCAGTGCTATACTATTCCGATCAAGGAACAGGGTGTGCGCTCTCTCAACCTGTCCTCGGCCGTGGCGATCGTGGTCTACGACGCGCTGCGGCGCCTGGGCGCCTTCTGACGCCGGGCACCGCCCGGGCGCTCCGCCGGCGCGGGTGCACTGGCGTTGGCCCGCCGGGCCGATGCTGCGCCGCCGATCCGACGCCATCCTTCGACCGCTGGAGACCCGGCTTGAACGTGAACGTGCTCGATATCGTGTTCGTGGGGCTGATGGTGGTATTCGCCCTGCTCAGCTTTTCGCGGGGCGCCGTGCGCGAGCTGCTTGCGCTGCTCGGCCTGGCGGCGGGGTTCCTGGCCGCGCAGGCGTTCTATCTCCGGCTGGCGCGGGTGCTGGGGCCGCTCGTGCCCGACCGCCGGCTGGCGGAGCTGCTGGGGTTCCTGGCGATCCTCGTGCTGGGCTATTTCGCGGGGGTGTTCCTGAGCCAGTTGGGCGAGATGGTGCGGGAGCGCCCCGCCAACCTGTTCAACCGCATGGTGGGGGGGGCGCTCGGCTTCGCCAAGGGCGTGTTGTTCTCCATGGTGCTGCACTGGGCCATCGCCTCCTACGTGCCGCCGTTTCAGGACGAGCTGCGCGGCTCCGCGGTGGGGCGCGTGCTCGGGCGGCTGATCGACCTCGCGAGCCGGCTCAGCCTGGGCTGAGGCCGGCGCGCTCCCTTCCCTCCCACGGCAGGGGCCCCGCATGACGATACCCCGGCGCCTGTTCCACGTCCTGCTGGCGGCTGCGCTGGCCGCTGCGGTCACGGCGGGCTGCACGCTGCTGTTCGGCGAACCCAAGAAGCCGCTTCACGAGCCCGCGTTCTCGGAAGAGGTGGATTCGGTGGTGGTGGAGCCGTTCGCCAAGCCGGCGTCCCTCGCGATCAATCCGGTCGAGCTCGGGCTGTTCCAGAAGCTGCTGCGGGCCGAGCTGGAGGGACGCAGCAAGCTGCGCACCTACGACAACCCGCCCACGCGCCTGCCCAACACCGTGCGGCTGCGGGGCACGCTCACCGAGTACGCCGTGGCCGAGCGCACGGGCGATGGGCTGTTCCTGCGCACAGTGTCCCTGGGCGTCGTGCTGCGGCTGCTCCCGGCCGCCGACGAGCGCCCCCTGCGCGAGTTCCAGCGGCGCTACGCCTATCAGCGGCTGTACGTCTCGGGGCAGGCCGTGCCCGCCCAGCCGTTCGACATCGAGAACGCGATCAGGGAGCTGGTGCAGGCGCTGCGCGAGCAACTGGTGCCGAGCCCCGTGGCTCGGCTCGTGCTCGACGATGCGGAGGATGGCCCGGCGGGCCGCAGCCTGGCCCACCCGATCCTGCTCAAGGCCAACAGGTTCGCCCGGCAGGAGGACTACACCCAGGCGATCGCGCTGTGGGGGGTGGTGCTGTTCGACCCGACCTTCGCCAGGCAGCCGCCGCGCTACCGCATCTCCCGCCGCACCCTCGAGGAGCTGAAGGTGCGCGAGGTGCCCAAGGGGGTGCTGGAGCAGATCGAGCCCATGACCAGGCGCACACCGCTGCCGCTCACCGAGTTCCAGACCGTGCTCAGGCACGTGCTGGGCGGCATCTCCCAGTACGAGCCCCGCATGCTCGAGCTGAGCGACGACCAGCAGGACCGCATCCACCGGAATCTCGCCGCCGCCCACGCCAACCTGGCCGCCCTGTACGCGGCCGAGCTGCGGCTGGACCTGGCGGCGTTCCATTACGCACGCGCCTACGCCCACTACCGCGAGCCGCGCGTGCTCGAGACCTGGAGCCTGCTGCAACGCAAGCGCAACGCGATGCCGCAGACGGCCTCGGTCGAGGAGGCCCTGGCGGCATATCTGCGCATCCCGGCGCCGGCGACCGCGCGCTGGAACCCCGGCGCCTTCGATGCGGCGGTGCTGCCGCCGGTGGCGTTCCCGGCCACCGCCGCCGAGGCGCCCAGCCCGGACACGCCGCGCGCGCCCGCCGGCGCCGAGCCTGCCGCCGCTGAGCCCGCCGGGGCACAGCCCGCCGCCCCGGCCCTGCTCCCGACGGTGCAGCCGGTGACGCTGCCCCCCGCCGCGGCGGAACGGAGCGGGGGCGCGCTGCCCGCGATCGAGGCTCCGGAGCCCGCCGGCGGCGCGGGCGCCCGGGCCCGCTGACGGGGCGGCGGGAGGGCGGCCCGCCCGGCACGCGCGGCGCCTCCCACCCATGGCACGCGGCACCTGCTGCGCTGCCCACCTGCTGGACTGGGCACCACCTGCATCTCGCACCCACCGGAGGAGAGATCATGAAGCCGATTCGCATGCTGCTGCTGGGCCTGCTGCTGGTGTCCTCCACCGGCGCCGCCTGGGCCGTCGATGTCGATGCGGCGGGCCAGGCCGCCATCCTGGGGGGCAACGTGGCCAGCGCGCGCCGGCAGGCGCTGGTCAACGCCCAGCGCAACGCGGTCGAGCAGGGGGTGGGGCTGATCCTCGATGCCAAGTCCGTCACCCAGAACTACCAGCTCATCCAGGATCAGGTGCTCACCTCGAGCCAGGGGTTCGTCACCAGGTACACGATCCTGCGGGAGGGCCGCACCCCCGACGGCCAGAGCTTCTCGGTCACCATCCGCGCCACCGTGGCCAAGGAGCTGCTCGAGGACCGGCTCTCCGCCCTGCGCATCCTGCACAAGCGCATGGGCCAGAAGCGCGTGATGGTGGTCTACCACTCCGCGAACCCCAACGCGCTGGACCGCAACCACGGCGCGAGCACGGCGGCCTTGCAGGCGATCCAGGACGAGCTGAACAAGGCCGGCTTCCGCGTGTTCAACCCGGAGGCCAC
>JACQKK010000201.1 GCA_016204605.1 Candidatus Lambdaproteobacteria bacterium
ACATAGTGGATACGATTGTGCCATGGACACCGCCGGCGTCAACAATATTCCACAACAATTAGTGGCTACATCCGCCGCCTCCGATCGCCCACGGCACGCTCTCTTCAAGCCCTGCTGCAAAAAAGGGGCTGGAAGATCCGTCCTCAACGTGATTGCGGATCAGAATCACACGCTCAGGTTCGCGTAGCCGTCCAGGGCCAGGTCGTCGTGCAGCCCGGCCGCGTGGCGGTAGGCGGCCAGGCAGGCCACCATCGCCGCGTTGTCGGTGCACAGGGCGGGCGGCGGGTAGTAGAGCGTCAGCCCCGCCTCGGCGCACGCCCGCTCGAAGGCGAGCCGCAGGCGCCGGCTGGCGGCCAGCCCGCCCGAGACGGTGACGGCGGAGACGCCCTGGCGCCGGGCGGCGCGCAGGGTCTTGGTCACGAGCACCTCCACCACCGCCTCGAAGAACGCCGCGAGCACCGGCCCCTCCTCGATGGGCCCGGTCTGCCCGCGCCGGAAATAGAGCAGGGCCGTCTTGAGCCCGCTGAACGAGAAGTCCAGCCCGGGGTCGTTCAGCAGCGGGCGGGGGAACGCGTAGGGCCCGGGCCGGTGGGTCATGGCGAGCGCGTCCACGGCCGGGCCGCCGGGCATCGCATGGCCGAACAGCTTGGCCACCTTGTCCACGCACTCGCCCGCCGCGTCGTCCACGCTGCGCCCGATCACCTCCCAGCGGAAGTGCTCGTGCTGGTGGATCAGCAGCGTGTGACCGCCGGCCGCCACCAGGTGCACCAGGGGGAAGGGCAGCTCGCCATGCACCAGGAAGTTGGCGTAGGGGTGGGCCTCGATGTGGTTGATGCCGATCAGCGGCTTGCCCAGCGCATAGGCGAGGGTCTTCGCCACCGAGAGCCCCACCAGGATCGAGCCCAGCAGCCCCGGCAGGTTGGAGACCGCCACGTAGTCGAGGTCGCCGAAGCCGAGCCCGGCCTGCGCGAGCGCGCGCGCGAGCAGGGGATGGATCACCTCGAGATGCTTGCGGCTGGCCCGCTCCGGCACGACCCCGCCGAACTCCGCATGGTCGCGGTACTGCGAGAGGGTCAGGTTCGCGAGCAACTCCCGCCGCCCCCGCAGGATCGCCACCGACGTGTCGTCGAAGGTGGTATCGATCGCGATCCCGACCGGCTCGCGGGTGCCGGGTCGCGTGGCGGCCTGCGCGGTCAAAGTGGCACTCATGCGGGTCGCTGCCAGGTGCGGAACGCCTCGGACTTGAGGTAGATCGGCTCCACGCGCGGGAACGGGCCGCCGGGGCGTTCCAGGTACAGCGGCAGACCCACGGCCAGCAGGCGCAGGCCATCGGGCTGCGGATGGCGCAGCGCCATCGGCGTCAGCGCGGCCAGCAGCGCCTCGCCCCCCCGCCCCTCGCCCCCGCGCGCGACCGGCTCGAAGCGCCGCACCACCACCGGTGCCGCGCCCACCTGGGCGGCGATCGACTCCAGCCGGTCCAGCGCGATCGGCGCCAGGCAGCGCAGGCGCCCCCCCTCCCAGCGGAAGGGCGCATGGTACGCCTCGTCGCGCACGCAGTTCAGCACCACGTGGAAGGTGCGGGGGTCGGCGGGCCCGGTCTGCGCGGCGAGCACGTGCAGGGAATCCACCCCGATCACTGGCCGTCCAGTCACCTGGCCCAGCGTGAGGGCGATCGCCAGGCCGATGCGCGTGCCCGTGAACGAGCCCGGTCCCCGCGCAACCACCAGCACGTCGAGCCGGCCCAGCTCCAGCCCCGCCGAGCGCAGCAGGCCGTCGATCACCTCCAGCGCCACCTGGGCGGTGCGCGTCCCGCAGGGCGCGTAATGGCTGGCCGCCGGCCGCCCGGCCTTGAGCAGCGCCAGGCTCAGCATGTCGGACGTGGTATCGAGCGCGAGGGCGTTGGTCACGGCGCGGGCGGCAGGTTGAGGGCATCCAGCGCGGCGAGCGCGCCACCGTAGCGGCCGGCGGCACTACCCACCGCGGCGAGGGCGATGCGGCGGGCGGGCGGCCTTCCCTCGACGGCGTCGAGCCGCACGTCGAGGCGGGGCTCGCCGGCCAGCAGCGGCAAGGCCGCCTCCGGCCATTCGATTAGGGTGATCCCCGCCGGGTTCACCCAGTCGTCGCGGTCCAGCTCCAGCAGCGCCTCGGGCCGCTCCAGCCGGAAGAAATCCACATGATAGACCGAAACCGCGCCCGGATACACGTTGACCAGGGTGTAGGTGGGCGAGATCACGTGGGCCGGCACGATCCCCACCGCCTCGCAGACGGACTTGATCAGCGTGGTCTTCCCGGAGCCCATCGGGCCGAAGAACAGCACCAGCGCATCGCGCGGCAGCGCCCCGCCGAGGGCGAGCCCGGCCCGGCGCGTGGCGCCGAGGTGCGGCAGCAGGTGGGCTCTCTCGCGCATCGGGGAGGTCGCGGCGGGGCCCGCTCAGCAGGGCGCGGCGGCGGGATGGGGCGCCGCGTCGGGATGGGTCGCGGCCAGCGCGGCCGCGAGCGCCGCCGCCGGGATGGCGCCCTCGCGCAGCACGCGGAACGGCCGCGCCGTGGCGTCGAGCAGCGTCGAAGGGGCGCCGCCGGCGGTCGTGCCGCCATCGAGGGCGATGGTCACGCCGGCCCCCGTACCGGCGCCGAACGCGGCCAGCACGTCGCTAAGGTCGCGCGCGGGGGGCTCTCCGCTGCGGTTGGCGCTGGTGCCGATCAGCGGCACGCCGCCGATCCTGAGCAGCTCCGCCAGGAGCGGGTGCGGCGACCAGCGCAGCGCCACGGTGCCCCGGTCGTCCCGCAGGTGGGCCGGCAGCCCCTCCGCAGCCCAGAGCACCAGCGAGAGCGCCCCCGGCCAGAAGCGCGCCATCAGCAGCCGCGCCGCGGGATCGACCTGCCGCGCGAGCGCGCCCAGCCCCGCCCCGCCATCCGCCGCGCCATCGATCAGCAGCAGCAGCGCCTTTCCGGCCGGGCGCCCCTTGAGCCGGAACACGGCGCGCACGACCTCGGGATCGGTGGCGTTGCCGCCCAGCGCGTAGTAGGTCTCGGTGGGGTAGGCCAGCACGGCCCCCTCGTGCAGCGCAGCGGCGAGGGCGAGCCGCTCCGCCGGCCCGAGCGGCGGCCGGACGATCCGGGTGAGCACGCCGCGCGAGGTCATGCTACCATACTCCCCGGCTTGCCAAACCCTCCTCCAGCCGGGGCGTTCCGCGACGCATCGTGCGCCGGAACCTGCGGCAGGCCCACGCGTACGGGAGGCGCCGATGGACGATAGCATCGAGTGCACGGTGCAGGAACTGGCGGCCCAGCTCGCCGGCGACCCGGCACCGCGGCTGGTGGACGTGCGTGAGCCGCTCGAATGGGAAACCGTCCGGCTCGAACAGGCCCGCCGCCTCGATCAGGCGCTGTTCGACGAGATCGTCGGCACGTGGCCGCGCGACGTCCACATCGTGTGCTATTGCCATCACGGCATCCGCAGCATGCACGCCGCCCGCTTCCTGCGCGAGCACGGCTTCACCCGTGTGCAGTCCCTCCGGGGCGGCATCGACGCCTGGGCCCGCGAGATCGACCCCACGCTCTACCGCTACTGACCGCGGCAAGGCCCCGCGACGCTAGAGCAGCCGCGCCGGCGCCCCACCCTGCATCCCGCCCGGCGCTTCGCCGCGCACGATGGCCGCGAAGCGGCGCACGAGGCGCGCACCCCGCGCGCGCAACCCCTCGAGCCGGAGCGCGGTCTCCTCCCGGATGCGCGCCGCGCTGGTGCCGGCCCGCTCGGCGTCCGCGCCCCAGCGCGCCAGCCAGTCCTCGACGATGGCGGCCGAGACCTCGATGTGGAACTGGAGCCCCCAGGCGAGGGGCCCCAGCCGGAACGCCTGCTGCGGGTAGCGGGTGGAGCCGGCGAGCGCCGTGGCCCCGGGCGGGAGATTGAACGTATCCCCGTGCCAGTGGAACACACTCACCTCCGGCGCGGCGCCCGGATCGACCAGCGCGCCCACCAGGGGGTCGGCGAGCCCGGCCGCCGTGAGGCGGATCGGCGCCCAGCCGATCTCCGGGCCGCGCCCGCCGGCGTATACCTCGCCGCGCCCCGCCGCCGCCAGGAGCTGGCTGCCCAGGCAGATGCCCAGCATCGGCAGGCCGTCCTCGAGGGCGCTGCGCAGCCACGCCAGCTCGCGCAGCATCCAGGGCAGGCCCGCCGCCTCGTAGACGGCCATCGGGCCGCCCATCAGCACCAGCGCCGCCGGAGGGTCGCCGCGGCGATCCGGCAGCTCGCCGCGGCCGGGCCAGGCCACCCGCACGGCACAGCCGGCTTCCCGCAGCACGTCGGCGATCAGGGCGGGCGGCTCGGCCTCGTGATGCTGCAACACCAACACCGTCGTCATGTCAGGTCATCTTCGAGCCGCGCACCAGCGCGATCTTCCCGGTGCGCACCATCTCCAGCACCTGGAACTTGGCCATGGTTTCGAGGAAGGCATCGATCTTGTCCGCATCCCCGGTGACGTCGATGATCATGGTCTCGTCGCGGGGTGAGATGCTGACGATATCGGCGCGGAAGATCTGCGTGAGCTGCATGATCTCGCTGCGGTTCTCGACCGTGGCCCGCACCTTGATGAGCGCGATCTCCCGCTCCACCAGGTCGTCGCGGGTGTGGTCGAAGATGGTGATCACGTCGATCAGCTTGTTGAGCTGCCGGATCACCTGATCGAGATCGCGCTCGTCGCCCAGGGTGACCACGGTCATGCGCGAGACGTCGCTGCGCTCCGTGGCGCTGACCGCCAGCGAATCGATGTTGAAGCCGCGCCGTGCGAACAGCCCGGAGACGCGGGCCAGCACGCCGGGGCGGTTTTCCACCAGCACCGAGATCGTGTGCTTCTTCATGCTGCCGTTTGCGGGCACTGCCACCATGGTTCAGGCTCCCTGCTGCGGTGGGCTGCGGGTCTAGGCCTTCTTCCTGCCGCCGAGCGGCTGCAGCTGCATCTCGTCCACGGAGAGTCCCGAGGCGATCATCGGATAGACGTGCTCGTCGGGATCGTGCTGGAAGTCGATCAGCACGGTGCGGTCCTTGACGTCCCGGGCCCGCTCGAGGGCGGG
Source organism: Candidatus Lambdaproteobacteria bacterium (assembly GCA_016204605.1). Lineage (GTDB taxonomy): Bacteria > SAR324 > SAR324 > SAR324 > JACQKK01 > JACQKK01. The sequence continues at coordinate 5,071 of JACQKK010000201.1, forward strand.
ACGCACCTGCTCGGGGGTGGTGACGGTGATGCCGACGCAGCCGTAGGCCTCGGCCAGCAGCTTGAAGTTGGGCACGTCCTTGAGGTCGATGCCGCTGTAGCGCTTCTCGTAGAACAGGTCCTGCCACTGCTTGACCATGCCCAGCGAGCTGTTGTTGAACAGCGCGATCTTGACCGGCAGGCCGTAGATGACGGAGGTCGCCAGCTCCTGCAGGTTCATCTGGAAGCTGCCGTCGCCGGTCACCAGCCAGACGTCCTGCTCCGGAAAGGCCACCTTGGCGCCGAGCGCCGCGGGAAAGCCGTAGCCCATCGTGCCCAGGCCGCCCGAGGTGAGCCACTGGCGGGGCCGCTGGAAGGGGTAGAACTGGGCCGCCCACATCTGGTGCTGGCCCACGTCGGTGGCGAGGATCGGCGCCCCCTCCGTCATGTCCGCCAGCTGTTCCATGATGTACTGGGGCTTGAGGGCGCCGTCGCGGTCGTAGGCGAGCGGCTGCTCCTCCTTCCACTGGGCGATCTGCCGGCGCCAGTCGGTGTGCTCGGCCTTCTGCACCGCGGCGCCGAGCTTGGTGAGCGCCTCCTTGGCATCGGCGTGGATGGCCACCTCGGCGTAGCGGTTCTTGCGGATCTCCGCCGGGTCGATCTCCACGTGGATCACCTTGGCGTTGCGCGCGAACCTGGCCAGGTTGCCGGTCACCCGGTCGTCGAAACGCACGCCCACCGCGATCAGCAGGTCGCAATCGCGCACGGCCCAGTTGGCGTAGGCCGTGCCGTGCATGCCCAGCATGTTCATCGAGAGCGGGTGGCGATCCGGGATCACGCCGCGGCCCATTAGGGTCATGGCCACCGGCGCGTCGATCTTCTCCGCCAGCCGCACCAGCTGCTCGCTGGAATCGGAGGCGATGATGCCGCCGCCGGCGTAGATCACGGGCTGCCTGGCCTGGGCGATCAGGGCCGCGGCCCGCGCGATCTCCCCGTCGTCGCAGACGCAGGCGGGGTTGTAGCCGCGGATCTCGACCTTCTCCGGGAACTTGAAGCCCTTGAGCTGGGCCTGGGCCATGTCGCGCGGCACGTCCACCAGCACCGGACCGCCCCGGCCGGTGCGCGCGATGTGGAAGGCTTCCTTCACGATGCGGGGGATGTCGTCGGGGTTCCGCACCTGGAAGCTGTGCTTGACGATGGGCATGGTGATGCCCACGATATCGGCCTCCTGGAACGCATCGCTGCCGATGACGGCCGTGGGCACCTGGCCGGTGATGGCCACCAGCGGGATCGAATCCATCGCCGCGTCGGCGATGCCGGTCACCAGGTTGGTCGCGCCCGGGCCGGAGGTGGCCAGGCAGACCCCCACCCTGCCGCTCGCGCGGGAGTAACCCTCGGCCATGTGCGCGGCCGCCTGCTCGTGGCGTACCAGCAGGTGGCGGATGGAGGTCTCCCGCGCCAGCGCATCGTAAATGGGCAGGGCGGCGCCTCCGGAGATGCCGAAGATCACCTCCACCCCCTCCAGCTTCAGGGCCTCCACCAACGCTTCCGCGCCTTTCATCGCCATCTCCACGTGCCGGCCAGCAAGGAACACGCCGCCCTCGCGCGCCGACGAGCGACGCCGGAACGGCCCATCTCGATAAGATTACCACACTAGTGCCCGCCGCCAGCCCTTGTCAATGGCGAGCCCGCAAGAATCCAGCGCAAGTCCAAAGTCGTCCGTCACCTCATGCTGGCGTCTGGCGTCAGCGCCGTTCCGGTCGCGTGCGGAGCGGCGCTGGGAGCGCTGCGGCTGGCGCTCCGGCCTCGACCTCCGGAGTCGTTTGGAGTGGCCTCGGGCTGGC
>JACQKK010000196.1 GCA_016204605.1 Candidatus Lambdaproteobacteria bacterium
CCCCCTCTCCAATTTTTGGAGAGGGGGCCGGGGGGGTGAGGTCGCGTCGTCCGAAGCGAAACATACCCTTGCCAAAGCTCCGCCGCCGCTGCTCTCCTCTGCCGCCGCGTCCGGTCGTGCGGAAAAGTGAGGAGCGCTCAGAAGCTGCCCCGCCGAGTGCACGCGAGTGGCCGGCCCGATCGGGGGCAGGGGCCCCGCCCGCGATCCTCCCGCCCTCGCCGGCGCGACTACTTGATGGCGCCGACTGTGAAGCCCGCCACGAAGCGGTTGACGAAGAAGTTGTAGAGGACGGCGATGGGGACGCTCGAGATGAAGCAGGCCCCCATCAGCGAGCCCCAGAAGTAGACGTCGCCCCGGACCAGGAAGGTCGGCACGCCCACGCTGACCGTCAGGTTCGCCGAGGAGGTGATGAAGGTCAGGCCGTACACGAACTCCTGCATCACCAAGGTGAAGCTGAAGATCACCACCGTCAGCACCCCGGCGATGGAGATCGGGATCACCACGCGGATGAACGCGCCCAGCCGGCTCAGGCCATCCACCATGGCCGCCTCCTCCAGCTCGCGCGGGATGGCCTTGAAGAAGCCCATCATCAGCCAGGTGCAGAAGGGCACCGTGAAGCTGGGATAGACCACCACCAGCGACCACAGGGAGTCCTGCAGGCCGAGCTGGGCCACCACCCGCGAAAACGGGATGAACAGGATCGTGGGCGGCACCAGATAGGTCAGGAAGATGCCGATGCCGAGCTGCTGTCCCAGCGCGCCCGTGAGCCTCGAGAGGCTGTAGCCGGCCGGTATCGCCAGCACCAGCGTGATCAGCACCACCAGCACGCCCACGATCGCCGTGTTCATCAGCCACTGCCCGTATAGCGTCTCGAAGAAGAGTACCTCCAGGTTCTCCAGCGTGGGCGGGTCGTTGAACAGGAACGGATTGTAGCTGGTGTTCACCAGGTCCCGCTGCTGCTTGAAGGTGGTGATCAGCATCCAGTAGAAGGGGAAGGCGGCGAAGGCGGCGAACGCGGCCAGTAGCCCGAAGCGGCTCGAATCGAACGCGACGCGCCTGAGGCGCGAGGTCACGCGGTGGTCCATGTCAGGTCACCTCCGTGCGGCGGGCCAGGCGCAGCATCAGGTAGGCGATCGCCACCAGCAGCGGGAACAGGAACAGCGAGATGGCCGCGCCCTCGGCCAGGTCGCCGCCGTCGATCCCCGTGTAGTAGGCCAGGCTGGCGAGCACCTGCGTGCTGTCGAAGGGGCCGCCCCGGGTGATGATGAAGATCACGATCATGTCAGTGGCGGTGAAGACGATCCCGAACAGCACCGCCACCAGCACGATCGGCAGCACCAGCGGCAGGATGATTTGCAGCTCGCGGCGCCAGAAGCCAGCGCCATCGATCGCGGCGGCGTCGTGGATGTCCTTCGGAATGCCGCTGAACCCGGCCAGCATGATGATCGCCGCCAGCGGCAGCATGCGCCAGACGTGCACGGTGATGATGGACGCCATCGCCAGGGTGGGTTGCCCCAGCCAGATCGGCCAAGTCTCCGGCCCGAAGATGCCGATGTGGCGCAGCGTCCAGTTGATGACGCTGTAGATCGAATCGAAGATCCACAGCCAGCCGATGCTGCCGAGCGAGATCGGCGCCACCCAGGGCAGCAGGATCAGCAGCCGCACGAACCATTTGCCGCGGAACTCCATCATCAGCAGGCGGGCCAGCGTGCCGGCCAGCACGATCACGAGCGCCTGCGACACGAGCGTGAACAGGAAGGTGTTGCGCACGGCGCCCCAGAAGGCCGGGCTCTCCATCGCCTGCCGGAACTTCGCGAGGCCCACGAACGACGCGGACTGCGTGCCCACGGTGACGTTCGTCACGCTGTAGAGCAGCGCCAGCACGAACGGGAATCCCACCAACGCCACGATGAAGACCACGGCCGGCGCGAGCAGCGCCCAGGCCAGGAAGCGCTCGCTGTCGGCGAGGCGGCGCAGGCGCGACCGCGCGCCGGTCGGCGCCGCGGCATGGGAAGCGAGGGCGGTCATGGCGGGCGGCTCAGAGGGGGATGGGCGCCGTGCGCAGGCCGGTCTGCCGGTCGAAGAACTTGAGGTCGCGCCGGCCGATCACGAACTCGTGGCGCTCGCCCAGTTGCACCGGCAGCGGCACCGTAGAGGGGAGGCGCGAGAGCACCTTGGCCTCGCCCGCGCCCCCCTCGAGCATCCCGTACACCAGCCGGTCGGCGCCCAGGTACTCGACGCGGGTCACCCGGAAGGTGAAGCGCACGGCGTCGTTGCCGGTTTCACGCGCCTCGATGGGCAGGAAGTGCTCGGGGCGGAAGCCCAGGATGGCGCTGCCGCGGTCGATCAGGTTCATGGGGGGCGAGCCGAGAAAGCCGGCCACGAACGTATCGGCGGGCTCGTCGTACACCTCGAGCGGCTTGCCGACCTGGCGTACCTTGCCCTGGCTGAGCACGACCACCCGGTCGCCCAGCCCCATCGCCTCCACCTGGTCGTGGGTCACGTAGATCGTCGTCGTGCCGATCCGGCGCTGGAACTGCTGCAGCTCGTCCCGCGCCGAGGTGCGTAGCTTGGCATCGAGGTTCGAAAGCGGCTCGTCGAGCAGGAACACCTGCGGCTCCCGCACCAGAGCCCGCGCCAGGGCCACGCGCTGGCGCTCGCCGCCGGAAAGCTCGCGCGGCTTGCGCTCGAGGAAGCGCGCGATGCCGAACATCTCGGCGGCCCACCGCACCTTGCCGGGAATCTCGGCCTTGGCGAACTGGCGGGCGCGCAGCGGGAACGCGATGTTGTCGAACACCGACATGTGGGGGTAGAGCGCATAGCTCTGGAACACCATGGCGATGTTCCGGTCGCGCGGCGCCAGGGCGGTGACGACCCGGTCGTCGATCAGCACGTCGCCCGCGGTCGGGTGCTCCAGCCCCGCGATCATGCGCAGCAGGGTGGTCTTGCCGCAGCCGGAGGGGCCGAGGAAGACGATGAACTCCCCTTCCGGGATGAACAGGTCGATGCCGTCCACGGCCGCCTGCTCGTGGGTGTAGAACTTGCTGATCTTGCGGGTCTCGACGGTGGCCATGGGCGTGCCTGCCGGGGCGTGACCCCTGGCGTGAGTGGTTCGCGGGTGCTGGGCGACCGGCAGCGCTCGGCTGCGCCGGGTGCGGTGCCCGGGGCGCCGGAAGGTGCCGCCCCCAGGCCCTGCGGGCGGGGGCGGCCCAGAATCGCGGAAGGGCGGGCGCGGGTCAGATCATCTTCTTCTCTTTCCACTTCGCCCAGATGCGCTTGCAGGCCGCTTCGGCCTCGCTCAGCGCCTCCTCGGGCGAGGTCGCGCCGGTCGCGGCCTTGGCGAACATCGTGTTGAGCACCCAGGTGCTGAACACCTCGTCGATCGCGGCATTGGCGTAACCCGGATAGCCCACGTTGGTCGCCCAGTCGAGCACGTCGGTGAGGACGGCATACTTATTGGCGGGTTTGGCTTTCGAGTCCTTCGCCAGCAGCTGCTTGATATCCGGCACCCGGCTCGGGAAGCAGGGGAAGTTGTAGAACTCGCTGTTGAGGAAGCCCTGGCGGAAGTTGCCGATGTAATCGACCAGGAACTTCTTCGCCCCTTCGATGTTCGCGGCGAACTTCCAGATCGTGTACACGTCCATGACGTGCTCGAGGCCGATCCGGCGCACCGGCCCCTTGGCCGCCTTGGCCAGCCAGATCTGATCGGCGATGGGCATCTTCTTGTTCTCGGCCTCGCGGGTCACCGAGATCGCGTTGAGCACCAGCGAGCCCTTGCCGGCGAGGATCATGCGGTTGTTCGAGGAGGCGTCCCAGGCCAGCACCTCAGGGGTCATGGTCTCCTCGAACAGCGCCTTGACGAACTTGAGGCACTCCCTCGTCTGGGGCGAGTTGAGCACCAGGTTGCCCTCGGCGTCCTGGACGGAGGAGCCGTGGGAGTACATGATGGCGCGCATGGCCATGCCCGTGTCGATCTCGGCCGACAGCCCGATCCCGACGGGGATCTTGTGCTTCTGCTTGATCTTGCGGCCGCCCTCGCGGATGTCGTCCCAGGTGTCAGGCGCCATCCCCACATCGTCCCACAAGTCCTTGCGGTAGTTGACGGGGTCCGGCACGTAGCTGTCGGAGAAGCCGTAGTACTTCCTGGTCTTGGGGTTGTAGGTGCTGCGGACGGCGAGGTCGATCGGCTTGCCGTAGCGGCGCTGGCACTCCTGGTAGATCTCCGCGTGGTCGATGACCTGGTCCTCGTACACCGGCGGCGGCCAGAGGAACATGAACAGGTCGTGCCCCTTCTGGGCCGAGACTTCGGCGGCCGCCCGCGAGTTCAGGGTCACGAGGCCGACGTTGTCCACGATCACCTGTGTGTCGTTCTTCTCGCCCCACTCCTTGATGTAGGTGTTGTTGAACCACTTGTCGTACCCGGGCACGAAGTGGTTCCACTGGAGAATCTTCAAGGTCTTGGCGGCCTGTGCGCGGCGGGGGATGACGAACGGTCCCAGGCCGGCAGCCAAACCGGCGGCCGTGGCCGCCTTGACGAACGTCCGTCGGGTGACACCGCGGGTCTTCTGCTCGCTCATGTTCGTATCTCCCCAAGTGTGGAGCAGCCGCGTCCCCGGTCGGTAGGCCGGGCGTGCCGCCCCTCGATTGTCGAACGGCAGACCTGTGGGACAGCGCACCTGCACCGGTCCGGTTTAACAGGTTCAGCGGCCCGATTCAACGGCAACCGGGCGCCCACCCGCATTCCGCGGATGCGACCTGCGCCGGCGCGGGCTCCTCCGGCCGCGCTCCGCGCAATTCCCGCCTGGCGATTGACATTCGATTCGACCGCGCCATAAACCATGGCTGCGGTCGCCCGCGCGGGCGGCCGGAGTTTCCGACTGGCCCGGCATGACGCCGGCCGGGATGCCCGCCGGCGAGGCCCAGCGGATCGAATCGAGGATATACGAGGACTTGCACATGACGACGATCAGGACCGCAACAGTGACCGGGGCGTTGGCCGCCCTGCTGGCGCTGGCGCCTCAGCCAACGCACGCACAGAAGTACGGGGGTTGGCTCAACATCGCCTCCCGCGGCAATCCATCCAGCATGTCCATTCACGAGTCGTCCTCCACCACCGAGCAGGCGCCGATCGCCCCCCTGTACAACAACGTGGTGCAGTTCGATCCCTTCGTGGCCAAGGAAGGACCGAACACCATCATCGGCGACCTGGCCGAGCGCTGGGAATGGCGCAATGGCGGCAAGGAGCTGGTGCTGACGCTGCGCAAGGGCGTGCGCTGGCACGATGGCAGGCCGTTCACCGCCGCGGATGTCAAATACACGTTCGATGCGGTGCGTGGCGCCTCCCAGGAGCGCCTCAAGCTGAATCCGCGCAAGGGCTGGTACTTCAACGTGGGGTCGATCGGCACCAACGGCGACCACGAGGTGACGTTCACGCTCAAGCGGCCGCAACCGTCGCTGCTGAGCATGCTGGCATCGGGCCAGTCGCCCGTCCATCCGGCGCACGTGCGCTTTTCGCAATTGCGCACCGAAGCCGTCGGCACGGGTCCGTTCAAGCTCAAGCAATACGTGCGCGACCAGAAGCTGGTGGTCGAGAAGAACAAGGACTACTTCGAGCAGGGCCGACCGTACCTCGACGGCATCAATTTCTACATCATCCTCAAGACCTCGACCTGGCAATCGGCCCTGGTGGCCAAGCAGGTGGATACGTACACGCCCAGCATGCACTACCGGCCGATCTACGACGCGCTCCGGCAGGCCGACCCGAGCATCCAGTTCATCGAGAAGGTCACCAACACCACCATCAACATCATCGTCAACACCAAGAAGCCGCCGTTCGACAACCCGCAGTTGCGCCGGGCCGTGAATCTGGCCATGGACCGCAACGCCATCATCAAGAGCGTATACGCCGGCGGCGCCGTGACCGGCTCGGCCTTCATCCCGGAGCCCTACGGCGCCTGGGGGCTGAACCCTGAGCAACTGGCCGAGCTGCCGGGCTACGGCAACCCCGAGCAGAACAAGGCCGAGGCGCGGCGGATACTGAAAGAGCAGGGCTACGGTGCGGGCAACCCGTTCCGGCTCAAGGTCAGCACGCGCAACATCCCGGCCTATGTCGATCCGGCGGTCTGGGCCGTCGCCGAGCTGAAAGCGGTGGGCATCGAACCGGAGCTGGAGCAGATCGAGACGGGCATGTGGTACCCCAAGGTCGCGCGGCGGGATTTCGTGCTGGGCCTGAACGCCACGGCCATCAGCATCGACGACCCCGATGCCGTGCTGTACGAGAACTACAAGTGCGGCTCCCAGCGCAACTACACCGACTACTGCAACGCCGACCTGGAGCAGAAATTCGATGCCCAGTCGATGGAGGCCGATGTCGCCACGCGCCGCAAGCTGGTGGAGGCGATCGACATGAAGCTGCAGGATGATGGCGCCCGGCCCTACCTCGTCTACCGCACCGAATACTATCCCCATCAGCCCTACGTGAAGAACCTCATCCCGCACCAGAGCGTGTACAACTGGCTGCGCATGACCCACGTGTGGCTGGACAAGTGATGCGCCCCCGCCCGGCGCCGGAACCGCCCGCCGCGGGTGCTCCGCGGCGGGCGCCCGCCCCGGACCCTCGGCGAACCCCCACGGAGAGATCGGCAGACATGACGACGGCACGGACTCTACTGGCAGTGGCGCTGGGTGCGACCCTCCTGGCGCTGGGCGGCGGCGAGGGTCACGCCCAGAGGTACGGGGGCATCCTGCGCGCCCTCCACGACGACAACCCCCCCAGCCTCTCCATCCACGAGGAGGCGACCACGCGCACGACCTGGGTGATGGTGCCCACGTATAGCAACCTGGTCTGGTACGACCCGTTCCAGCCCCGCGAATCGCTCGAGTCGATCCGCCCCGATCTGGCGGAGCAGTGGGGCTGGAGCGAGGACGGCCTGCGCCTCACCTTCACCCTGCGGCAGGGGGTGCGCTGGCACGATGGCAAGCCCGTGACCGGCAGCGACGTCAAGCACACCTGGGACATGGTGCGGGGCGTTTCCGCCGCGAAGCTCAAGCTGAATCCCCGCAAGGGCTGGTACTTCAACCTGGCGAACATCGTCACCAACGGCGACCGCGAGGTGACGTTCGTGGTGAAGCGGCCGCAGCCCTCGCTGCTGGCGATGCTGGCGACCGGGTACTCGCCCGTCACCCCGGCGCACGTCGCGCCCCCGGAGCTGCGCACGCGCTCGGTCGGCACCGGCCCGTTCCGGCTCAAGGAGTACGTGCGGGATCAGCGCATCGTGCTGGAGAAGAACCCGGACTACTTCGTCAAGGGCCGGCCGTATCTGGACGGGATCGAGTACCCGATCGTCAAGAGCCAGGCCAGCCGGGTCGCCACCATGGTGGCGGGCAAGGCCGACCTGATGGCCCAGAGCTACACCCCCAAGCCCGTCTACGACCAACTGCTGAAGGCCAACGTGGGGTTGGCCTTCGCGGAGCAGCCGACCTCGGGCACCCGCAACATCATCGTCAACGCCAAGAAGCCGCCGTTCGATAACCCCCGCGTCCGCCGGGCCGTGGCGCTGGCGCTGGACCGCCAGTCACTGATCCAGAGCGTGTTCCAGGGCGGCGCCGTGCGCGGCAGCGTGCTGCTGCCGGCCCCGCAGGGGCGCTGGGGGCTCACGCCCGAACAGCTGGCGAAGCTGCCCGGCTACGGGGCGCCCGAGGCCAACAAGGAAGAGGCCCGTCGGGTGCTCGCCGCCGAAGGCTACGGCCCCGAGAAGCCGCTGCGCTTCAAGGTGGCCACGCGCAACCAGGCCGGCTACACCGACGTGGCGGCGTGGGTCATCGGCGAAATGGAAAAGGTGGGGGTCAAGGCGGAACTGGAGACCATCGAGGTGGGGCAGTGGTTCGGGCGCGTCGCCCGGCGCGAGTTCCAGTTCGGGCTCAACGCCACGGCCCTGGCCATCGACGATCCCGATGCCGCCTTCTACGAGAACTACAAGTGCGGCTCCCAGCGCAACTACACCGACTACTGCAACCCCGAGCTGGAGAAGCTCTACGACAAGCAGTCGTCCGAGTTCGACTTCGAGCGGCGCCTGAAGCTCGCGCAGCAGATCGACATCACGATCACGGAAGACGGCGCGCGGCCGATGCTGGTCTACCGGATCGACTACCACGCCCACGCGCCGTACGTGCGGAACATCATTCCGCACCCGATGATCTACAACGCGTGGCGCTTCACCGAGGTCTGGCTCGACAAGTAGGCAGGCCGACCCTGCGACTCGCCCAGACGACCGGGCCGCTCAGACCGCCGCGAGGGTGACCGGCGGCCGCGGCTGCCGGGCGCCCCTGCGTGCACCCCTTCGAGAGGCAGACATGAGACGGAGCAACCCCTGGGCCGCCCTGCTGATGGCGGCGGTCGCGTTCACCTTCGGTTCAGCCACGGCGCTGGCCCAGAAGTACGGCGGCGTGCTGCGCACGTTTATCGACAGCAACCCGCCCAGCCTGTCCATCCACGAGTCCACCTGGCCCACCACGTCGTTCCCCATGGACCCGGTCTATAACAACCTGGTCTGGTTCGATCCTTTCACCGTCAAGGAAAGCCTCGACTCGCTCCAGCCCGACCTGGCCGAAAGCTGGGTCTGGGGCAACGGGGGCAAGCACCTCACCCTCAAGCTGCGCGAAGGCGTGCACTGGCACGATGGCCGGCCCTTCACCAGCAAGGACGTGAAGCATACCTTCGACAACGTGCGCGGCGCGGTGCGCTCCGGGTTCAAGCTCATCCCCCGCCAGCCCTGGTTCGCCAACGTCGCGGAGATCGTCACCCGCGGCGATCACGAGGTGACGTTCCAGCTGAAGCGGCCGCAGCCCTCGCTGCTGGCCATGCTGGCGGCCGGCTGGTCGGTGGTGTACCCGGCCCATGTGAGCCCGGCCGAGCTGCGCATCACGGCAATGGGCACGGGTCCCTTCAGGCTCAGCCGCTACGAACGGGATAAGGTCATCGAAATCGCCAGGAATACCGATTACTACGTGAAGGGACGGCCGTACCTGGATGGCATCCAATTCTACATCCTCAAGGCCCGCGGTACCCAGAACGCGGCGCTGATCGGCAAACAGATGGATGCAGCCTATCCCTCGCAGACGACCCGGCCCGTCTATGAGCAGCTCAAGGCGGCCAACGTCGGGCTCGCCTTCATCGAGAAGGTGGCGAACGGTACGCTCAACGTGCTGGTCAATGCCAAGCGTCCCCCCTTCAACGATCTGCGTCTGCGGCAGGCGGTGAACCTGGCGATGGACCGCAACTCCGTCATCCGCAGCGTCTACCAGGGCGGCGCGCGTCCCGGCTCGTCGCTGATTCCCGCCCCCGAGGGCGTGTGGGGGCTGACCCCCGAGCAGATCCAGACGCTGCCGGGCTATGGCGACCCGGCGGCGAACAAGGCCGAGTCCCGGCGCCTGTTGGCCGAGGCGGGCTTCGGTCCCGAAAACCCGCTCCGCGTCATCGTCAGCACCCGGGGCAGCGATGCCTATGTGCAGCCCGCCGTGTGGGCCGTCGCCGAGCTGAAGGCGGTGGGGATCGTGAGCGAGGTCAAGCAGATCGACCCGATCAACTGGGCCAACCTGCTGTCGCGCCGCGACTACCAGTTGGCCATCAACGCCACCGCCGTCGCCATCGACGACCCCGATGCGGCGTTCTACGAGAACTTCTCCTGCGGCTCCATCCGCAACTATTCCGACTACTGCAACCCCGAGCTGCAGCAGAAGTTCGACGAGCAGTCGATGCAGACCGATTTCGCCACGCGCCACAAGCTGGTGCAGGAGATCGACGTGCAGCTGCAGCGCGACGTGGCCCGTCCGTATCTTGCGTATCGCGTCTACTTCTACGCGCATTTCCCGTACGTGAAGAACTGGATCCCGCACGTCAGCACGTACAACGCCTGGCGCATGGCCGACGTGTGGCTCGACAAGTGAGGGCAGGGTGGAGCCCATCCCCGGGTGGGCCATCTACCGGCGGAGTCTCCCGCGGTGCCGTGGATCGATTGCGCCACCGCCTCCCTGCGAGGGGTGCCATGAGAACCCGACGTTCGATCGGGGCGGCGGTCGTGCTTGCCGCGGCCATGACGGCCGGGGCGCAGCAGGGGCTTGCCCAGAAGTACGGCGGGGTGCTGCGGGCGTTCATCCGCGACAACCCCACCACGCTCTCCATCCACGAGGCATCGGCCACCACGGAAACCTGGCCCGTGGCGCCCATGTACAACAACCTGGTCTGGTTCGACACCCTCATCCCGAGGGAAGCGCTCGAAACCGTGCGGCCCGAGCTGGCCGAGCGTTGGAGCTGGCGCAACGGCAATACGCAGCTCGCATTCAAGCTGCGCCAGGACGTGCGCTGGCACGATGGCCGCCCGTTCACCAGCAAGGACGTCAAGCACACCTTCGACGTGGTGCGCGAGGTGGCACAGCAGAAGCTCAAGACCAATCCGCGCAGGCAGTGGTACTTCAACGTCAAGGAGGTGCTCACCAACGGCGACCACGAGGTGATCTTCCGCCTGGGCCGGCCGCAGCCTTCGCTGGTGGCGCTGCTCGCGGGCGGCTACTCGCCCGTGTATCCGGCCCATATCGACACGGCGGAATGGCGCACGGGCGCCACCGGCACCGGCCCGTTCAAGCTCAAGGAGTTCAAGCGCGATCAGGCGGTGGTGCTGGAAAAGAACTCGAGCTACTTCGTGTTCGGCCTACCCTATCTCGACGGCATCTACTTCCCCGTGATCAAGGCCCGGGCCAGCCAGACGGCCGCCCTCATCGCCAGACAGGTCGATGCCTCCAACACCGACATCTCGACCCGGCCCGTCTACGAGGCCCTGCGCAAGGCCAACGTGGGCATCGCCTTCGCCCCTACCGTCACCAACAGCGGCGTGAACATCATCCTCAACACGCAGAAGCCGCCCTTCAACAACCTGCGCCTGCGGCAGGCCGTCAACCTGGCGATGGATCGCCCGGCGTTCGTGCGCAGCGTGTACCAGGAGGGCGCGGTGCCCGGCGGCGCCATGATCCCCGCCCCGGCAGGCACCTGGGGGCTTGCGCCGGAACAGCTCGCGAACCTGCCCGGCTTCGGCAAGCCCGCCCAGAACAAGGCCGAGGCGCGCCGGCTGCTGGCGGAAGAAGGATACACCGCTGCCAGTCCCCTGCGGCTCAAGCTGAGCACGCGCGCCCTGGTGACCTATGTGGACGTGGCGACCTGGGCCATCGGCCAGCTCAAGGAGGTGGGTATCCAGGCGGAGCTCGAACAGGTCGAGACGGCCACCTGGTTCTCCAAGCTGGCGCGGCGCGAATTCACGATCGGCGCCAACGTCACCGCGATCGGCGTCGACGACCCCGATGCCGTGCTCTACGAGACGTACAAGTGCGGGTCGCAGCGCAACTACACGGACTACTGCAACCGCGAGATGGAGCAGCGCTTCGACGCGCAATCGGTGGAGTTCGATGCCACGAAGCGCCTGGCGCAGGTGCACGCCATCGATGTCCTGCTGCAGCAGGAGGTGGCCCGCCCCTATCTCGCCTACCGGGTGGACTACTTTCCCCATTACCCCTATGTGAAGAACTGGATTCCCCACAACAGCACCTTCAACGGCTGGCGGATGGCGGAGGTCTGGCTCGACAAGTGAGGGGGCGCTCGGCCCCGGGAATTCCACCGCCCGATGGGAAGGCGCGCCTTGCCGCACGTTATCGGCGGTGGAGCATCGATCCGAACGCGCCGAATGCGGCGCCACAAGGAGGGGGACATGCACGGTCGCACGTTGATGAAGGTGGTAGGCTGTCTGCTCTTGCTGCGCCCGATCCTGGCGGGCGAGGCGGCGGCTCAGAAGTACGGGGGCACGCTGCGCTCGATCCTGCGGGGCAGCCCGCCGGACCTCTCGATCCACGAGACGGTGTGGACCAATGCCACCGCGCCGATCTCGCCCACCTACAACAACCTGGTCTGGTTCGATACGTTCCAGCCCAAGGAGACGCCCGATACGATCGTCCCGGAGCTGGCGGAAAGCTGGAGCTGGCGGAACGGCGGCACTGAGCTCGTCTTCAAGTTGCGCGGGGGGGTGCGCTGGCACGATGGCAAGCCGTTCACGAGCGCCGATGTCAAGCACACGTTCGATGTGGTGCGGGGCGTCTCGGCCAAGAAGCTGAAGCTCAATCCCCGCAAGCTCTGGTACTTCAACGTCAAGGACGTCACCACCCGGGGCGACCGCGAGGTCACGTTCGTGCTCGGCCGGCCGCAGCCCTCGGTGCTCTCGATCCTGGCGGCGGGGTACTCGCCGGTATATCCGGCCCATGTGGACCCGGGCCTGCTGCGCACCACCTCGGTCGGCACGGGGCCGTTCAAGCTCAAGTCCTACGTCCGCGATCAGCGCATCGACATCGTCAAGAATCCCGACTACTTCGTCAGCGGGCGGCCCTACCTCGACGGCGTCGAGTTCTACATCATCAAGGGCGAAGCGGCGGAGATCGCGGCCCTGCTCGGTCGCCAGGCCGATGTGGGCAGCCTGCTCACCACCCCGCAGCCGACCTACGAGCAGCTCAAGGCGGCCAACGTGGGGCTGGCCTTCACCAAGGCCATCATCAACGGGGGCGTCAACATCATCGTCAACACCAAGAAGCCGCCCTTCGACAACCCGAAGCTCCGCAGAGCCGTCAACCTGGCCATGGACCGCAACAGCCTGGTCAGGAGCGTGTTCCAGGGCGGCGCGGAGCCCGGCACGGCCTTCATGCCGGCGCCCTACGGCACCTGGGGCCTCACGGCCGAGCAGATGCGTCCCCTGCCCGGCATGGGCGACCCCGCCCAGCACAAGGCCGAGGCGCGCCGCCTGCTGGCCGAGCTGGGCTACACGGCGGAGAAGCCGTTGCGGGTCAAGGTGACCACGCGGGCCATCGTCCATTACGTCAAGGCCGCCCTGTGGGTGCTGGGGGAGCTCAAGGCGGTGGGGATCGACGCGGAGCTCGACCAGGTGGACCAGGCCCTGTTCATGCCCAAGGTGTTCCGGCGCGAGTTCGATATCGGCGTCAACTACACGGCCATCGGCATCGACGACCCCGACGCCAACTTCTACGAGACCTACACCTGCGGCTCCAACCGGAACTACTCCGACTACTGCAACGAGGCGTTCATGAAGGCGGTGGATGTCCAGTCCGTCGAGACCGATTTCGCCAAGCGGCGCGCCATGGTGCAGGCGCTGGACATGCAGCTCCAGAACGAAAGTGCGCGGCCGTATCTCGGGTATCAGTACGACTACTATGCCCACCAGTCCTTCGTGAAGAACTGGATACCCCACTACATCGTGTACAACGGCTGGCGCCTGACCGAGGTCTGGCTCGACAAGTGAAGGGCGGGCCGGCGGAGGCCGGCCGCCGACATGCCGTGTGGCCACCCCTGGGCGCGCCGCACCCATCTGGAACTCCCACTGTTGCGACCATGGGCTCGCGAAAGGAGGCGTTGTGCGGCGTAACGATCTGCTGCGATGTGCGCTGACCCTGCTGGTGATCGGATCGATCAGCCAGGGCGAGGCGATGGCCCAGAAGTATGGCGGCACCCTGCGCGCGATCGTGCGGGGCAACCCGCCGGACCTGTCCATTCACGAAACGGTTTGGGTGAGCTGCACCGCGCCCATGTCGCCCACGTACAACAACCTCGTCGTCTTCGACACGTTCCAACGGAAGGAATCCCCCGATACCATCCGCCCCGAACTCGCGGAAAGCTGGCAGTGGGGCAGCGACAACCAGGAGCTCACCTTCTCGCTGCGCAAGGACGTGCGCTGGCACGACGGCAAGCCGTTCACCAGCAAGGACGCCAAGCACACCTTCGATGTCGTGCGGGGCGCCGCCACGCAGAAGCTCAAGCTCAATCCCCGCAAGGAGTGGTATTTGAACGTGAAGGAGATCGTCACCAACGGCGACCACGAGGTCACCTTCAGGCTGAAACGCCCGCAGCCTGCGCTGCTCTCGATGCTCGCGGCGGGGTACTCGCCGATCTACGCCGCGCATGTGGATCCCGCGCTGCTGCGCACCACGTCCATGGGCACCGGGCCGTTCAAGCTGAAATCCTACGTCCGCGACCAGCGCATCGAGCTCGTCAAGAACCCCGACTACCACGTGCAGGGGCGCCCCTACCTCGACGGCGCGCACTTCTTCATCATGAAGAGCGAGGCTGCGGAGATCGGCGCCCTGGTCGGCCGGCAGGTCGATGCGGGCGGCATCGTGGCCACCCCGCTGCCCACCAAGCTGCAGCTCGAAGAAGCCAACGTGGGGCTGCGGTTCATCCAGGGCATCGTGACCGGCGGCGTCAACATCATGATCAACACCAGGAAGCCCCCCTTCAGCGATCCCAACCTGCGGGTGGCGGTGAACCTCGCCATGGACCGCAACTCTCTGGTCAAGAGCGTGTTCCAGGGCGGGGCGCAAGCCGGTTCCGCGTTGCTGCCGGTGCCTTGGGGCAGCTGGGGACCCTCCCTCGACGAGCTCGAGACGCTGCCGGGCTTCGGCGATCCCCAGAAGAACAAGGCCGAGGCGCGGCGCCTGTTGGCCGAGGCCGGCTACACGCCCGAGAAACCGCTGCGGGTGAAGGTCTCCACCCGCGCCATCCCCCACTACGTCAAGTCGGCGCTCTGGGCGGTGGGCGAGCTGACCGCCGTCGGCATCCAGGCCGAGCTCGATCAGATCGAACCCTCCCTGTTTCTTGCCAAGGTGTTCCGGCGCGAGTTCGAGATGGGGATCAACCTGACGGCCGTCGGCATCGACGACCCCGATCCCAACTTCTACGAGAACTATACCTGCGGCTCGAACCGCAACTTCTCCGACTACTGCAACGATGCCTTCATGAAGAAGGTGGACGAGCAGTCGGTCCAGACCGATTTCGCCAGGCGCCGCAAGATGGCGCAGGCGCTCGACATGCAGCTCCAGCGCGAGGGCGTGCGGCCGTACCTGGCCTATATGTACGACTACTATCCGCACCAGTCGTACGTGAAGAACTGGATTCCCCATAACATCGTGTTCAGCGGCTGGCGCCTCACCGAAGTCTGGCTCGACAAGTGATCCGAGTGCGGGCGGCCTTCGAGCCGCCCGCGTTCCTCAGCCAACTGGACCCCCGATGCTCAAGCCAGCGCTGCAAGCCGAGCAGTTGACCTTCCGCGATGAAGTGGAGGTGATCGAGGCCTTCCACGCCCGCGGCTGGAGCGACGGGCTGCCGATCGTGCCACCGACCCCCGCGCGCGTCTCGCGCTTCGTGGCGGCCGCCGGGCTGGCGGCGGGAGAGGCGGTGGGCGTGCTGCCGCCGCTCTGGGCTGCAGCGACGGTGGAGAACATCGCCATCAACGCCGTGATGGCGGGATGCCTGCCCGGGCACATGCCGGTGCTGATCGCGGCGGTGCGCGCGGCGGCCGACCCCGCCTTCGGCCTCTACAGCGTGCAGGCCACCACCCACCCCTGCGCCGTGCTGCTGGTGGTGACGGGCCCGATCGTCAAGGCGCTCGGCTTCAACTGCGGCCACGGCGCGTTCGGCCCGGGCTTCCGCGCCAACGCGGCCGTGGGCCGGGCCATGCGGCTGATCCTCATCAACGTCGGCGGGGCCCGGCCCGGCCACGGCGACCAATCCACCCAGGGCTCGCCGGCCAAGTTCAGCTACTGCATCGCCGAGAACGAGGCCGCCCACCCGCCGGGCTGGCAGCCCTTCCGGATCGACAAGGGCTTCGGCCCCGGCGACAGCACGGTGACCGTATTCTCGGGCGAGGGGCCCCACAACATCCACGACCGCGTCTGCCTCGACGCCCACACCATCCTCGACACGATCGCCAGCGGGATGACCACCCTCGGCAACAACAACGTCACCGGCTGCACCCTGGGCGACCTGCTGGTGGTGCTCTGCCCGGAGCACGTCCACTACCTCACGGCGGGGGGGCTGGCCAAGGAGGACATCCGGCTGGCGCTCTACGACCGCGCCCGCAGCACCGTCAGGCAGTTGCGCGACCGCGCCACGGTGCGCATGGACAACTGGCCCAGGTGGATCGACCGCCACAACGACGAGATGCGCGTCCCCATCGTCGGCAAGCCGAGGGACATCAACCTCCTCGTCTCCGGCGGCCCCGGCAAGCACTCCGCCTTCATCCCCACCTTCGGCATGCAGAAGTCCGTGACGCGCAGGATCGAGTGGGCGGGGGAGTGAAGGGCGCTCCTGGCGCGTTGCAGCGCCACGGCCCCGGGCAGGGAACGCGGCGCGGCCGGCCGGTACCGCCCGCCCGTACCCCCGTTTTGACAAAGGGCGAAAGGAAGCCGTAGGAGTGGGATGGCGTCCGTACGCAGCCTTCCCCGAATCACGAATCCCCCGCCTCTCAGGAGACCGCCATGAGCGCTCAGGCCAGCAGGTATGAAATCGGAAAGCCCTACCCGGTGGTGGCTCACCACGCGACGTTCGAGGACCGCGGCGGAATCCACAAGGACGGGCTGCCGCAAAAGCTCGGATTCCGCGCCGCACTGGTGCTGGGGCTGGTCACGTACGGCAACATGACCCGCGCGCTCGTGAGCCGGTTCGGCGAGGAGTGGCTCGGCAAGGCCGTGATCGAGGTCAAGTTCCTCAAGCCCGTCTGCGACGGCGACCGCATGCGCATCGAATCCCGCCCCATCCCCGGGCGCGAGCGCGAACGTGCGTTCGAGGTGACCGCCTACAACGAGGCGATGAACGGCGATGTCTCCGTCCGGATGGAAACCTGGCTGCCCGACCCCTTTCCGGCCCTGGATGCCAACGCGGCGCTGAAACCGATCGAGTGGGAAGGCGAGCGCAAGCCGCGCACCTGGGACAACCAGGTGATCGGTCAGCCCTTTCGCTCCTTCCGGTACACGCCTACGCTGGAAACCAACCGGTTCTGGCTGGGCGTGACGGGCGACGATCTGCCCATCTATCAGCAGGGCGATCGGCCGCCGCTCTTTCCCTCCCAGGTGTTGCGCCACGTGCAGGAGGCGACGGCCCACCAGTTCCTGAGCGTGGCGGGGCTGCACAGTTCAAGTCGCGCAGTCGTGCGTCGGATGCTGCGCGTGGGGGACCCCATCCAGGTGGTCACGGTGCCGGTCAACAAGTGGAAGAAGAAGGGCAACAACTGGACGACGATGTACTCGGCGGTGCGCTCCGGCGACCAGGTCTGCGTGGAGGTGTTCCACACGCAGATCTTCCAGTTGCGCGGCGTCGACGCGGCCTGAGGCCCGCGGCAGCCCGGCGGCGGGCAACCTCCTGCCGCCACTCGCAGGGGACG
Source organism: Candidatus Lambdaproteobacteria bacterium (assembly GCA_016204605.1). Lineage (GTDB taxonomy): Bacteria > SAR324 > SAR324 > SAR324 > JACQKK01 > JACQKK01. The sequence goes on from JACQKK010000196.1 coordinate 17,259, forward strand.
GGGCGGGCAAGGTGCGGCAGCGGGGGGCGGGGGCTCGACGGGCTCAGCCCAGCAGCAGCTTGAGCAGCACCCCCAAGGTGAGGGCGAGGTTGAAGCCGACCATCCCGTAGAGCAGGCGGAAGCGGCCTTCGAAGCGCGTCTCTAGCTCATTGATGCGGCCGTCGAGACGCGCCTCCAGGCTGTCGATCCGGCCGACAAAGTGCGCCTCCAGCTCGTTGAAGCGGCCGTCCACGCGCGCTTCCAGCTCGCGCAGGTCCTGCTTGGTGGCCACCGTGCCCTCGATGGCCTCCCAGAGGGCCTGCGCCTGGGCCTCGGCCTGGTGGGCGGTGAAGCCGGCTTCCTGGAGTCGCTTGGCGTACTTGAGCGTGTCGAGCATGGTGGCCTCGTAGGTGCCACATCATGGTTTCACGGTCCGGCGCGCCTTGGCAAAGGCGCGTGGGCGCGCAGCGACCCGATGCGCCCCGGCCTTGCGCCTCAGAACGAGCGGGGCAGCCCCAGCACCTGCTCGCCCAGGAAGCTCAGCACCAGGTTGTTCGAGACCGGCGTCACCAGCTTGAGGCGTGCCTCGCGGAACTTGCGCTCGACGTCGTACTCCCGGGCGAAGCCGTAGCCGCCGAAGGTATCGAGGCAGGCGTTGGCGGCCTGCCAGGCCGCCTCGCTGGAGAGCAGCTTGGCGAGGTTGGCCTCGCGGCCCGGGGTGCCGCCGCGGTCGAACAGCTCGGCGGCGCGGTCGCGCATGAGCCGGGCGCCTTCCAGCGCGGCATAGGCCCGCGCCAGAGGAAACTGGATGCCCTGGTTCATGCCGATCGGCCGCCCGAACACCACCCGCTGCCCCGCATAGCGCGCTGCCTGCTCGATGAAGTAGCGCCCGTCGCCGATGCACTGCGAGGAGAGCAGGATGCGCTCGGCGTTGAGCGTGCTGAAGATGCAGCGCAGCCCCTGCCCTTCCGGGCCGATGCGGTTCTCGACGGGAACCTCGAGGTTCTCGAGCACCACCTCGTTGGTGTGGTGGTTGAACATCAGCGGGATGCGGCGGAACTCCAGGCCGTGGCCCTTGGCCTCGCGCAGGTCCACCAGCAGGATGGAGAGCCCCTCCGTCTTCTTCCTGCACTCGTCGTAGGGCGTGGTGCGCACCAGCAGCAGCAGCAGGTCCGATTGGGCCACGCGCGAGATGAACACCTTGCGGCCGTTCACCACGTAGCGGTCCCCCTCGCGCACGGCGCGCGTCGAGATGCGGGTGGTCTCGGAGCCCGCGTCGGGCTCGGTCACGGCCATGGAGAGCAGGCGCAGCCGGCCCTCGGCGATGGCCGGCAGGTAGGCCTGCTTCTGCGCGTCGCTGCCATGCCGCAGCACGGTGCCCATGGTGTACATCTGCGCGTGACAGGAGGAGGCGTTGGCGCCCGAGCGGGCGATCTCCTCCAGGATCAGCGCGGCATCGGAGACGGCGAGGCCCATCCCGCCGTATTGCTCCGGGATCAGCGCGGCCATGTAGCCGGATTCGGTCAATGCCGCCAGGAATTCCTCGGGATACGCCTCCCGCTCGTCCAGCTCGCGCCAGTACCGGCCCGGGAAGCGGGCGCAGAGCGCCCGGATGCTTTCGCACAGCGCCATCTGATGCGCGCTGAGCCCTTCATCGGAAAAGATCATGGCGGGAACGCGGATGATGGCCGGCGAGCTGGCGGGTCGTCGCTCCTTCTCGCGGGCGAGATGACTTACATTTTCAGGAACTCCAGCACCTTGTAGACGAGGAATGCCGGCCAGACGATGGCCTTCAGGACGCCGAGCACCCCCTCCCAGAAACTGTGCGCATGCTGGATGTAGTACACCGCTGCGCCGATCAGCGCCAGGCCGTACACCGCCCCTGCACCGCTTCCATTCATGACCTTTTCCGTTCCGAAAACCATGGGCGCCTCGCTGCCGGGTTCAGCTTCCCCGCCGGCGACAGGAGCCGCGGCCAGGATTCGCCGGCGGCGAGGGCGGAGTGTCGGGCGGCCCGGGGCGGCGCCGCGGGCCCCGGGTGAGCCGTTCAGCGCGCGCCGTAGAACAGCCCGGGCAGCAGCAGGGAGAGCCAGGGCACGTAGGTCACGAGCACCAGGAACGCGACCAGGATCACGATCCAGGGGGCGGAGGCCTTCAGCACGCAGCCGCGGGACGCCCATCCGCACGATCACGCCACTGCGCACCGTCCCGCCGTCCGCCGCGCGGTGGACGCCGCGCCCGCCGGGGCGCCATCACTTGCGCAGCGCATCGGCGGGGCGAGCCCGGCCATCGCCGGGCGACGGAGGCCCGGGAGAGCGCTGCACCGCCGCGTGCACCACCTCGCGCAGCGCGGCCAGCACCCGCGCCGTGTCGTCGTACTTGAGGGTCTGCCAGCCCAGGCGCCGGGCGCCCTTCAGGTTCAACCCCTGGTCGTCGATGAGCAGCAGCGCCGCGCCGGGGAGGGCGAGGCCCCGTTCGACGATGCGGTAGATGCCCTCCTCGGGCTTGCGGATGCCCACCTCGGACGAATCGACCACCAGGTCGAACAGGCGCGCCGTGTCCAGCAGGCCCCGCCAGCCGTCGCGCCACTCCGCGATGTTGTTGGTGAGCAGGGCGGTGGGCAGGTGGGCGCGCACGGCGAGGCAGGCGTCGACGATCTCCGGCCGCAGCCTCGAGCCGGCGCTGCCCGGCGCGCCCATGAAGTGGCGGGCGCGGTCGCGGGGCAGGCCCACGCCATGGGCCGCGAAGCGGCCCACCATCTCCCCGGCGAACGCCTCGAGGCTCATCTCGCCGCGCTCGACCCGGCCCCAGGGGTGGCCTTCGGCGATGAACAGGTCGCGGCGGATGGCCAGCCACGCCTGCGGGCTCAGGCCGTGGGCCATGCCGAACGCGGAGACGTTCTCCACGCCGCCGGCGAGGAACACCCCGCCCAGGTCGAACACCACCCCCCGCACCGCGCGCGGGTCGATTTCGAAGGTCATCGCTGCTCCTTCCCCAAGAGACTGCGGACGCCGCGTGGCCCAGCTCACGCCGCCGGGAACCAGCGGTACAGCATGAAGTAGACGAGCACGCCCGTGACCGAGACGTACAGCCAGACCGGGAACGTCCAGCGCGCGATGCGGCGGTGGCGCTCGAACTGGCCCCGCAGCGCCCGGTACAGCGTGACCACCGCCAGCGGCGGCACCGCGGCGGCCAGCACCACGTGGGAGATCAGCAACGCGTAGTAGACGGTGCGCAGCGCGCCCTCCCCGCCGAACGGCGTCTGGAGGCGGGTGGCATGGTAGACCAGGTACGAGATCAGGAACAGCACCGAGACCAGGAACGCCGCGCCCATGCAGGCCCGATGCACCGCCACCCGCCGCCGGTGGATCGCCAGCCGCCCGCACAGCAGCAGCACGGTGGCCAGGCCGTTCAGGCTGGCGTTGAGCGCGGGCAGCAGCGAGGGATCGGGCACGAGGCACCTTTGGGCAGCGGGTGGGGAAGTGGGCAGAGTCGCGCGGTCAACCCGAGGCGCGCCGCGCCTGCAGGGCCGCCAGCGCCAGCGCGGCGCCCGTGAACGCCAGCAGCACCAGCAGCGCCGCCCAGAGCGGCGGATCGCCCAGCCCCTCGCTGACCATCGGCGGGTAGAGCACGTGGCGCAGCGCGGCCATGCTGTAGCTGAGCGGGTTGGCCGCCATCACCACCCGCACCCACAGCGCGGCGCCCGAGGCCGGGAAGAAGGCGCCCGAGAGCAGCCACATCGGCACCATCAGCAGGTTCATCACGGCGTGGAAACCCTGGACGGAATCGGTGCGCCAGGCCAGCAGGAAGCCGAAGGCGCTGAGCGCCATGGCCGTAAGCGCCATCACCAGCGCGGCTCCCAGGAACTGCCCGATGCCGTAGCTCAGCCCCGCCAACGGGCCCAGCAGCACCAGCAGCAGACCCTGGCCGAACCCCAGCCCCGCGCCGCCCAGCACCTTGCCCAGCACGATGGCCAGCCGCGGCACGGGGGCCACCAGCACGCCCTGCAGGAAGCCGGCGTTGCGGTCCTCGATCACGGAGATCGAGGCGAAGATGGCGGTGAAGAGCACCACCAGCAGCAGGGTGCCGGGGAAGAAGTACTCCATGAAGCCCATGCTGCCGCCCAGCCCCGGCGGCCGGAAGGAGCGGCCGATCCCCGCCCCCAGCAGCACCCAGAACAGCAGCGGCGTGCCGATCGCCCCGATCACCCGGTTGCGCTGCCGCACGAAGCGCAGCATCTCCCGGGCCATCAGGCTCCAGGTGGCCAGCAGGAACACCGCGCGGCGGCGGGCCGCATCGCTGCGCCCCGTGCCATACTCCGTGCCGTTTTCGGTGGGGTGCTCCGTGCCGTGCCGCGGGCGGTGGGCGGGCCCGCGCGGGGTCGAGGCGTTCATGGGTGCGGCTCCGCATCGACGAGGCGGCGCCCCGTGCGGGCCAGGAACACGTCTTCCAGCGTGGGCTTGCCCAGCCGGATGGCGCGGATCTGGTCGCCGAAGCCGGCCATCAGGCTGGCCGCCAGCGCCATGGCGTCGCGACTTTCGAGCCGCAGGGCGCCCTCGGCGATGCGGGGGTGCACGCCCAGGCGCTGCACGATCCGGCCGGCCAGCGCCTCGGCGTCGGCGGCCTCGATGGTGATCACGTCGCCGCCCAGCTCAGTCTTGAGGGCGTCGGGGGTATCCAGCGCGACCAGCCGGCCGTGGTCGATCAGGGCCACGCGGTCGCAGCGCTCGGCTTCGTCCATCAGGTGCGTCGCCACGACCACCGTGAGCGGCTCCGCCTGGCGCAGCATGGCGAGGGTGTTCCAGAACTCCAGCCGCACGGCCGGGTCGAGCCCGGTCGAGGGCTCGTCGAGCAGCAGCAGCGCGGGGGCGTGCAGCAGGGCCTTGGCCAGCTCGACCCGGCGCTTGAGGCCGCCCGAGAGGGTCTCGACGTATTCGTGCCGGCGCTCCGCCACGGCGAACCGCTCCAGCAGCTCGCTGATCCGGCGCTCGAGCGGGAGTCCCCGCATGCCGAACAGCAGCCCCTGGAAGCGCAGGTTCTCCTCGACCGTGAGCTTGCCATCGAGGCCGGGCGACTGGAACGCCACGCCCAGGCGCCGCCGCACGGCATCGGGCCGGCTCGCGGCGTCGAGCCCCGCCACCGTCACGCTGCCGTGGGCGGGCGTCAGCAGCGTGGCCAGGATGCGGATCAGCGTGCTCTTGCCGCTGCCGTTGGGCCCAAGCAGGCCGAACAGCTCGCCCGTCTCGATCGCGAGGCTGATGCCGTCCAGCGCCACGCGCTCCATGCGCCGCCGGCCCCGGTAGCGGAACGAAAGCTCCTCGATGGCGATCATCGGCGGTCGCACGGCGAGCTGCGGAGAAGGCGCGGGAGATGTCATGCCGGGGTCGCTCGGGTCGGGTGCGAGGGGTCGCGTCGCCGCGGACGGTGTGCGCCCGCCTAGCGCGCGGGAGAATCGTACACCAGCAGCAGGAACACCAGCGGCAGGTAGACGATCGACACCTTCAGCAGCAGGCGCGCCGTCAGCCGCGAGGGCTGGAGGATCATCGCCAGCGTCGCCGCGCAGAACACGCCGCCCAGCGCCAGGGCGGAGTAGAAATAGAACGGCCCCGCCATGCCGATGATGGCGGGATACAGGCTCACCGGCACCAGCGTGGCGCTGTAGACCAGCATCTGCCGGCGGGTCATCCGGCCGTCGGGGTCCAGCACGGTCAGCATGGGCATGCCCGCCGACGCGTAATCGTCGCGGTAGAGCCAGGCGATGGAGAGGAAGTGCGGGTGCTGCCACACGAACAGGATCAGGAACAGCGCCAGCGCCTCCGCCCCCAGCTCGCCCCGGGCCGCGGCCCAACCCAGCACGGGCGGCAAGGCGCCCGGCACCGCCCCGACCAGGGTGTTCAGCCCCGTGATGCGCTTGAGCGGCGTGTAGGCGAGCACGTACGTGGCCACGATTGCGGCCGCGACGAGGCCCGTCAAGGCGTTGGCCCAGAGCGCCAGCAAGGCCACCCCTGCCAGCGCCACTGCCAGCCCGCCCCAGAGCACGGCGCGGGCGCTCATGCGCCCGGTGGGCAGCGGCCGGGCGCGGGTGCGGGCCATCAGCCGGTCCACGTCGCGTTCGAGATACTGGTTGAGCGCGCTGGCGCCGCTGCCCATCATCAGCGTGGCGACCACGAAGCCGCCCAGGTAGATGCCATCCACCGGCTCCCGTATGCCCAGCATATAGCCGATGGCGGCGACGGCCGTGGCCATCACCGTGATGCGGGGCTTGGCCAGCGTGAGAAGATCCGCGAGCACGCCCGGGCGCGGAGCTCCCCGCGGATCGATCGCAGGGGTCGCCATCACCGCGGGCCTCCGGTCGCG
>JACQKK010000031.1 GCA_016204605.1 Candidatus Lambdaproteobacteria bacterium
CCGCGGCCGGGGGGAGAGAACAGGGTGCCGGGCGGTTTGAGCCGCCTCACCCCTCGGCCACGTGGCTCACCGGTCCAGCCACACGTCTTCGAGCTTCCAGCCGTTGTAGATGCTGGTGTGCGCCACCCAGTTCTTCACCCAGGGGTAATGGGCATGGTAATCCTTCCGATAGACCACATAGGGGCGCGCCAGCTCGTTCGTCAACTGCGTATCGATCTCCCGCACCAGCTTGTGGCGCTTGCGGAAATCGGGCTCGACCGATTGTTGGTCGAACTTCTTCGACAGCTCGCGATTGCAGTAGTCGGTGTAGTTGCGCTCGGAGCCGCACTGGTAGTTCTCGTAGAAGGTCGGGTCGGGGTCGTCGATAGCGACGGCCGTCTCGTTGATGGCGATGGTGAACTGGCGCCGGGCCACCGTGCCGTACCAGTTGCCCTGGTCGACCAGTTGCACTTCGGCCTGGACGCCCACCTGCTTGAGCTCGCCCACGGCCCAGCTCGCCGACAAGGTCGAGCTGATGACGTTGCGCGCAGAAATCGTGATCCTGAGCGGATTGGGCTCACTGTACCCCAGCTCCGCCAGAATGCGGCGCGACTCGACCTTGTTCCGGGCAGGATCGCCGTAGGCGGGGAACTGGGCCATCTCTTCGGGCGTCATGCCCCACACCCCTGTGGGCGCGGGGATCAGCGAGGTGCCCGGCACGGCACCCCCTTGGAACGCGGTCTTGATGAGGCCCCGCCGGTCCAGGGACAGCACGATGGCGTAGAGCACCCGGCGATTGTCCATGGGCGGCTTCTTGGGGTTGTAGATCAGGTTGATCGTGCCATTGATGATGCGCTCGGCGAATTCGACCCCCGCCTTTGCCGCCTTGAGATTCTCGTAGGCCGGGCCGGGCGTGGCAACGAGTCCCAATGCATCGAGCTGCTTGGCCAGCAGTGCCGCCTGCTCGGAGGCGGGGTTCTTGAAGATCACGAAGTGGATGCCATCCAGATACGGCCGGCCCTGCTTGAAGTACGCCTCGTTCTTGGCCAGCTCGACCGTCTGGTCCCGCTCGAAGCGCTTGAGCCTGAACGGCCCGGTGCCCACTGCGGTGGTACGCATCAGGGCGGGGCTGAGATGGGCCGCATACACGGGCGAGTATCCCGTGGCGAGCATGGGCAGCAGCGAGGGCTGGGGGCGGGTCAGCACGAAGGTCACCTCGCGGTCGCCGCTGGTGACGATCTCCTTCACGTTCGTGTACCAGAGCTTGCGCGGATTCAGCTTGAGCCCGCCGGCCTTCGCGCCGCGGATCACGTCGAAGGTGTGCTTCACGTCGGCGCTGGTGAACGCCTTGCCGTCGTGCCAGGTCACGCCCTGGCGCAGCCTGAACGTGAGCGCCGTGCCGTCGCTGTTCCACCGCCAGCTTTCCGCGACGTCGGGGACGATGGTGTCCAGGCTCTCCTGCGGATTGAGGCTGTCGAACCAGACCAGGTTGCTGTACATCGGCACGCCGATGGAGGTCACCGGGGCCAGTGCCGTCTCGTGGATGGACAAGTCCGCGGGCGTGCCGCGCGTGGACCAGCGCAGGATGCCTCCGTATTTCTGCGCCAGCCCTTGCGTTCCGCCCGCGGCGACGAGCAGGGTGGCAACGGCCAGGACGCGCAGCGTGTTCTTGGCGTACATGGGCCTTCCTCCGTTGAAGTGGGCTTGTGGAACCCGGCACGGCCGGCCGCGACTGGCGCCGGCCGCGCCGGCGATCTCCGCTCGGCGCGGGTGCTTCCCCTCATGCGGCGGCGACACGTGCCGGCGGCGTGCGAAGGCGCCGCGGCGTCCGCCTACATCTTCGCGATCACCTTGCGGGCGAAATCCTCGATCACCTTGTAGCCGCGCTCGAGGGGCGGCGTGAACAGCACCTGGCTCACGCCCTGCCGCTCGAATTCGCGCAGCTTCTCGATCAGCTCCTCGGGCTGCCCGACCAGCCCCAGCGCCCGGATCAGCTCGGGGGTGCAGAAGCGCGCCTCATCGGGCCGCAGGTACGCCGAGTGGCTCTCGTGCAGCTCGTAGTGGCGCGTGGCCGCGGGCCGGGCGAGGTGGAAGCGCAGGTACTCCTTCCAGATCGGCTTGAGGTAGTCGGGGGGTTCCTTGCCGGTTTCCCGCAGGTGATCGGCCAGGTACTGCACGTTGGACATGATGGTGTGTCCGGCCTCCTGGAGCACCCGGTCGGACGTCAGAGCTTCCCCGGGCTCCAGCAGCACGAGGTTGAACAGCATCGTCGTGTGGATGCGCTCGTGCGTGCGTCCGGCGCGGGCGGCGCCCAGCCGGACGTTGGCGTGCACCTGCGCGAGATCCCCGCCGCGGGGCCAGCTCGTCACCACGCCGTCGCCGTACTCGCCGGCGAGCGCCTGCGCCTTGGGCCCGAACCCGCCCACCAGCATCGGGATGGGCGGCTCGAGCGCGATGAAGCGGGCGTCGCGCATGAGGAACTTGATGCGGTGGGTGGTGCCGGCGAGCGTGTATTCCATCTCCTCCCCGGCCAGCAGCCCGCGCACCACGCGCAGGTACTCGCCGAAGGCCTTCACCCGCATCGGGCGCTGGCCCATCATGCGCATGGCGGTGTTCCCCGTCCCGATGCCGAGGAAGGTGCGGCCGGGGGCGATGCGGTTGATCGTGGCGATGCCGTTGGCGGTCACGGGCGCCAGCCGCAGCCCCGCCACCGCCACCCCCGTGCCGAGCTTGATCCTGCGCGTCTGCTGCGCCGCCAGGGCGAGCACGGCGAAGCACTCCGAGCGGATGAACTGGGTGTCGGTCACCCAGCAGTGGGTGTAGCCGAGGTTCTCCGCATGGGTGATCAGGCCGATCTCGTCGATCTTGGCGTGCGAGAATCCGAACTCCATCGCGCTCCTCTCTGGTGGTGGCGCCAGTATGTCAGGCTCCGGCGGCGGGCCGGCGGGGCACCAGCAGCTTGATCTCGCCCTCCAGGCACAGCTCGTCGCGCTGGTTGTGGACGGTCGTCCGCAGCGTCAGCAGCCCGGTCGTGCGCTGCGGCTTGAGCTCCGCCACGGTCAGCGCCGGGTAGAGCGTGTCTCCCGCATAGACGGGCTTGAGGAACTTCGACGACTGCTCCAGCATGGCCCGGAAGGCCACCCGGCTCTCGCCCCGCAGCATGTCGCTGGAGCCGGGGCAGGTCTGGATCAGCACCTGGAAGCCATGGGCCAGCAGCCCCGGCAGGCCGCGGGCCTTGCACAGCTCCAGGTTGTAGTGGACCTCGCCGGTGTCTCCGCTGGCCAGTTGAAAGGCGTAGAACAGCGCCTCGGTGTGCGTGCGCGCCGGACAGTGCCAGGTTTCGCCCAGCCGCAGATCCTCGAAGTAGCGCAGCGCATAGGTCGGGCGGGGGCTGTGGGCGGGGTCGGCAGGGCGGGACATCGTGATGCTCTTCGGGCGCGGGTGCACAGGCTGGGCGCCCCCCGCGAGCCCGATCGGGCCGGGTCGCGGGCAGGAGGCGCCGGTTGCGGCGACGCGGGGCCGGCGTCAGCGGTCGAGCCACACCTCCGTCAGGCGCCAGCCGTTGTAGATGCTCGGGTGGGGGTTCCAGTTCTTCACGTAGGGATAGTGCGGGTAGTAGTCGGTGCGGTACGCGAGATACGGCCGCGCCACCTCCCGCTGGAGCTGGATATCGATCTCGTTCACCACCCGCAGCCGCTTCGCGTGGTCGGTTTCGATCGATTGGGCATCCACCTTCTTCATCAGCTCGACGTTGCAGTAGTCGGAGTAGTTGCGCTGCGAGCCGCAGGCATAGTTCTCGTAGAAAGCCGCATCCGGGTCGTCGATGGCGACCGACGTCGCATTGAAGCCCAGGTCGAAGTCGCGGCGGGCGAGGGCGCCGTACCAGGCGCCCGTATCGATCTGGCGCAGCTCCGCATCGATACCCACCGACTTGAGCTCGCCCGCCGCCCAGGCGGCCCAGGGCACGTGGGTGGGAAACGTGCGCACGGTCACTTTGACCTTGAGCGGCTTTTCGGCCGTGTAGCCCTCCTCCGCCAGGATGCGGCGCGCCTCCGCCTTGTTCTTGGCGGGGTCGCCGTAGCCGGGCAGGTCGGCGAGCTGCTCGGGCGTCAGGCCCCACACGCCGTAGGGCTGCGGAATCATGGCCGAGCCGGGGATGCCGCCGCCCTGCAGGCTTCTCAGCAGCGCGTTGCGGTCCATGGCCAGGTTGACGGCCTGCCGCAGGCGCAGGTTGTCGAAGGGCGGCCGGCGCGTGTTGACGATCAGGTTGTAGGTGGCGGCGGTGACCGTCTCCTGGAACGCCAACCCGGCGTTGGCCGCCTTGAGCTGCTCATAGACGCTCTTCGGCGTGGCCATCGTGGTCGCCAGGTCCACCTGCTTGCCGATCAGGGCGCCGATCTGGGCGGCCTGCGACTTGAGCACGAAGAACAGCGCGCCGTCCAGGTACGGCCGGCCCTTGACGAAGTAGTCGGGATTCTTCACCAGCTCGATGCGCTGGTCGGGCACGAATTGCTTGAGCTTGAACGGCCCCGTGCCCATGGCGCCGGTGCGGATTTCGCCACCCGTGCGGTGGGCCGGGTAGACCGGCGAAAGCCCCGCCGCCAGAATCGCCAGCAGCGAGGGCTGCGGCCGCTTGACGCGGAACGTCACCTCGTGATCGCCCGCGGCGGTGATCTCCGCGACGTTGACGTACCAGAGCTTGCGCGGATTGAGCTTAAGGCCGATCTGGGTCGCCCCGCGGATCGCATCGAAGGTGTACTTGACGTCGCGGCCGGTGAACGGCTTGCCATCGTGCCAGCGGATGCCCGGGCGCAGCCTGAAGGTGAGCGCCGTGCCGGAAGCGTCCCACGCCCAGCTCTCCGCCAGCTCGGGCACGATGGTCTCGAGGGACTCGGGCGTCTTGAACAGGTCGAACGCCACCACGCTGTTGTAGACGGGGCCCAGGGCGAAGGGGGACTCCGTCACGGCCGTCTCGTGGATGGAGAGGTCCGGGGGGTTGCTCTGCAACGTGAAGCGGATCACGCCGCCGTACTTCTGCGCCCAGGCGGGTGCCGCGCCGGTCAGCGCCGCCAGCACGGCGGCGCCGGCGATCAGCCATCGGGTGTACGAGGTCATGCGGTTCCTCCTGCCGTCTTGGGGGGCGGGCTGCATCAGCACCGGGCCGAGTCGACCCGGGAGCCGAGTCGACCGCGGGGCCGGTGCGCCGGGCATCACTGATCGAGCCAGATTTCACTCATGCGCCAACCGTTGTAGATGCTCTGGTGGGGCACCCAGTTCTTCACGTGGGGATGATAGGCGTAGTAGTACTTGCGGTAGGCGAGATAGGGCCGCGCCACGTCCTGCTGCAGCGCGATATCGATGCGGTTGACCAGGCTGTGGCGACGGTCGAAATCGGTTTCCTGCGACTGGCGGTCGTACTCCTTCTCCAGCTCGGGGTTGCAGTAGTCGGAGAAGTTGCGCTGGGAGCCGCACTTGAAGTTCTCGTAGAACGCGATGTCCGGGTCTTCCACGCCCAGGGCGGTGAAGTTGATGACCAGGTCGAAGTCGCGCTTGGCCAGCATCGAGACCCAGCTGGCCGGGTCGATCTGGCGCAAGATGGGCTCCATGCCCACCTCCTTGAGCTCGGCCATGGCCCAGATCGCCGGCTGAATGTACACATCGTCCGAGCGGGCGGTCACCGTCACCCGGAAGGGACGGGTCGGTCCGTACCCCTCGGCTGCCAGCACGCGGCGTGCTTCGGCCTTGTTCTTCGCCGGATCGCCGTAACCGGGGAGCGCCAGAATCTGCTGGTCGTTGAGTCCCCAGGTGCCGTGCGCAAGCGGCGGGAAGGCGGTGCCGGGTACGGCTCCCCCCTGGTACACGCCCTTGATGACCGCGTTGCGGTCCATAGCGAGGCTCACCGCCTGCCGGAGCCGCGCATTGTCGAAGGGCGGCCGCTTGGTGTTCACCACGATGTTCGTGGTGGAAGTGGAGACCCGCTCGGCGAAGGCCAGGCCGGCGTTGGCGGCGCTGAGCTGATCGTAGATCGGCTTCATCACCTGGTTGGGGTAGGCCACATCGGCCTGCTTCGCGATCAGCGCCGCGTTGCGGGTGGCGGTGGTCTTGAGCACGTAGACGTGAATCCCATCCAGGTAGGGACGCCCCTGGACGAAGTAGTCGGGGTTCTTCTCCAGCTCGAGACGCTGATCCTGGATGAAGTTGCGGAGGCGGAAAGGACCCGCCCCGACCGACCGCCCGCGCAGCTCGGCGGCGTTGACGTGGGCCGGATAGATCGGCGAGTACCCCGAGGCCAGCATGATCAGGACGGCCGGCTGGGGCCGGCGCAGCCGGAACGTGACCTCCCGGTCTCCCCGCGTCTCGATGGAGTCCACGTTGAAGTACCAGGAGCGGCGCGGATTCAGCTTGAGGCCGCTGCCCCGGGCGCCCCGCACCAGGTCGAAAGTGTGCTGCACGTCGGCGGCGGTGAGCGGCTTGCCGTCGTGCCAGCGGATGCCGGGGCGCAGGTGAAACGTGAGCGCGCGATGATCGGTGCTCCAGGCCCAGCGCTCGGCCATCTCGGGCACGATGGTCTTGGGCGACTCCTGCGGATTGAAGGCGTCGAACCAGACGAGGTTGCTGTAGACGGGCACCATGGGCCAGGTGGTCTCCGGCCAAGTGGCCTCGTGGATGGACAGGGTGGTGGGATTGCTGGCGATCAGCGTCCGCAGGACGCCGCCGTACTTCTGTGCCCAGGCGGGTGCCGGGCCGGTCAGGGCCGCCAGCACGGCGGCGCCGGCGATCAGCCATCGCGTGTACGAGGTCATGACGTTCCTCCTCCCCATTAGAGAACGGGTGCGGGAGCCCCGGCTGCGGGGCCGATCCAACCGCGGCGCCGGCCGGCACCCCTGACCGGCACCCCTGACCGGCGCACCTGCCATCACCGGTCCAGCCAGACTTCACTCATGCGCCAGGCGTTGTAGCTGCTCGAGTGGGGCACCCAGTTCTTCACGTGCGGGTAATGCCCGTAATAGTACATGTTGTAACCCAGGTACGGCCGGGCCACTTCTTCCTGCAGGCGGATATCGATCTGCTGGACGAGTTGGCGGCGCTTCTCGAAGTTCGGCTCCACCGACTGCTGGTCGTAGAGCTGCTCGACCTCGGGGTTGCAGTAGTCGGAATAGTTGCGTTCCGAGTAGCACTTGAAATTCTCGTAGAACTGCGCGTCGGGGTCGTCCACGGGCACGGCGGTGGCGTTGACGCCGAGCTGGAAGACGCGCCTCGCCACGGTCGAATACCACAGGCCGGTGTCGATGTGCTCGATCTCCGCCTCGATCCCCACGGCCTTCAGCTCGCCGGCTACCCAGGCGGCGGGCTTGGTGTAGTTGACCAGGTTCCGCGTCGAGACCTTGACCCGCAGGGGCTTGTCCGGCCCGTAGCCCTCGGCCGCCAGCAGCTCGCGGGCGCGCGCCCGCCCCTCTTCGCGGTTGCCGTAGCCCGGCAGCCGCGCGAGCTGCTCCTTGGTCAGCCCCCAGGCCCCGAAGGGCGCGGGCACCATGGCGCTGCCGGCCGCCGAGCCTCCCTGGTACACGGTCTTCGCGAACGACGCCCGCTCCAGGGCCAGATTCACCGCCTGGCGTAGGCGCAGGTTGTTGAAGGGGGGCTTCTGGGTGTTGATGATGATGTTCGAGGTGCCGTTACTGACCATCTCGACGAACTCGAGGCCCACGTTCGCGGCCTTGAGGTTCTCGTAGTCGGGCCGGGTCGTGTGGCCCGGGTAGGCCGCCTCGATCTGCTTGGCCTGGAGTGCGGCGTTCTGGGTGGCCTTGTCCTTGATGATCGCGTACTCGATGCCATCCAGGTACGGCCGCCCCTTGATGAAGAACGCCGGGTTCTTCTCCATCACGAGGCGCTTGTCGGGCGAGAACTCCTTGAGCCGGAACGGCCCCGTCCCCAGCGCCGTGGTGCGCATCTTGTTGGGGTCCACGTGGGCGGCGTAGATCGGCGATCGCCCCCCCGCGAGCATCGTCAGCAGCGAGGGCTGCGGCCGCTTGAGCTTGAACGTGACCGCGTGATCGCCATCGGTCACGATCTCCTCCACGTTGAAGTAGAGGAGCTTGCTCGGGTTCAGCTTCAGGCGATACTTCCCCCGCCCCCGCACCGTGTCGAAGGTGTGCTTCACATCCGCGCTGGTGAAGGGGTGGCCATCGTGGAACCGCACGCCCGGCCTGAGCCGGAACGTGAGCGCGGTGCGCTCCGCGTTCCAGGCCCAGCTTTCGGCCAGCTCCGTGCGGATGGTGTCGGGGGTCTCCCGCGGAATGAAATAGTCGAACCAGACCAGGTTGCTGTACACGGGCGACATCACCCAGGTCGTGTCGGCGGAGGCCGTCTCGTGGGGCGAAAGGCCGACCGGGTTGGCGCGCGTCATCGTCTTCAGGATGCCGCCGTACTTCTGGCTCCAGGCGGCACCGGGTAACACCAGGTGCAGCATCAGCAGCAGCGCCGCCAGCAATGACGGCACCAGCAGCAGCGTTCGTCGAGGGGGATTCATGGCGTACCGGGGGAGCGGGTGTGCGGAAGAGCCCGGCGCCGCGCGGTGGGGCGCGCAAGGCGATGCCAGACCGGGGGCGCGGCGCATCCGGCGGGCGCGCGCCCGGCTGCCGATTACATAGGCCGTTCGGGAAGCGAAGGCAACGGCTGGGGCATCGCGCGTGGACCGGCGGGGGCAGGCCTCTCTCCCGACCGCCGCGCCGGGATACCTGCTACGCCGGCGTGGCGACCTGACGCAACCGGCCTGTCGGGATGGGCGCGGCGGATGGCCCGATATCGGAGGGGGGTATTCCGGGGTGGAGCGGGAAAGCCGGGCGGGCTCCCGGCCATCTGGCGCTCGCGGCAGGACGACCCTGCCGGCGCCGCGGAAACCCGCCCGCACGCTCCCCTGCTGCGGCGCCCGCGCTGCGGGGCGCCATCATGGCGGCTCAGGCCTACCGCTGCGGCGGCGCCGGCCTGAGCGTCAGCTCCACCCGTTGCCGGTCGCGCAGCACGACCAGCCGCAGCTCGGGCGCGCCGGCGAGCACCATGATCCGCTGGAGATCGTCGATGCTGCCGAGGGGGCTCCCGTTCGCGCTCAGCAGCAGGTCACCCTCGCGCAGGCCCGCGCTCGCGGCGGGCGTGTCCGGCCCGACGCCGAATACGCGCACGGCGCGCGCCTGGCCCTGCTCGCGCGCCCGCTCGCCGTCGAGCTCGATGCTGCGGGCGCTGATGCCGAGCAGGGGCCGCAGCACCTGCCCCCGGCGGATCAGCTCCGCGGCGACCCAGTTGGCGGTGGAGGCGGGCACGGCGAAGCCGATCCCCTGGGCGTAGGGCACGATGGCCGTGTTGATGCCGGCCACGGCGCCGTCCATCGCCACCAGCGGGCCGCCGGAGTTGCCGGGGTTGATGGCGGCGTCGGTCTGGATCAGCCCCTCCATCAGGTGGCCCCCCGGGGCGGCCAGGCTGCGGTCGAGCGCGCTCACCACGCCCAGGCTCACCGAGCGCTCGAAGTGGAGCGGGTTGCCGATCGCCATCACGAGCTGGCCCACCTTGACCCGGCCCCGCTCGGCGAGGCGCAGGCTCGGCAGGCCGGAGCCTTCCACCCGCAGCACGGCGAGGTCGGAGGGCTCATCGCTGCCCACCAGCCGGCCCTCCCGCTCGCCGCCATCGGAGAAGCCCACCACGATCGGCCCCACCGGGCGGGCCACCACGTGACCGTTGGTGAGCACGTAGCCGTCCTGCGCCAGCACCAGGCCCGAGCCCTGCCCGCGCCGGTGGGCGATGCTCACCACCGCGGGGCTGGTGCGCGCGACGAGGGCCTCCAGCTCCTGCGAAAGCTGTTCGAGCAGCGCCATGGCCAAGTCTCCGAGTGGCGAATCGGGGGTTGCGCGCGACCTTAGCCGGGCCGCGCGCCCACGACCACGCGCAGCTCCAGCGCCTTGCCGGCCCGCAGCAGGCGCACGGCGGCCTCGCTGCCGACGCGGTCGCCATCGAGGTAGTCGAGCAGGTCGGCGATGTGGCGCACCGGCCGGCCATCGAGCGCGAGCAGCACGTCGCCCAGCATCACCCCGCCCCGCTCCGCCGGACTGCCCGGCTGCACGGCCACCACCACCAGCCCGCCTTCGCAGCGCACCTCGGTCGCCAGGGCCGCCGGCAGCGGCGCGGGGTACGTGTTCACTCCCAGGTAGCCCCGGCGCGTGGTGCCGCCGCTCAGCAGGCTCGCCACCAGCCGGGTCAGCGTCTCGCCCGGCAGCACTACCGTGGCGCCCCGCACCAGCGCCGGTGCGAGCAATCCCGCCACCTGCCCGTCCTCCGTGACCACCGCTGCGCCGGCGAACCCGGGCGGTGGGTGGAGCTCCGCCTGCACGTAGCGCTCGATCCTGCCGCCGCCGCCCGTGCGCCAGCCGTCGCCGAGCGCC
>JACQKK010000198.1 GCA_016204605.1 Candidatus Lambdaproteobacteria bacterium
CCCCTCCGCCGGGCGTGACCCCGAACCGTGAGCGGCCATGGCCCGCATCGCCGAACTGGAATACGCCACCAAGGAAACCCGCACGCGGCTGCGGCTCGACCTCGACGGCACCGGCAGCCGCACCATCGGCACGGGGCTGGCCTACTTCGACCACATGCTCGAGCAACTGGCCTTCCACGGGCTGCTCGACCTGGAGATCGCCTGCACGGGCGACCTGGAGGTGGACAGCCACCACACCGTGGAAGACGTGGGGATCGCTCTGGGGCGCGCCATCGATCAGGCGCTCGGCGAGCGGGCCGCCATCCGCCGCTACGCCCACGCCTACATCCCCATGGATGAGACGCTGGTGCGGGCCGCGCTCGATTGCTCCGGCCGCCCCGAGTTCCACTTCCAGGGCAGCTTCGCCCAGCCGCGCCTGGGGGCGCTGGACACGCAGATGATCGCCCACTTCTTCAAGTCGGTGGCCGTGGCCGGGCGTTTGACCCTGCACCTGGCCGTCCTGTATGGTGAGAACGATCACCACAAGTGCGAAGCCCTGTTCAAGGCGTTCGCGCGGGCGCTGGCCGATGCCGTGGCCCCCGAGCCGCGCCGCGCGGGCATCGCCTCCACCAAAGGCGCCCTGTGACCTCCCCGCCATGATCGCCATCATCGATTATGACGTGGGGAACCTGCACAACCTGAAGAATGCACTCGATTTCCAGGGCATCCCCAACCGCATCGTGCGCGAGCCGCAGGAGCTCGAAGAGGCCGAGCGCATCATGCTGCCCGGGGTGGGCGCGTTCCGGCCCGCCATCGAGCGGCTGCAGCGCGCCGGGATGGAGCCGGTGATCCGCCGCAAGATCGACCAGGGCGTGCCCTTCCTCGGCATCTGCATCGGCCTGCAACTGCTGTTCGAGATGAGCGAGGAGGGCGGCCCCAACCGCGGCCTGGGGCTGATCGCGGGGCGCGTGGTGCGCTTCCGGACGGCGCTCAAGGTGCCGCAGATCGGCTGGAACCAGGTGGCCCTGCAGCGCCCGGATCCGCTGCTGGAGGGCATCCCCGACGGCAGCTACTTCTACTTCGTGCACTCGTACCACGCGGCGCTGGCCGACCCCGCCGATGCGCTGGGGCTGACGGACTACGGCGTGATGTTCCCCGCCATCGTCCGCCACGGCAACGTCTGGGGCGTGCAGTTCCACCCCGAGAAGAGCCAGCACGCGGGCTTGCGGCTGCTCAGGAACTTCGCCACCATGAACGCGGCATGAGCCCGCCCGCGCGCTCCCCCGCCCCGGCCCGCGGGGCTCGCAGCGCGGCGCGCGGGCGGGCCGCGCCCTGCGCCAATGAGCCCGGTAACGGACGCGCCACCGGACACGTCCCTCCAGGAGTTGCCCCATGGCCGCGCCGCCGGACCCGCTCCAGGAGCGCCTGAGCCGGCTGCCCTCGGTCACCGAAGTGGACCAGCACCTGCGCGAGCAGGGGCTGCCCCACGGCAAGGCGGTGCGGGAACGGGTGCTGGGCGTGCTCGACCAGTACCGCCTGCGCCTGCGCACGGGCGCCGCCGAAGGAGACGCGATGACCGACCGCTCGACCATCCTGGCGGCGATCCGGGACGCCGTGGGCCAGCACGCCCCGCGCCAACTGCGCCGGGTGATCAACGCCACCGGCGTGGTGGTGCACACCAACCTGGGCCGCGCCCCGCTGGCCCCCGGGCTGCTCGACGCCGCGCGGCCGCAGATCGAGGCGTACACCAACCTCGAGTTCGACCTGGAGACGGGCCGGCGCGGCGAGCGCGGCGGGCGCGTGCCGGAGCTGCTGGCCTGGCTCGCCCACACCGAGCAGGCGCTGGTGGTCAACAACAACGCCGCCGCCGTGTTGCTGATGCTGAGCGCGCTGGCCAAGGGCGGCGAGGTGGTCGTCTCCCGCGGCGAGCTGGTCGAGATCGGCGGCTCGTTCCGCCTGCCCGACATCATGCGCGAGGCGGGCGCGCGCCTGGTCGAGGTGGGCACCACCAACCGCACCCG
>JACQKK010000200.1 GCA_016204605.1 Candidatus Lambdaproteobacteria bacterium
GCTGACCGGGGCGCAGGCCGAAGCGGCGTTTCCGGAAGATCAGGTGGCGCCCTCCTGGGTGGGGCTCTACGTGGCGAGGAAGCGCCGCTTCGCCTCGCTGGAGGCGTTCCAGGCCATCCGGCTGCGCACGCTCGGCGAGGTGCAGACGATCACCCGGCGCCTGCTCGAGCGCGTGCTGGACCGCACCGCCTCGCACTGGCTCGGCGAGTACGGCGTGTCGGTGCACCTGGGGCGCAAGCGCATCCTGCGCCTGCACGGCCGCAATCCCAAGGATGCCGTCGCGCCGATCGATGCCTTCCGCCGGCCCCAGCCGCTGCTGGAGCTGTTCTGCTTCATTGCGCGCACCGGGTACGACCTCTCCGACGAGCTGAAGGATGGGCTGGCGATCGTGGTGGCGAGCCTGGGGCCGGCGGCCGACGAGCGTGAGCGCAGCGAGCGGGCCGAGCTGTGGAGCCGGATCATGGGCGGCCCGTTCGCGCACCGGGCGCTGCGCACCCTGTTCGAGATCGGCGATCCGCTCACGCCGGGTGCTGAGACGCTGATCGGGCGCTTCCTGCCGGAGGCCAACGGCCTGTTCTTCCTGCTCGCCGACGTGCCGGCGCTCGGCATGCCCGTGCACGAGCATCTGCTGCGCGGCGTGGCCGAGGGGCAGCGGGTGCTGGACGGCCTGTGGGAGAAGTTCCCCGAATGGCACGGCATGATCGAGGCGCGCCACGTGCTCGCCGTCAAGTGGAGCCTGTTCCTCAATGGGCTGGGGCGGATCGAGCCGGACGGCGACGTGGCGGCGCGGAGCGCCCGCATGGCCGGTGAGCTGCTGCGCCGCCTGGGCTACGGCGACGAGGAGCTGATCGAGCGCGTGCAGCTCCTGATCCAGCACCACCGCACGCTGGTGGTGCTCGGGCGCACCTCGACCTACATCGACCAGGCGCTGGCCGAGTACTTCGAGCTGGCCAACCGGCAGCTCATCAACGTGATCCTGCTGTTCACGGTGAACATGGCCGTGGTGCGGGCCGATGGCGAGACGGCCGAGCACGACGTGGTCACGCTGCAGCTCTTCTTCGACGAGGCCAGCCGCATCCTGGGCGAGGCGCGCGCCATGCCGGGGGGCGTGGAATCGCTCGACGCGGTCATCAACCTCTACTTCGACCAGAAGAAGGAACGCCTGATGGTGCGCACGCGCCTGAATCTGCTGCTGCATCAGAGCCTGACCGTGGGGCTGGATGCGGCCGTGTTCGCGCCCCTGGCCGAGCTGAGCCCGCGGGAGGCGGAGCGCCTGCGGGGGCGGCGCGACGAGCTGATGAGCCTGCACCGCGAGATCGTGCTCGGCGCCCCGGAGGGCCGCGATCATGAGCGCCTTGAGGCGCGGGTGCTCTCCGCCTTCGAGCAGGTGCTGGGGGAGACCACGGTCAAGGCCCTGCTCGGGGAGGAGGAAGGGACGCTGAGCTGGCTGTTCGCGTCGTTCCCCAACCGCTACCTGCTCACCGACACGCCGCAGCACCTGGCGAGCCAGGTGCTCAAGTTCGGGCGCTTCCGCACCTCGCAGGTGCTGGTGGACGTGGTGCCGGTCGCGCACACGGAGATCAAGGGGCTGCTGCTGTTCACCCGCAACCTGCGCCGCTCCCACACCCGCGTGGCCTACGCCCTGAGCCGGCGGCGGTTGAACATCCTCTCGGGCAAGGTGAACCGGGTCGAGTTCGGCGCCGGCGACCATGGTTACTGCTACTTCTTCCAGATCACCACGCTCGTGCCGGGCACCACGCCGCTGCCGCGGGACCTCGAGCTGCTGGTGATGGGAGAGCAGCCGCCGGAGCACGCCGGGCTGCCGGGCGGGCCGGGCAGAAAGGCCGTGCGCGTCGCGTTCGCGGGCATCGACGGCAAGGGCTACCGCGTGGAGCCCGTCGGCGAGGGCTTCGCGCGCCACCCGGCGCCCTATCCGCACATCCGCCTGGAGCTGCAGGACGAGCCGTTCCTGTTCTACAAGGTGAGCCGGGCCTTCGATCACCACGACGTCGAGATCCAGCAGTCGCTCATCACCACCACCGGCACGCACGTGGTGGACTACTTCTATCTGCGGGAAGGCGATTTTACGCGGCTGCGCGAGACCGGTTTCGCCGACACCCTCACGGCCTATCTCAGCGCCGACCTGTTCGACACGCTGCGCTGAGGGGCGGCTGGGAAGGTCAGGGGCCCCCGAGTCACCGGGCGGGAATCAGTCGACGCCCGCCCGGGGGCCCCGGCGGCCTTGGCCCCGGCTGCGCGCGTACCAGCCGCGGAAGCGCCAGCCGAGGGCGAAGCCGACGAGCGCCGCCCCGATCGCGATCAGCGCATCCACGGCTTACTCCCAGGGGGCGCGACGCCGCATTGGCGGCCCTGCTCGCCGGACGATCGGCTCACAGCGTGATGGCGGCGCGGGGGATGGCCAGCCCGGCGGAGGTCAGCCGCAGCGCCGCGTTGATCAGCAGCGAGACCGCCAGCAGGTCCAGCGCGAGACAGGCGGCCGCCGCGATCAGCGGCGAGAGATCGACGCGCATGCGCGGCAGGCGCTTCTGGATCGGCGCGATGAACGGATCGAGCAGGAACGCCAGCGTCCGCACGATCGGATTGTTCAGCGAAGGGTTGACCAGGGTCAGGAAGAACCACACCAGCAGCAGGATCAGCAGGAAGCGCAAGAAGCTCTGCACGACGATCCCGATGCCCAGCAGGAAGTAGCCGCCCGCCTGCACCGGCACGGCCCCGGCGGCGATGGCGCCGCCCGCCAGCAGCGCCAGCGACCCCAGCACGCCCGGCAGGAACACCTTGAGGAACCAGACCAGCAGCAGCGACACGTAGGCGGAGAACAGCCGCAGCGCGCCCGGCAGCACCCGCGCCAGCCGGTTCCAGAGCGGCACGGTCATGCGGTTGAGGAACATTACGATGGGGTTGGAGGGATCCGGCGCGACCCAGGTGAGCAGGATCGCGACGATGATGATCCACTCGTAGATTTCGAGCGCCCAGCGCGCAAGGCTGGCCAGCAGGGTCAGCACCGTCTCCATGGGCGTCTCGGCTGCGGGATCGCCGCGGGAGCTCGCGGCGCAGGCTATGGCAATCAAAGCTGGAGGAGCGTTGCGAATCGCGAGCAGCCCGGCGGCGGCGCGCCGGGCGCGTGCTGCCGCGGCGTCAACCCGGGCGCCGCTGGCGCCGCGGGGTGGCCTGTCGCGGCGGGCGGGTCACTTCTTGCCGATCACTTCTTGCCGAGGTGGATATCCATCACCGTGCGCAGGAGCTGGGTGCCCTCCGCCAGCGGCCGCTGGAAGGAGTTGCGCCCGATGATGCTGCCGAAGCCGCCGCCATCGCGGATGCCGCGGATCTCCTCCAGCACCTCCTCGGTGCCTTTGGCGGGGCCGCCGGAGAAGATCACGATGCGCCGGCCGTTGAAGGCGCTCTGGACGACATGGCGCACGCGGTCGGCCAGGGTGGCGATGGGGATCTTGTATTTCTCGAACACTTTCTTGGCCTCGGCCTGCTCGATATGCTGGGTGGGCGGCTTGACCTTGATGACGTGGGCGCCCATCTGCGCCGCGATCTGCGCCGCATACCCCGCGACGTCCACGGCCGTCTCGCCGTCCTTCGAAAGCCCGCTGCCGCGCGGGTAGGACCACACCACCACCGCCAGCCCCGCGGCCTTGGCCTCTTCCGCCAGCTCCCGCAAGTCCTGGTACATCTCGTTCCGCAGCGAGGAGCCGGGATAGATCGTGTAGCCGATCGCCACACAGCCCAGCCGCAGGGCATCCTTCACGCTCGCCGTCACCGCCGGGCAGGGGTCCTTGCTCGAATAGAGCGAGTCGGCATTGTTGAGCTTGAGGATCAGCGGCAACTGGCCCGCGAACTCGGCGGCGCCCGCCTCGAGGAAGCCCAGCGGGGCCGCGTAGGCGTTGCAGCCCGCCTCGATGGCGAGCTGGAAGTGGTAGCGCGGGTCGTAGCCGGCGGGGTTCGGGCCGAAGGAGCGCGAGGGGCCGTGCTCGAAGCCCTGGTCTACCGGCAGGATCACGAGCTTGCCGGTGCCGGCGAGCGTACCATGGTTCAGCAGCCGCGACAGGTTGGTCAGCACCCCCGGGTTCTCGCCCGCGTACCAGCTCAGGATTTCCTTCGTGCGGCTGGTCGTGGCCCCGCCGATCGTCCGTCCGGCAACCTTGCTCGTCGTCTGTTCCATGGCCGTTTCTCCTCGCGGTGGGAGCGGAGCGGGCGCCCCGCTGCTTGCTTTCGGTCGGTCGATCTGGTGGGCTTTTGTTCCCGTCCAGGTTATCACAGGGTCGGCACGGGAACAATTGGCCCGGGCCGCTGCGGATCGCCCCGGTCGCGCGCATGATGCCGCTGCGTGGGGGCGGACCCGCCCCCCGGACGAGGCGGGTGCCGTCATCCGCGGTCGTTCACCACATGACCCGCTCACGGATCAAGGAGCGATGGCGACGCGAGGCCGGAGCACCGAGCGCGATGGAGGCCGGCGACCGCGTCACTCCGCGCCGCCCCCAGCCCATGCGGCACGTCGTGACCCTGTGCCACGGTCTGGCCCTGTGCCGCGTCCCGGAGCTATGCCCCGGCCGGCCGGCGCGGGGCGGTTTCCCACGGCCGAGCTGGCGGGTGCGCTGGCGGAGGTGCTGCTGACCCGGTTCCGGGCGGGGCGGGAGGGGTTCCGCTGGCTCGATGCGCCAGTGAAGGCCCCGGCGGCGGAGTTGGCGGGACTGCCGGATCGCAGCTGGCGGGTGCTTGGGCAGGAGATACAGGCGCTGCACGAGGCCTACACGGAGGGCGGCGTCAGCTTCGCCCAGGCCGCCAACCCGATCCATCGCCGCCATGCCGGCTACCTCGCCTACTTTCTGCCCCGCAACGTGTACCGGGTGTTCCACGTGCTCGATGGCCTGCCCTGGCTGGGGGGCGATGGCCGGGCGGCCGTGCAGGCGTGGTGCCCGCCCGGCGGGTCGCGACCCACCCTGCGCGCGCTGGACCTCGGCTGCGGCCCGGGCGCGTTCGGGCTGGCGCTGCTGGCCTGGCTGGCGCGGCTCCCCGCCGGTCTCGCGGCGCCGCCGCGGATCGAGCTGGTGCTGGTGGACCAGGGCCGCCAGGTGCTCGCGCTCGCCGAGGCCAACCTGTGGGCCTTCGCGCGCCGGGCGCTGCCGGGCTGGGAGCTGGCCCTCGAGCCCCACGCCGAGGGGGCGGAGGCGTACCTGGCGTCGGACGCGCCGGGGGGCTTCGCGCTGGTCGGGCTGGCCTTCGTGCTGAACGAGCTGAAGCTGCTCGCGCCCGGGCGCTCGGACAAGCGGGCGCGGCGGGTGATGGAGCCGCTGGCCGGGCTGCTGCGCGAGGGCGGGCTGCTGGCGCTGGTGGAGCCGGGCACCCGCAAGGGCTACATGCACCTGATGGCGGCGCGGGATGCGCTGCTGCCCCGGCCCATCCTCTACCCCTGCCCCCATGGTGGTCCCTGCCCGCTCTGGGAGCCGCGGGTGTCGCAGTGGTGCCACGCCACGGTGGCCATGCCGCGCGGGTTCTGCTTCGACGATCTGCTGCGCGCCCGCGCCGGCGTGACCTTCCGCATGCGCGACCTGAACCTGGCGGGGCTCGCCGTGCAGAACGTGCGCGGGGGGAGCCCCCTGGCGCCGTTCGTGGCGCGCCCCGGCAGCCGGATCGTCTCGGCGCCGATGGCGTCGCGCGAGGCGGCGGGGGAGCCGCAGCGGGGGGGCCGCCCCGCGCCGAAATCCCAGCCGCGTGCCAGCCGCGCTGCCAGTGCCGGTGCCCCGGCGCCCGCCCCGGTGCCCCCGCCGCCGGAACGGCCCCGCATCGTGCTGGCCTGTACCCCGGCAGGCGCGCTGGCGGAGCGTCCGGCGGCACCGTACGGGCCGTTCCCGCGCGGCGTCTGGTCTGCCGAGGGGTGAGTCGCCAGGGGGGAGGTGCGATGACCGCCGATCGCCAGGCGCTCGTGTCCGAAGTCGTGCTCCAGCGCGAGAACCTGCTGCACGCCTGCTGGGCGCAGCAGCTCTGGACAGGCAAGGGCTTGCGCACGGTCGATGGCCGCCCGCTGGAGGTGCTCTTCCCGGGCTGGCTGAACCGGGGGCCCGGGCCGGACTTCACCGATGCCCAGCTCGCCGTGGACCAGACGGAGTACCGCGGCGACGTGGAGTTGCACGTGGACGCCCGCTCCTGGCGCGCCCACGGCCACGAACGCGATCCCGCCTACGCGCGGGTGGTGCTGCACGTCGTGGCGCGCGGCGCCGATGGGCCGCCGCCGGAGACCGCGGCCGGGCGACCCCCGCTGGTGCTGGATGTCTCGCCGTTCCTCCACCCCGAGGCCGGCGCCCTGCTGCGGGAGCCCGAGGAGCTGCTGCGCCGCTACGAGGAGCTGCCGGGCCGCTGCGGGTTGCGGGCCGCGCTCGCCGGACAGGAGGCCCTGGAGCGCGTCATCGCCCACGCCGCCGAGGTGCGGGCGCGCGCGAAGGCCGAGCGGCTGGCGCCGCTCTGGCAGCAGGGCGTGGCCGACGAGGAGATCCTGTTCCGGCTGATCTTCCAGTCGCTGGGCTACCGACCCTATGCCGAGGCCTTCCGCGCCCTCGCGGAGCGCTTCCCGCTCGCGCGGATCCAACCCTGGCTGGACCGGCCAGAGGGGGAGTCCCGGGCCGCCGTGCTCGGCTGCTGGCTCGGGGCCCTGGGGCTGCTTCCCGGCATCGCGGACGAGGTGGCGCCCGAGGCCAAAGGGGAGATCGGGACGTTGCGGGCGTCGTGGCAGGCGCTGGGGGAACGGCCGCAGCCCACGCCCGTGCGGCGGGCGAGCAGCCGACCCTGGAACGCGCCCGAGCGGCGCGTGGCCGGGCTGTTCCATCATCTGCGCCGGATGGGCCGGCACGGCCTGCTCAAGGGCTGGCTGGCGCTCCTGCACGATCTCGACAGGCGCCGCGACGACGAGGCGTTCCGGAAGCGCGCGCTGCGGCTGCTCGACGAGGCGTTCCCCACCCCTGCCGGGGAGCCCTGGCGGGAGCGGGTCTCCTACCGCCTGCCGCCGCAACGGCAGGGCGCGCGGCTGATCGGCCCGGATCGCGTGACCATCGTGATGGCCAACGCGGTGATCCCGTTCTTCCTGGCCTACGCGCGGCGGCGGGGCGACCCCGAGCTGGAGAAGGTGCTGTACCGGCTGTTCATCGTCTTGCCGCCCGAGGCCCCCAACCGCCGCACCCGCTTCATGGAGCAGCGGCTGATGCTGCTCGCCCCGCCGCCCCGCACCCTGCGCTTCCAGCAGGGGCTGCTCCAGATCCATCAGGACTTCTGCACCAGCTTCCACGAAGGCTGCGCCAACTGCCGCTTCCCCGCGCTGATCGGCGAAGGCACTGCGCCGGGCCAGGGCGGGGGCTGAATCGACGGTCTTGGATTCAGCCGGCATGCAGCAAGAGCGCGAGCGCGGCCTTGACCGCCTGCCGGTCGCGCTCGTGTAGATGGCCCGCCCGCCGCAGGATCAAGCGCTGGTCCAGCGTGAAGAGCTTCATCCGCACTACCGACGCCACGGAGAGACCGGCCTCGTCCAATGCGGAAACGGGCACGTCCAGCGGCCAGGGCGTGGTGCCCTTGCTGGTGATCATCGCCAGCACCGCGTGGCCCGAGGGTGCGTTGAACGCGGCGCGATCGGAAAGCACGAGGGCGGGTCGGCGTTTGGATGCGCCGCGGTCCGTGAACGGGAAGGGAACGACCACCACGTCGAACGCCTCATAGGTCACGGTACGCCTCCTCGTCCGCGTCGCCGCTCCACTCGGTCAAGGTGCCCTCCAGCGCCTTGGCCCATTCCTGATCGATAGGCAGCGCCTTGCGCAGCCGGATGACACCATCCTCGATGTCGAACGCGATGGCGTCTCCTGCGCTCAACTGAAGGGCTGCCCGCACGGGCTGTGGAATCGTGGCCTGGTACTTCCGCGTCAGCTTGCTTGTCGCGGTGCGCATGTTTCGTCTCCGGCTGCGTGGTAATGGTGTAATGGGACTATTACCATGTCCCACAACCCATCGCCAACGGCCCAGGCGCAACCCGCATTGACTTGCCCCGGTGATGGCATAAGATGGCCGCGGCCAAGCGCCGGAGCCCGGGGGAAAGCCGCGCTGCGGCGGGCACCGTGCGGCGGGATAATGCGCGCCGGATGGCGCGACAACGACCGGGGCACAAGGGAGACGGACATGGAGCTGCAGAACGTGGTGATCGTGGATGCGGCGCGCTCGGCGTTCGGGCGCGGAGCGAAGGGCTCGCTGGTGACGACCCGCATGGACGAGGTGGCGGCGGAGGTGATCAGGCACCTGCTCCAGCGCAACCCCAGCGTGGATCCGTACGAGGTCGAGGACATGGCCTGCGGGAACGTGCTGGGCGGCGGGGAGCTTTCCGGCATGACCTCGAACGTGGTGGCGCGGCTGGCGGGGCTGCCGCCCGAGATCTCCCACGTCACGCTGAACCGCCAGTGCGGATCGAGCATGCAGGCCACCCATCAGGTGGCGCAGGCGATCATGACCGGCTCGGCCGAGATCGCCCTGGCGGTGGGCGTCGAGCGCATGGGCCGCTCGATCCCGGCGAAGACGGGCGGCGACAACCCGGTCACCCGGCTCCACCCGCAACTGGCGGCGCTGTACGAGGAGCAGAAGCGCCCGGACCCGAAGCACCAGAGCACCTTCTCCGTGCCCTTCCAGCGTTACCTGCTCGATTCCCCGGCTAACGCCTCCATGCCGCAGACGGCGCAGAACGTGGCCGAGGCGTGGAACCTCTCCCGCGAGGAGATGGACGCCTTCTCCGCCGAGAGCCACCACAAGGCGGTGGCCGCCTACGCGGCCGGGCGCTACAAGAACCAGATCGTGCCCATCAGGATCCGCCTGCCCGTGTTCGATGCCGAGGGCAATCCGGACTACGCGAAGCAGGGCGCCGAGGCCACCTTCGAGAAGGACGAGTGCATCCGCGCCGATACGACCGTGGCCAAGCTGGCGACCCTCAAGCCGCTGCCCATGATCGTCAGCTACGGCGAGCGCCCGCTGAACATCACGGCGGGCAACGCCTGCCCGACCAACGACGGCGCCTCCGCGCTGCTGCTGATGACCGAGCGCCGCGCCAAGGCCCTCGGCCTCAAGCCGCTGGCGCGCATTCGCGCGATGGCCGTGGCCGGCGTCAAGCCCCAGTTGATGGGCGTGGGCACCATCCCCGCCTGCCAGAAGGCGATGCAGCGGGCCGGCATCGGGCCCAAGCAGGTCGGGCTGGCCGAGATCAACGAGGCCTTCGCCTCGCAATCCATCGCCACCGTGCGCGACCTGGGGCTGGACCCGGTCGTGGTCAACGTCAACGGCGGCGCCATCGCCATCGGCCACCCGCTGGGGGCCTCGGGGGTGCGGCTGCTGGTGGGGCTCTGCCACGAGATGCGCCGCCGCGGCGACGTGCGCTACGGGCTCGCCTCGATGTGCATCGGCGCGGGCATGGGCATCGCCACGGTGGTCGAGGCGGTGAACTGA
>JACQKK010000197.1 GCA_016204605.1 Candidatus Lambdaproteobacteria bacterium
CCCCCTCTCCAATTTTTGGAGAGGGGGCCGGGGGGGTGAGGTCGCGTCGTCCGAAGCGAAACATACCCTTGCCAAAGCTCCGCCGCCGCTGCTCTCCTCTGCCGCCGCGTCCGGTCGTGCGGAAAAGTGAGGAGCGCTCAGGGCTGCCGCGCCTCAAACCCCAAGTAACGAAAATCCCGAGTGGGCGAGGAGGCGGTAGAAGCGGCTCCCGCGAGAAGCCAGCATTCACCCAGCGATGAATTCGGAGCCCCTCCAGACATCCGGTCACGGGCGCAGCCGGGGATTTGGGCCGCGCGCGCGCCCCGGGCGGCCCGCGATCGCGTGGGGCGAGCCCGATCGGCCGTCGCGCTCCCGGGCCCACCCGCGCGGCGGGCGGGACGAGGCCCCCCGCGCCGGCGCGTCGAGAGGCACACCGATCTGGCGCGCAGCCGGCCGGGTCCGCTTTGCCCCTATCGAGCGTCCCCGGACTTGGGGCATAATGGGCGGCGCGGCCGCAATCGGGCGCAGCGAGGAAACCGCGATCCCTCACCTGCGACCGACTCCCGGCATGTCGTTCATCACGTGGATGCGCCACGTCGTCAGAGTGCTCTGGCGGTATCGCGACCTGGTGCGGATTCCGGTCTCCAAGAAGATCAAGGTGCGCTTCATGGGCGCCACGCCGGGTTTCGCCCGGACCCTGCTGAACCCGCTGATCCTGATCCTCGTGTATCTCGCCGGCTTCACCCATGTGTTCCGCGCCGTCTTGCCGGATTTCACGCTGTTCCTGGTGACGGGCATCGTGCACTGGACCTTGTTCGGCAACGTCGTCGTGCAGGCGTCGGAGCTGCGGGTCCCCGATGCGCCGCTGATCAAGAAGATCCGGTTCCCCTGAATGCTCATGGTCGGCACCGTGTTCCAGCCTTGAGCCCAGCCTCGATGCGAGCTTGTCCATGAAGGTGATTCCCACGAAGCTGCCCGGCCTGCTGATCCTGGAGCCTCGGGCGTTCCCCGATCCGCGCGGGTTTTTCATGGAGACGTACCAGTCTCCCCGCTACGAGGCTGCCGGCGTCGGGGGCCCCTTCGTCCAGGACAACCTCTCGCGCTCCTCGCGTGATGTACTGCGAGGGCTTCACCTGCAGCACCCGCATGCGCAGGGGAAGCTGGTGAGCGTGTTTCACGGCGAGGTGTATGACGTCGCCGCCGACGTCCGGGTGGGCTCGCCGACCTTCGGTCAGTGGGTCGGCGTGGCGCTCTCGGCCGAGAACAAGCGCCAGTTCTATATCCCGCCCGGCTTCGCCCACGGCTTTTGCGTCCTCAGCGAAACCGTGTTGTTCTTCTACAAGTGCACCGATGTGTACGACGCGCCCTCCGAGGTCGGCATCGCGTGGAACGATCCGGAGATCGGGGTCGAATGGCCGATCGCGGCTCCGCAACTCTCCGCACGCGATCTCAAGAATCCGCCGCTGCGCGAGGTACGCCACCGGCTGCCACGGTTCCAGCCGTGAGTGTCGGCTCCCCCCCCCGGAGGCCCGCTCCCGGCCACCAGCCACCCGGGCGGCCGCCGGGCCACGCTGCAAGCCGCCCGTGCACCCGACCGGCGAGCGCCGCCCGCGCCCCGGGCAGGGCTGCGCCGCCGGTTGGGGGATCTTCGCTCGCCGGAGCGGATCACCGCAGCGACTTCTCGATGGTTTCGAGCGCTCCGGGGGGAAGGCCGGCGACCTTGAACAGCAGCGACCGTCCCTTCATCCCGACGATGGTAGGGAACGCGTACTGGCCGGTGAAGAACTTCTTGGCCAATCGCCCCAGCGGATCCGCGTAGAAATACTTCTGCGGCACGTTCAGGCGCTGCGCGAACGCCTCGATCGCCTGCACCGAATCTTCCGCGAGCGGATCGATGAACAGCAGCGCCGTCTTCGGGTACTTGGTGGTCACCAGCCGGTACAATTCGGGAATCTCCTTGATGCAGGGCACGCAGGTGGTGAAGAAGAAGCTCACCACGATGGTGCCCTGGTGGGCACGCGAATCGAAGCGCTGGCCGTCCAGGTTGCTGATCCAGAACACGGGCGCCTCGGCCGCCCAGCCGGTGCCGCGCCACGCGGCGAACACGATCAGGGCGGCGAACAGGGCGCCCACGAAGCACTGCATGCGCCGCGACCGGAATTCTCCCATGAGGTGCCTTCGGCTCAGGTGGCCGTGACGTGAAGCCTCCGCCGCGCCCCGTTCACGGGGCAAACTGCAGGAGGAATTCATTGAGGCCCGGTTTGGACCATCTTGCCAACACCTTCTCGGCGGTCTTGTCCAACTGTTCCTCGACGGCCGCGGGCTCTGCGCTCCAGCGTCGCATCGGCAGCCGCTGCGGCTCCACCTTCTGGTTCGCAAGGCGCGTGAGGCGGCCCTCCGCTGCACGAAACCCGTACAGCGTCAGGTCGAGCTGGGTCCAGCCCTGCCAGAGCAGGGTGGCCTCCCGCTTCATATCAGGCGCCAGATCGATGACGATGGCGTTGGGAACCTTCGCGTCGCGCAGTTTCGCCGCCACGGCACCTTCCAGTTCCTGCCGCTCCACCTGCTCGACGGCGCCGACAGGCTTGATGTTCTGCGCCTCCATGCGCTTGAGCAGCTCGCCCTGGATGGCGGCTCCCGCCTTGCCGATGGCCGCAGCCAACCGCGCGTCCGAGGGCTTCACGAGAAACAGAGCCACCTGCACGCCGGGTCGCGCCCCGATATCCACGGGAATGAAGAAGAATTCGCCGCCCTGATCGCCCTGGTTCTTGATGGCGCTGAAGACGGGCGTCTGGCTGTTGCCGATGAGCGTGGCCGTGTCGTTGGCCACCACTTCGGACAACTGGTAGCCGAGAAAGCTCGCCGCCAGGTAGGGGCGCTGGTTCGCCTTCAGCTTCGCGATGAGATGGTAGGCGAAGATCGAGTGGCCGTTCCACTGGGGCCCGCCATCCGACACCGGCTCGTTGCCGCCGGAGGTCAGCCCCTGCACCGCGGCCAGCTTGGATTTTTCGAGGAAGTACCCGGTGACCGGGATGTTCAGGTCGGGCTTGGTCGCGGCGCCGCGGGTCAGGATGTTCCCGCTGAAGCAGGAATCGGCGACCAGCAGCTTGTGCCTGGCCTTGATGGTGCGCAGGCTGCCGAGCAGATCATCGTTGGAGATGTAGTCGACCGAGTCCTGCGCATCCACGGGCACCCACCAGCCGCGCTGGTCCTTGTCGTACTCCCCGTGGCCGGCGTAGTAGATGAACACGCTGTCCTCGGGCTTCGCCTCTTCGGCAAGATCGCGGAAGCCTTTCAGCATTTCGCGCCGGGAGGCGTTCCTCAGCACCCGCAGGTTCTCCGGCGCGAAGCCGTAGCGCACCGAGAGCACCTTGCCCAGTTCCTCGACGTCATGGACGGCCGTCTTGAGGCTGGGCCACTTCTTCCATTGATAGTCGTTGTTGCCGATCAGCAGCGCCCGGCTCGTCCCGCCGATGGGCGACGTGCTCTGCTCTTTCTTGACGATCCCGATGCCGCGCATCGTCGTCTCGCCCCCGCCAGGCAGGGGCCATCCGATCAGCAGCGCGGCCACCAGCGCGCCCGCGATTCGCGTGCCCATGATGATCCTCCAGATTCCGCCGCCCGCCGCGTTGAATGGGACGCCGCGGGGCGGCGGTGTGCACGTGCTCAGCGCCAGAGCCTTCTCGCATCGCGGAGAGTGGGTCATCGCCAGCCCACGACGGGCCCGCGGCGGACCGCCTGGCGACCCTCCCCGCAGCCACTCGCCCGGCGACCGTCTGGGGCAGATACCGGCCCTGTGCGATGAGGGTCCGACCCCCGCCCGGGTCGCCGGGCCGTTATCGAACAAGTACCGCAATCCGTGCGCGTCGCCAATCCGCATCGACTTCGACCCGCATCGGCGCTGGTACCGGCTGAGCCGCGGCGCGGGTGCATAGCCCGGGGAGCATCTGGGCGGGGGGGCGCCCGGCGGCCGATCGCCCGGTGCGGGGGTACTGCCGTTGCAGGAAATGAAATTGTGAAATTGATGGTGGGCGGTAGAGGGCTCGAACCTCTGACTTCCAGGTTGTGATCCTGGCGCTCTCCCAGCTGAGCTAACCGCCCCCGATCGGGAGTGCTGCGGGAGATGGCGGGCCGCGCGAGCGGTCCGCGATCCGCTGGTATGATGCCAGCCTTCGCCGCCCGGATCAAGCCGCCCGGGGCGCGCGGAGGGGGTCAGGCTGAAAACGCGCGCCTCTGCCGGCGCCCTCACGTCGCCGGCCCGCCCTCTCCGGGGGGAGAGGGGCTCTGATGGGCCACGATTGCCGATGGGAAGTGCCCCCCTCTCCCATCCAAGAGGGAGGGTCGGGGAAGGTGAGCCCGCGCTGGTTGCCAATGCCCGGGAGGTATTCATACTATTTGGCGATCAAGATGATCCGATGAACCGCGTCCCTGAGGAGCGCGGAGCAAAGCGGAGCGCGTCTCGAAGGGCGCTGGGGCGCGCCGTGGCCCCTTCGACAAGTTCAGGGCATGCTTCGAGACGCCCTGCCGCGCAGGGCTCCTCAGGCGCACGGATATTCGCTCGAATTTGAACGCATTTTGGTATCAGCGGTCACAGTCTCGGTTCAGCTCTTGAGGGAATGGGGTCCCTCCGGGCCGCCGCCCCGGGCGTTGGCCAGGTCGTACAGCTCGCGCAGGTAACGGAAGGAGTAGATGCCGGTGTTGTGGTTGTCGCTCCAGAAGAACTGGAGGGCGTAGTTGCCGACGTACTCCGCGGTGCGGACCGTTACGTCCTTGGGGATGTTCTCCTCCTTGAGGGTGCGCGTGCCGGTCAGCTCGTCGACGCAGCCCGCGCAGGGGCAGGCCGCCCGCAAGGCGAAGAAGGGGTAATGGGCAATCACGCCGTCGCGCCACTCGACGGTGAGGTCGTGCTCGTAGACGATGTCCTTCGGCTTGCGTCGCGCGAGATCGGTCGCCATGGGCGGATGCCGGTGTGGCCTGGGGTTGGGGGGAAAGCTGTCGAGAGAATGCCCGCTCGCAAAATGTTGCTCATAACCCTGCAATCGCGCTCCGGAGCCGTTCTCCCTCCCCCCGCGCGGGGGAGGGCCGGGGTGGGGGCGCCCCGCGCGAGAGATGGCGCCGCGCCTACCCGGGGGCCCGGACGCGCGGAACGGGCCGCAACGTTTCGCGGATGAAGTCGCGCACGGCATCGAGCCGGGCGGGCAGCTCCTGCACGCGGGTCGGCAGTTGCTGCAGCCGTGCCAGCGCGGGCGGCAGCTCGGGGTCGCGCCCGATGGCCCGCCGGATCGCCTCGGCGAACTTGGCGGGATGGGCCGTGGCCAAGCTCAGCAGGGGCGATCCGCCCGCGCCCTGCGCCTGCTGTTGCTGCTGTGCGGCGCGGTAGCCGATGGCGCTGTGCGGGTCCAGCAGGTAGCCGTGGGCAAGCTGCACGGCGCGGATCGTCTCGAGGGTGCCCTCATCGTCCACGCGCGCCGAGGCGAAGTCGCGCTGCACCTGGGCCAGCAGCTCGCCCGCCACGGCCAGCTCGCCGGTGGCGGCGAACGCCTGGAGCCAGCCGTTGAGGCAGGCGGCATCGCGACCCGCCAGCTCGAACAGGTAGCGCTCGAAGTTGCTCGAAACCTGGATGTCCATGGACGGGCTGAGGGTCTCTTCGACGCCGCCGCGCCGGTAAACGCCCGTCTCGACGAACCGGTGCAGGATGTCGTTGGCGTTGGTGGCGAGGATCAGCTTTTCGATCGGCAGCCCCATGCGCCGTGCCAGATAGCCCGAGTAGATGTTGCCGAAGTTGCCCGTCGGCACGGCCACCCGCACCGGATCGCCCAGCCGGAACGGCCGCCCCCCGGCGCGGCCCCGCTCGGCCAGCCGCAGGTACGCGTGGAAATAGTAGACAAGCTGGGCCATGATGCGCGCCCAGTTGATCGAGTTCACCGCGCCCAGGCTCACCTCGGCGTTGAAGGCGGGGTCGTTGAACAGGCCCTTCACGATGTCCTGGGCATCGTCGAAGGTGCCCTCGATGGCGACGGCGTGAATGTTGGCATCGGGGACGGTGGTCATCTGGCGTTCCTGCATCGGCGTCACGCGCCCGCGCGGGAACAGGATGAACACCTCGATGGCCGGTTTGCCCCGCAGGGCGTGGATCGCCGCGCTGCCCGTATCGCCGGACGTGGCCCCGGCGATGGTCAGCCGCCGGCCCGATTCCGCCAGGTAGTGGGCGAACAGGTTGCCCAGGAACTGCAACGCCACGTCCTTGAAGGCGAGCGTGGGGCCGTGGAACAGCTCGACCACCTCGATGCCGCCGACCGTCACCACGGGCACGATCTCCGGGTGGTCGAAGCGGCGGCAGCTTTCGGCGATCAGCCGCCCGAGCGTATCCGCCGCCGGATCGCCGCCCGCGAACAGCGTGGCGATCTCGCCGAACAGCGCCGGGAACGGCAGCCGCTGCCAGCCCGGGAGCCGGTCGGCCACCCGAGGGATCTCGGCCGGCACGAACAGCCCGCCATCGACGGCGAGCCCGGTCAGGACGGTTGCGCGGAACGGAAGCGGATGGCCGCCGCCACGGGTGCTCAGGTACAACATCGCGCTTCGGATGCCGGAGGAGGGGCGAGGCCTTGGAGCGGGCGCGTGGCCATCGGCCGCACGCGATTTACAATTTCCACCCCCGTGTGCGATAATAATTCGTCTCAGTGGCCAAACCGATCGGTAATTCAAGCATATGCGGCCGATGAAGAAAAGCGTGACTTCAGCACAACGCGGCGACATGGGCGGCGGGGCGATCTCCCAGCGCATCGCGGAATTCCCCAAGCGCTGCCGGGCGGCCGGGCTCAAGGTGACGCCCCAGCGCATGGCCGTCTACTCCATGCTGATCGCCACCGATCGGCATCCCTGCCCCGATGACGTGTACACCGCGATCCGCAGCGACATCCCGGCGATCTCGCTGGCGACCGTGTACAAGATCCTGGACCTGTTTCAGGAGCGCGGCTTCGTGCGCCGGGTGTCGACCGAAGGGCAGGTGGCCCGCTACGATGCGATGCTCGATCCGCACCATCACCTGGTGTGCTCCTCCTGCGGTCGCATCCAGGACCTGATGGGCGGCGAGTTTCCCCCGCTGCAACTGACGCTGCCCGCGGAGTTCGATTTTCAGGCCACGGGCATCGAGATTCAGTTCCACGGCCAGTGCGGGGCATGCAGCCGACAGCACAAACCCGCCCGGGCCGCCGACTGAGCAAGCCGCGTCGCCGCGCCGTCCGGGAGCCTCCGGCGAGTGCCCGCCAACCATGAAACCCCCGCCCAAGCCGCTGCTCCTCGTCATCGAGGATGACGAGGATACGCGCGGCATTCTCGATCAGGAACTTTCCCAGTCGTTTCAGCTCGTCTTCGCCCGCGATGGGAGAGAAGGCGTGCGCGCGGCGATCTTCCACCGCCCCAACCTGATCCTGATGGACCTGATCATGCCCGCCATCGACGGCATCAGCGCCACCGAGATGATCCGCTCGATCAAGGGGCTGCACGACTGCGCCATCGTGGCGCTGACGGCGGCGCCGGAGGAATACCAGCGCAGGGCGCTCGAACGCGGCTGCGACCTGGTCATCCAGAAGCCCGCCGACGACCTGCCGGGGCAGCTCCAGCGCTTCCTCGCCTCCCGCTCGCCCGAGCCGCCGCCCACCGCGTAATTCCGATTTCAGCAGTCTGAAGCAGCCTCGTGCGGCTCTTGCGGAGCGGCGCGACCTCACCCTCCGGCCCCCTCTCCAAGAATTGGAGAGGGGGAGATCGCCCGTGGACCCGCGGTGCGATGGCTGGGCTCCCGCCCTCTCCAATTGTTGGAGAGGGCGGGCCGGGGAGGGTGAGGCGCCGGTCACGCCTCTTCACGGGGCAGGCGCACCGGCACGCCGCGGGCATGCAGGGCGCGCTTGAGCCCGCTGACGGTGGTCTGCCCGTAGTGGAACACGCTGGCGGCCAGCACCGCATCGGCGTGGCCGCGGGTGAGCGCGTCGTAGAAGTGGTCGGTCGTACCCCCACCCCCCGAGGCGATCACGGGAATGTTGACGCGGGTGCTGATGCGCGACGTGATCTCGAGGTCGAACCCCTCCTGCCGGCCGTCCTGGTCCATGCTGGTGAGCAGGATCTCCCCCGCGCCGCGCCGCTCGGCTTCGAGCGCCCACGCGACGGCGTCGCGACCCGTGGGGCGGCGGCCGCCGTGGCTGAACACCTCCCAGCGGTCGCCCCGGCGCTTCACGTCGATGGCGATCACGATGCACTGGGAGCCGAAGCGCTCCGCCCCCTCGCCGATCAGGTCGGGGTCGGCCAGGGCCGCGGTGTTGAGCGAGACCTTGTCGGCCCCGGCCGTGACGATGCGGTGGATCTCCTCGATGCTTGCGATCCCCCCGCCGATGGTGAAGGGGATGAACAGCACCCGCGCCAGCCGCGCCGCCAGATCGAAGGTGAGCCCGCGGTGCTCGTGGCTGGCGGTGATGTCGAGGAACACCAGCTCGTCGGCGCTGTCCTCGTTGTAGCGCTGGGCCAGCTCCAGGGGGTCGCCCGCGTCGCGCAGGCCGAGGAAGCTGACGCCCTTGACCACGCGCCCCTCCTTGATATCGAGGCAGGGGATGATGCGCTTGGCGAGCATCAGACGACCTCCTCCAGCCGGATGCGCCCCTCGTAGAGCGCCTTGCCCACGATCACCCGGTCTACGCCGAGCGGCTCCAGCTCGGCCAGCCGGCGGATATCCGCCGCCGAGGCGACGCCGCCTGAGGCCGTCACGCGCACCCCGCTCTCCCGGGCGAAGGCGCGGATCGCGTCGAGGTTCGGCCCCATCAGCATGCCGTCGCGGGCGATATCGGTGAAGATCACGCGCGCGATGCCCTGCATGCGCCAATGGCGGGCGAACGCCGCCGCGTCGAGGGGCGTCTCCTCCGTCCAGCCGCGCACGGCCACCTTGCCCTCGCGCGCGTCGATGCCGAGCTGGATGCGCGCGGCGCCGTGGCGGGCGAGCGCCTGCCGCAGGGCCTCCGCGTCGCGCACGGCCATCGTGCCCACGATCACCGAGTCGATCCCCAGCTTGAGGCGGTGGTCGATATCGGCCAGCGTGCGGATGCCGCCGCCCAGCTCGATCGGCAGCGCGACGGCCTCGCGGATCGCCGCGATCACGTCGAGGTTCGCCGAATGGCCCTCGAAGGCGCCATCGAGGTCCACCAGGTGCAGCATCCTGGCCCCGGCCGCCTCGAAGCCCCGGGCCACCGCCACCGGCTCCTCGCCGTAGACGGTCTGCCGCGCGGCCTCGCCCTGGGCCAGCCGCACGCACTTGCCCTCGCGCAGGTCTATGGCGGGAATGACGAGCATGGGAGACGTCAACTCCGGTGCGGGTGCCTGCCTGCGGAGCAGGGCTGTGCTAGGCTGTGGGCTCACCAGGCGCACGCCGCTGCGCCGGTCGCGGCCGGCCGGTGGCGCTGACCGACCACGTTACCAGAATCGCGCGCGCCAGGGCAGGCCCCCGCGCGCCCATCGTCTAGGATCGACCGCCGTGGCACGCCCACCCGCCCCGCCTCCCCCCGCGCCCGCCACATTATCAGACCGCTATGCGCGGCGCGGCGTCTCCGCGCGCAAGGAGGCGGTACAGGCGGCCGTGGCGGCGAGCGACCCTGGCCTGTTCCCGCGCGCCTTCTGCAAGGTGGTGCCCGACGTGCTGGGGGGCGACCCCGCGCAGTGCCTGGTCATGCACGCCGACGGGGCGGGCACGAAATCGGCGCTGGCCTATCTCCAGTATCGCGAGACCGGCGACCCCGCCGTGTTCCGCGGCATCGCCCAGGACGCCCTGGTGATGAACGTGGACGACATGCTCTGCGTGGGCTGCCTGGGGCCGTTCGCGTTCTCGAACACCATCGGCCGCAACGCGCGGCTCGTGCCGGGCGAGGTGATCCGCGAGCTGATCGCCGGGTTCGAGGAGCAGGCCGCGCTGTTCGCGCGCTGGGGCATCGGGCTGCGCCTCACCGGCGGCGAGACGGCCGACGTGGGCGACCTGGTGCGCACCGTGATCGTCGATTCGACCGCCGTGGCGCGCATGGCCCGCGCCGACGTGATCCAAAGCACGGGCGTCCGCCCCGGCCACATCATCGTCGGCCTCGCGTCGTTCGGGCAGACGAGCTACGAGCCCCGCTACAACAGCGGCATCGGCAGCAACGGCCTGACCTCGGCCCGCCACGACCTGCTGCACGCCGTCTACGGCGAGAGGTACCCGGAGACGGTCGAGCCGGGCATGCCGGCGGAGCTGCGCTACAGCGGCCCCTTCCGCCTGGGCGATCCCCTGCCGGATGCGCCCGCGACCGTCGGCGAGGCGCTGCTGGCGCCCACCCGCACCTACGCCCCCGTGATCGCCGCCCTGCTGGCGGAGCACCGGCCGCGCGTCGCGGCGCTGGTGCACTGCACGGGCGGGGGCCAGACCAAGACCCTGCGGGCGGGCGAGGGCATCCACTTCGTCAAGGACGCTCCCTTTCCGCCGCCGCCCGTGTTCGCCACGATCCAGCGCGTGACCGGCACCCCCTGGCGCGATATGTACCAGGTGTTCAACATGGGCCATCGCATGGAGGTGATCGGCGACCCGGCGCTGCTGCCGGCGCTGGAGGCGCTGGGCCGCGAGTTCCGGCT
Source organism: Candidatus Lambdaproteobacteria bacterium (assembly GCA_016204605.1). Lineage (GTDB taxonomy): Bacteria > SAR324 > SAR324 > SAR324 > JACQKK01 > JACQKK01. The sequence continues at coordinate 10,615 of JACQKK010000197.1, forward strand.
GGAGGTGCGCCAGGTGGGCCACTGCGAAGCGTCGCCCGACGGCCGCAACCGCGTGACCCTCCACACCCCCGGCGGGGTCGAGACGTTCGAGTAGGTCTCGATGTCGGCGCCCTCACGGCAGCGCCGCCACCGCCTCCACCTCGATCAGCGCGTCGGGGTCGACGAAGCCGCTCACCTCGACCATGGTCGAGGCGGGCAGGGCGTCCTGCGGGAAGAACGCCAGCCGCACGTCGTAGATGTCCTTGGCCTGGCGGATGTCCTTCACGAACACGGTGATCTTCACGATATCGCGCACGGTGCCGCCCGCCTGCTCGACGGCCGTGCGCACGTTCGCGAACGCCCGCTCGGTCTGGGCGCGGATATCGCCCTTGCCCACGAGCTGCCGCTGTTCGTCTCGGGCCACGTGGCCCGAGACGAACAGCAGCCGCCCGCCGCTTACCTCCACGCTGCGCGAGAAGGCGGCTTTTCCGCCCTGCTTCGCGGCCTCGACCATCGAATGCCGTTTCACGGCCATGGCTGCCTCCTCAGGCGGTTCGGTTGCTAGATGCCGCCGTGATCGCGCCCGATAATACCTCGGTGCTTTCAACAGGCGAATGCGTAGAGCGTATCCTTTCAATTGGGACTATGCGGATAGACCCATAGAATCTGATTCTTCCCCCAAGAAAAGACCCAGAGCCTTTTGAAACCGCTCTCCCTCGCAATTGGAGGTACCTTAGTATCAAGTGTACGCCAAGTTTGGATTGAGACAAACTCGGGCATGATCCCGAACCAGACCAGAAGCTCAACTGGGTACTTGCTTTGGTAATTCTTCAGTATCTTTTTTTGCAATGCACCAAGGATTGCATCCTCGGCGGGCGGCAACCAATTCGCAGGGTAATAATGAAGAGTCGGCTCTATCGGTCCTGGATCGCCAAGCGATACTTTACGAACGGTCTTTTGCAGCTTGGGCCACGGAATCGGATGGAATGGGTTCAGATTCCCCTTTGTGACATCGGAAGCCAAGAGAAACTCGCTAAGCTCCTGGAAGCTCGCCTTCATCTGATTCTCAGTGATCCCGTCGTGATAATAGGGCAGGATGTCCCGTCCGCCAAGGTGACGCAGCAACTCGTCGCTGCGAGGATAAGTGCGCAGGAAACATCGGAAAGCTTCTTCCAATGACATTCCACGGCTGATCGTCTGTGAACCGCGTGCATCGTCGCACCGCACCATCTCGAATGCGATTCTTTCATTGCGCTGCGTGATGCACCGTATGTCCGGTTCTGGATCGGGTCGAGACTCTATAGATTCTACTTTGATTTGTATCGGACATATCTCGGCAAACTTAGTGAATACTCGCTGTTCGACTTGGTCTTTCGGCAGGCGACGATTTGTTGCCATGTCTCTTGCGCCCGTTCTTCTTCTTTATTTATCGCCGCTGGGATGAATACCCTGGGCACCCAAAACCCGTACTTCAATTGCCACTCCGGCCTCGCAAGAACTCGGGCGTCGTGCGCAAGTCGTTAGAGTCGTATCCGGACGAGGCGTTCCGAAGAGAGCTTAGCCCCGGCCCGGGCGCAATCAGTTCGCCCGCAACCGCCTCCGCGCCGGCCTCGATCAGCCGCACGGGCAGCAGGCGGTTATGCAGCGCGAGCGGTTCCGGGGCCGGCACCTCGACGCGGATGTAGTTCGCCGTGTAGCCCTGGCAAACGCCCGGCCGGTCGCTGCGCTCGAACAGCACGTCGAGCGTCCGCCCGAGCTGGCGCCGGTGGAAGGCCAGCCGCTTCTCCTCGCCGAGCCGCCGCAGCAGGGCGGCCCGCCGCTGCCGGATGGGCGAGGGCACGCTCGCGGCGGCGCCGGATTCGACCATGCGCACGGCGGCCGTGCCCGGCCGCTCCGAGTAGGGAAACACGTGGAAGTAGGCGCAGGGCAGGGCCGCCAGCAGGTCGTGCGTCTCCGCGAAAGCGTCGTCGTCCTCGCCGGGGAACCCCACCATCACGTCGGTGCCGAGGCACAGGTCGGCCACCCGCTCGAGCGCCTGCTCGGCGAAGCGCCGGTACGCCGCCGGGTCGTAGCGGCGCCGCATCGCCGCCAGCACGCGCGCCGAGCCCGATTGCAGCGGCAGGTGCAGGAACGGCGCGAGGGCGTGGGCGGGGTCGGCCATCCGCTCCAGCAGCCCCTCGGCCACGGTGGTGGGCTCGATGGAGCTGAGCCGGACGCGGGCGATGCCGGGAATGGCGTCGAGCGCGTCCACCACGTCGAGCAGCCCCGCGGCGCCTTCGCAGTACGTGCCCAGGTTCACGCCCGTCAGCACCAGCTCCCGCGCGCCGGCCGCCGCCTGGTGGCGCGCCTCGGCGAGCAGGTTCGCCAGCGTGCGCGGCCGGGAGCGTCCGCGCGAGACGGGAATGATGCAGAAGCTGCACATGAAGTCGCAGCCGTCCTGGATCTTGAGCGGCGCGCGGGTGGCCGTCGCAAGGGTGGGGTACACCTCCTGGGCGAAGGGCATACGGGGGATCGGGGGCCGCACCACCTGGGGCGGAGGCCGCACCGCCTGGGGCAGCACCCGGTCCGCCTGCGGCGCGGCCCCCGGCTCCAGCCGCCCGAGGTGCTCGACGAGCCGGAGCTTGGCGCCGTTGCCCACGATCAGATCCGCCAGCCCGAGCTCGGCCAGCCGCGCGGCGCCCGTCTGTGCGTAGCATCCCACCACGGCCAGGCGCGCGGCCGGCTGGCGGCGGCGGATGGAGCCGAGGGCCTGGCGGGCCTTGGCCTCGGCCTGGCCGGTGACCGTGCAGCTGTTGAGCACGCACAGCTCCGCCTCCTCGCCCCAGGGGACGATCCGGTAGCCGGCCGCCTCCAGGCTCCGCTGCAGCACGGCCGTCTCGGCGTGGTTGAGCCGGCAGCCCATGGAATACAGCGCCGCGCGCCGGGGTGTTCCGGAGGCAGCGGCGGCGGAGCCGTCTTCGCGACGCGGGGTGCCGTTCATGGGGGCCGGGGGCGGTCTCGACGGGCAGGGGGTGGACGGGTCGGGGTCGATGGGCAGACGGGCAGCCCGGCGCCTGGGTCAGGCGGCCAAGCATCCACCTTACCGTTCGCACCCCGCGACGGCAACGGACTCGCCCCGCCGCCCCAAACCTCGTCCGATTCGCCGCCAGCGAATTTTCGGCAGACCGCGAATTGCCGCCGCAAATCCGCTCCGGAAGCGGATCGCCGGGCGGCAGGCGCGGCGAAACGGCGTGCAATTCGCCAAATTTTGGCGTACACTGCTGGCGACGATAGGGTGCCTTCCGGTGGGAGGCGCCCGCAACTACAACCCGGGCGGTGCGCCGCCCGCCGGAGCCTTCACCATGAAGCCTTCGCGCTGCGGCCGCCATGAGCGGAGCGCCTCGAGCGCGTGGCCCGGCGCCTTGCAGGCCGGGCACGCCGCGGCACAGCCTTTGGGAGGGTGACGCCATGACGCCGGCAAGCGCGGCACCGAGAAAGAACGCCATCCCGATCCACCCGCCGGAGCAGGGCGTGCCCCTTTCCCTGGCCAACCTTTCCCGGCGGCTGCGGGCGACCGTCGAGGAGCTGGGGCGGGAGCGCCTGACGGGCATGTACCGCCAGATGGTCCTGATCCGCGCCTTCGAGCAGCGCTGCGAGCAGATGTACCAGCAGCGCAAGATCGCGGGCTTCCTCCACCTGTACATGGGGCAGGAGGCGCTGGCGGTGGGGATGCTCGGGGCCTGCCGCGCCGACGACTATGCCGTGACCTCCTACCGCGACCACGGGATCGCCCTATCGCTGGGCATCCCGGCCAAGGCGCTGATGGCCGAGCTGTTCGGCAAGGTCACCGGGGTCTCGCGCGGCAAGGGCGGCTCGATGCACTTCTACTCGAAGGAGAAGAACCTGCTGGGCGGCCACGGCATCGTGGGGGGGCAGATCCCCATCGGCCTGGGCGCGGCCTTCCGCGCGCACTACCTGGGCACGGACCAGGTCAGCATGATCTTCTTCGGCGATGGGGCCATCAACCAGGGCGTGTTCCACGAGGCGGCCAACATGGCCAGCCTGTGGCGCCTGCCCGCCATCTTCATCGTGGAAAACAACCGCTACGGCATGGGCACCGCGTTCGAGCGCGCCTCCTCCGTGCACGACCTGACGCAGAAGGCCCAGGGCTACGCCATGGAAGCCCGGCAGGTGGATGGCATGAACCTGCTCGAGTGCTACGCGGCGCTGCGGGAGGTCGTGGAGGTGCGCCGCCGCAACCCCAGCCCGATCCTGATCGAGGCCAAGACCTACCGCTACCGGGGCCATTCCATCTCCGACCCCGCCACCTACCGCAGCAAGGAGGAGGTCGAGGCATACCAGCGGGTCGATCCGCTCCAGCAGGTGCGGCGCCTGCTCGGCGAGCTGGGATGGCTCGGCGATGGCGCCGCCCAGCAGCTCGAGCGCGACGTGCGCCAGGAGGTGCTCGATGCGGTGGCGTTCGCCGAGGAGAGCCCGTTTCCCGAGCCCGAGGAACGCTCGCGCCACGTGTACGCCCCCTGAGCCCGCTTCCCGGTCAGGGAGCAATCGACGCCGCGTGGCCGAGGAGGCCCGCGCAGCGGGCCGTCCCCAAGGCCGCGACGCCCGTCCCCCGTACCAGCGAAGGCAGCGCCATGACCCTGCAGAAAGTCCTGTTCCGCGAAGCGCTCAACCAAGCCATGTGCGAGGAGATGGAGCGCGACGCCAACGTGTTCCTGATGGGCGAGGAGGTGGGCGAGTACGACGGCCCCTACAAGGTGAGCCAGGGCATGCTGGCCCGCTTCGGCCCCAAGCGCGTGGTGGATACGCCCATCAGCGAGAACGCCTTCTGCGGCCTGGGCATCGGCGCGGCCATGACGGGGCTGCGCCCGATCGTCGAGTTCATGAGCCTGAACTTCTCGCTGGTGGCGTTCGACCAGATCGTCTCCAATGCGGCGAAGACGCTCTACATGTCCGGGGGCCAGTTCCCCGTGCCCATGGTGATGCGGGGCCCCGGCGGCGCCGCGGCGCAGGTGGCCGCGCAGCACTCGAACTGCGTCGAGAGCTACTTCGCCCAGGTGCCGGGGCTGAAGGTGGTGATGCCCTCGACGCCCTACGATGCCAAGGGGCTGCTCAAGACGGCCATCCGCGACGACAACCCGGTGATCTTCATCGAGAACGAGCTGCTCTATGGCGTGAGCCAGGAGATTCCCGCCGAGGAGTACCTGATCCCGCTCGGCCAGGCCCACGTGCGCGTGGAAGGCAGCGACGTGACCCTGATCGCCTACAGCCGGATGGCGCACCTGCTCGAAAGCGGCGTGCTGCCCGAGCTCCGCAAGGAAGGCATCCGCGCCGAGCTGGTGGACCCGCGTACCATCAAGCCGCTCGATCTCGAGGGGCTGGCCCGCTCCGTGCGCAAGACCCACCGGGCCGTGATCGTCGAGGAAGGCCATCGCTTCTGCGGCGTGGGCGCGGAGATCGCGGACCGGCTCTACAGCGCCTGCTTCGACGACCTGGACGCCCCCCTCGTGCGGGTGACCCAGCAGGAGAATCCGCTGCCCTACTCCAAGCCCCTCGAGACCGCCAGCCTGCCCCAGGTGGCCGACGTGGTGCAGGCCGTCAAGCAGGTGCTCTATCGCCTCTGAGCCCACCCCCCTGCCCGCGCCGGCGCGTCCCTTGCGGAAGGGGGGCGCGCGACCGTAGCATGGGGCACGCGGAGGGCCGCGCGGCGGCGCCCCGGGCGGGGTCGCCCGGAGCCGGCCCGGCCGCCTCCGCATCGCAAGACTTCAGCACCGCAAGACACGGGAGGCTCCCTTGGTGAACCTGGTCACGATGCCCAGCCTCAGCCCCACCATGGAGGTGGGGGCGATCAGCCTCTGGAAGAAGAAGGTGGGCGAGCCGATCGCAGCCGGGGAAGTGCTGGCCGAGATCGAGACCGACAAGGCCGTCGTCGAGTTCCAGCTCGCCGACGAGGGGTTCGTGCGGGAGTTCCTCGTCCAGCCCGGCCAGGAGATCGCCGTCGGCACGCCCATCGCCATCGTCACCGATGCGGCCGACGAGGACTACAGTGCCGCGCTCGCGCAGGCCAAGGCCGCCTCCGCGCCGCAGGCCGCGGCGCCCGCTGCCCCCAGTGCCGCCGAGGGCAGCGCGGTTGCGGCGCAAGCTCCCGCCGCCCTGCCGGCGCCTGCCGCCCGTCCGGCCGTGGCGCAGCCGAGCGCGCCGGCCGCTGCGGCGGTGGCTGCGCCCGCGACGGCCCCCGGCGACGGCCGGGTGCGCATCTCGCCCTATGCGCGCAAGCTGGCCGAGGCCGGCCAGCTCGATTGGCACCGCCTGGCCGGCAGCGGCCCGGGCGGCCGCATCGTCTCCCGCGATGTCGAGGCGGCGCTGGCGGCGGGACCCGGCGCTGCCGTGGCCACGCCGCCGGCCGCAGCGCCCTTCCCCGCCGGCGCGGCCTACGCGGACGTTCCGCTGACCCTGATGCGCAAGGCCATCGCCCGCAAGATGAGCGAGGCCAAGCAGACCGTCCCCCACTTCCAGCTCACCCGCAAGGTGCGGGCCGAGCGGCTGCTAGAGGCGCGCGCGGGGCTCAAGGAAAGCTTCCCCGAGCTGGCCATCACCCTCAACGACCTGATCGTCAAGGGTTGCGCGGCGGCGCTGCGCCGCCATCCCGCCATCAACAGCCAGTTCCTCGGCGACCGCGTGCGGCGCTTCAGCGCCGTGGATATCGCCGTGGCCGTGGGCACGGAGGAGGGGCTCGTCACCCCGGTGCTGCGCAACGCGGAACAGAAGGGGCTGGCGCAGATCTCCCAGGAGCTGCGCGCCCTGGGCGAGCGCGCCCGCGAGCGCAAGCTGGCCCCGGAGGAGTACCAGGGCGGCACCTTCACCATCTCGAACCTCGGCATGTTCGGGGTGGACGAGTTCAACGCCATCATCAACACGCCCCAGGCGTGCATCCTGGCGGTGGCGGGCATCGTGCGCGAGCCGGTGGTCGAGGGCGACGCGCTGGCGATCGGCCGAACCATGAACCTGACCCTCTCCTCCGACCACCGTGCGGTGGATGGCGTGGCGGCGGCCCAGTTCATGGAGACGCTCGTGCGCATTCTCTCCAACCCCGTCGCGCTCACGTTGTAGGCCGCCCCGTCCGCCGCTGCGTGCTATACTCGCCCGGCGTGGCCTCACCCACCCCGGCCCTCCCTCTCCTGGAGGAGAGGCAGGGCGTCCCTGATTGGCCACCGGAGCGGTCTGAAGCGCACCCCCTCTCCCCCAGGAGAGGGGGCAGCCGCGCCAGCGGCGGGGGTGAGGCCGCGGCGCCCGGTCGGCGGGACGGCGCTGGCACCGAGGCCGGCCCCTCACCCCACCCGTCCCCCAGCCCCCGGTGGCCATGGCATCGATCGGAGCCCGCGCCGCCACGCCGTCCATCGCGCTGCCGGCCCTGCACGCTGCCTGGCTGGCGTTCGCCTGGAGCCTGATCGAGCGCGCGCTGATCCTCTCGGAGCAGTTCGCCCCGCGCCTCTACGTGCTGGTGCACTTCCTGGTGGGCACGGGCTACGACCTGATGGTGGCCGCCGCGCTGGGGCTGGCCGTCTACGCGCTGGGGCTGGTGCGGGCGTTCGCGGGACGCCTGCTGGGGGCGGTGGGGCTGGCGGCACTGCTGGTCTTCAACTTCATCGACTACCGCTACTATCTCCAGTTCCGGCTGCACCTGCCGTTCTCGACGCTCGGCTATCTCCAGGAGGCAGGTGACTTCATCTCCTCGGCGCAGGAGGTGGTGCTGACCTGGAACTTCGCGCTGATGGTGCTGCTGCCGCTGGCGCTCGGCGGGGGGCTGGTGCTCCGGCGGAGCATGCGCCCCGGCACCCTCAGCCCCCCGGGCCACGCCGTGCGGATGGGCGGGCTCTTCCTGGCCGGCCTGCTCGGCGCCACGGCGTCGAACTCGTACGTGGCCAAGCACCTCGACGATCCCCTTCAGTTCCCCGCGCTGGTGCACTTCCTGCGCACGCGCGCTGCGGCGCGGCCGGCGCCCGTCGAGCTCTCCGCCGAGGTCAAGGCGCGCTGGGGCTACCGCGAGCCCTTCTATCCGTTCCTCCGGCAGCGGGCGTTCGAGGGCTGCGTGGCCCCGCCGCCCGCCTTGCGCGAGCTGTGCGCGGGAGCCGCCGCGGCCGGCGGTCGACCCAATATCGTGTTCATCATGCTAGAGTCCTTCCGGGCGGCGGAGCTCGGCGCTTACGGCGGCCCGGGGGAGATCAGCCCCCGCTTCGATGCGCTGGCCCGCCAGGGCGTGTTGTTCAGGAACCACTACGCCAGCGGCTTCCAGACCCACGACGGCATCGTCGCCTCGTACTGCTCGACGTACCCGAACTACGGACTCTCGATCCTGCGCGACTACCCCAAGCTGCACCTGCGTTGCCTGCCGGAACTCCTCCGGGAGAAGGGGTATCGCACGCTCTGGGCGCACAATGGCGACGCCGGGTTCGACAAGCAGCGCCCGTTCACGCTCAAGATCGGCTTCGAGCGCGTCATCGACGAGTGGGATTTCCCCCTGGGCACGGAGCGGCTGGGCTGGGGCGTCAGCGACGAGGCGCTGATGGTGCGTGCCGTGGACGAGATGGCCGGGCTGCGCGAGCCGTTCTTCGCGGCGCTGCTCACCATGACCAACCACCACCCCTACGAGGTGCCGCCGCGCTTCCGCCGCCACCAGGGCTCCGGGGAGTACGGGCGCTACCTGGATTCGATGTCCTACACCGACTACGCCATCGGTCGCTTCTTCGAGGAGGCGCGCAAGCACCCGTTCTTCAGGAACACGGTGGTGTTCCTGTACGCGGATCACTCGGTTCCGCAGCCCTCGCCGGTGCCGATCGAAGGGCAGGCGGCGCTGATGCGGCTGCACCACCGCATCCCGCTGCTGGTCGCCGCCGGCTGGCTGAAGCAGGACCGGGTGGTGGACGACGTGGGGAGCCAGGTCGATATCCCGGCGCTGGCCCTCGATCTGGTCGGCCACCACGGCCCGCTGCCCTGGGTCGGGCAGTCGCCGCTCGACCCCGCCCGCACGCCGCAGGCGCTGGTGAGCCATGCGGGCAGCTACTGGGCGCTGTTCACCCCGGACGGCGTGTCCATCGACCGGGGCAGCCTATCCTACCGCGATCCCGGCGTGAGCGCCGAGGCGATCCGCCGCGCCGGCGAGGCGCTGCTCGTCAACCGCTGGGCCGTCCAGCACGACCGCATCGCCCCGCCCGCGCCCGCCGGCGGCGAGTCCGCCCTGGCCACACGCCGCACCCCGCCCGCGCCGGCGGCGCTCGCCGCGCCGCTCAAGCCTTAATGCCGTGTGATACTATTTAACGTTCAGAATGAGCCTGATGATCCGCGTCCCTACCAAGAAACTGTCCGCTCGCTGGACCGACGAAAACTCCCGCAATCATACTCCTGAGCGGTTCTCCCTCCCCCCTTGCGGGGGAGGGCCGGGGTGGGGGTGCGCGGCCGCGATCACCCCCACCTAACCTCCCCCATCAAGGGGGAGGAATAGCCGCGCAACGTCGGCGGGGGCAACATCCTGCCGCGTTTCATGCCCGGTGGTCTGCGTAACGGTTGAACAACTGAGGAGCGCGGAGCAGAAGCGGAACGCGTCTCGAAGCCTGTCCTGAGCGAAGCCGAAGGGGGCGCGGGGTCGGGCTTTGGCCCCTTCGACAGGCTCAGGGCATGCTTCGAGACACCCTGCTCCGCAGGGCTCCTCAGCCACACGGCTGTTTGTTCACCTTTGAACGCACTGTTGTATCCCCGCCGGGAGACGGGCGGGCCGGCGCCAGCCGGCGGGGGCGAGGCCGCACCGCGGGCCGGGCTCCTGCGGGCAATCCAAAGGGGCGGCCAGGGCGGGCGCTCATCGCCCGCGACGCCGGGCCGGCGCAGCGGGCCGTGGGGCGGGCCGTTCCGCCGGGGCGGCCGGCGCCTCGGGCTCCTCGCCCGGCGCCTCGCCCGGCCGGGCCGGGGCGCCCTTGGCGGCACCCCGGCCCTTCCTGGCCGTGGCGGCGGTGAACTGGGCGGCCAGCTCCGTGGGACCGACCTCCTCGTCTCCGCGCAGGATGGCCTCCTTGCGCGCCTGGTACTTGGCGGCCTGGGTCTGGAGCTTGGCGAGCGCGCCGCGGTGCTCGCGCAACTCCTCGTTGGCCCAGCTCATGGCGGCGCGTTCGCGGGCCTTGACCGCCAGCGCCGCGATCAGGTCCAGGTACTTCACGCGCTCCTGCAGGGTATCGAGGCCGACCGGCACCTTGCGCCAGTGGACATAGTTCCCGCGCAGGGTCTCCAGCGCATCGCCGGGCCGCCCCAGGTGCTCGTAGTTCCGCGACACCTCGTAGACGATGTTGAGCAGTTGGCGCGGACCCATCCCGCGCACCTTGAGGGCGCGCTCGTACCAGCGGTTGGCGGTGAGCCGCAGCACTTCGGCGGCCCGGGCGATCTGGGCGGGGTCGCGCCCGGTGACGATGGGAATCTCCTCGCCTTTCTCGGCGTAGTCGCGGTTGTAGCGCTCGATGAAGTTGCGCAACTTGCGTCCGTCGCCGAGCGGCCGGGCGGTGTTCGCGATCAGCTCGCCGAACAGCTCCGCAATCCTGATGTACACGCCGGCACGGCGGGTATCGAACTCGACCGGCACCTTGGGATAGACGCGCAGCAGGAAGTCATACTGCACCAAGGCGTCGAAGACCATGGTCTGCCTGACCAGTTCCTGGGCCAGCCGCAGGCGCAGGTTGATGTCGTTCGGCATATTCCGCAGCTGCTTCACGATGGCGTAGATGGTGCCCTCGTTCTGGACGTAGTTCTTGAACCGCTCGGGTTTCTGGCTGCCCAGGTCGGTGAAGATGCAGAACACCAGCGATTCGGCCTCGGGGCTCACCGAATACGGCGAGTACTGAACGATCATGCGCAGCAGGTCCACCGCCTTGAACAGCAGGAACAACTGCGAGCGGAAGTTGGTCTCCTTGCGCGCCTGTTGCATCAGGTACGCCGCATAGAACTTGAGTACTGGAAGCATCTCGCTCCGGTCGTCCTTGCGCCGGTAGAAATCGAACGTGTCCCGCAGCGGGTCCTCGTGGTGGAAGCCGAGGTTGACATCCCCCCGTGTCCCCACCAGCGAGGCGATGGTGACCTTGGGTGCGCGCTGCAGCTTGACCAGGTTCAGCATCCAGTTGCTGTACTGGTCGCGCTCCTCGCGGTGCAGGTTGCGGGTCTCGCGGCGGTACTCCGATTCGACCCGCATGTGGCGCAGGGTGATCGGGTCCGTGCTGCGGGGCTCGTCCGCCGCTCCGCGCTCCGGGGGTCTGGCGTTCTCTTGCTCCTCGGCCATGGCGGTCTCGATCGGCAGGTGGTCGGGCACGACGGCGGCCGCGTGCGCGGCCTCCTCCCGCGCCGCGGGGCGTCGGGAGCGTTTCCCGCAGGCGCTGGAAGGCCGTTCCCGCGCCTTATTAAACCACAGCCCTGATTCACTTGGCAAATCCTGGGCGAGCCGATAAGATGGGTGCCCACGTGCCCCTGATGCCCGCGCCTGGAGGGGGTGCGGGTCTCGGAGAGGGAACCCCTCCGGAGCCTGGTCCCCGAAGACGATGGAGTTTCGTCTCAACACCCCGATCCTGTCGGTGCGTTCGCGGGCGGGGCTGGTTCGGTTCGCCATGCAGGTGTTCGGCGCGGAAGGCTCCGCGGGGCGGCTCAACGTGCGCCCGGCCCTGCTCGAGGCGTTCGTGAACGAAGTGGGCCGGCGCTACCGGCGGAATCCCTACCACAACTTCCATCACGCCATGGACGTGACGAACACGGTGGCCTGGCTGAACACCAGGCCCATGTTCGCGCGCCACCTGAGCGATTTCCACCGCTACCTGCTGCTGGTGGCGGCGCTGGTGCACGATGTCGAGCACCCCGGCAACAACAACCAGTGGGAGGTCTCCACCCAGTCGCCGCTGGCCAAGGCATACGCCAACCGCTCCGTGCTGGAGAACCATTCGCTCCACGTCACGTTCGAGCTGATCGAGAACCCGGCCTGCGACGTGCTGGCGCCGCTCGGTGAGACCCGGCGCGCCGAGGCGGTGCGCGTGCTCAACGAGCTGCTGATCGCCACCGATTTCGCGTTCCACCAGGAGTTCCTGCAACGCTTCGAGCAGCGCTTGCAGTCGGGACCGATCGACTTCGCCGATCCCGAGTTCCTCTCCCTGGTGTTGCGGGGGATCATCAAGGCCGCCGATATCGCCAACTCGGCCAAGCCCTTCCCTCAGGCGCAGGTGTGGGGCCGGCGCGTCATGCACGAGTTCTGGGCGCAGGGGGACAACGAGAAGCGGCGGCGCCTGCCGGTGGGGCCGCTCAACGACCGCGAAAAGGTGGACATGAGCACGGCGCAGGTGGGCTTCATCAAGTTCGCCGCCATGCGCCTGTTCGAGCTGCTGAGCGTCGTCGAGCCGGCGCTGACCGGCTGCGTCGAGCATCTGCACCGCAACGCCCATACCTATGAGCGCATGCGCGCCGCGGCCCAGGCCGCCCAGCCGCTCCCGACCGCCAAGGCGCCGAGCGGCAAGCCTTCGGTCAAGTAGGCCCTCAGTCGAACAGCGACATCTGCTCGCGGGGGGCGGGGGTCAGCTTGCTCAGGTGGGCTGCCCAATCCAGCGCGACCGTCTTGAGGCCGCTCCGGCCGTCCATCACCAGCTGGTTGTGGGCGAGGGCGTGCTCGAACAGGCGCCGGGTCACCTCCACGTCCTGCTTGCAGTAGGCGATGATCAGGTCGATCCGCCCCTCCTTGTACCAGGACAGCGCCTGGAGGCCGTCGGCCGACTTGCCCACCTTGAGCGTGGGGCGTGCCAGCGAATCCAGCCGCACCCGATGGCCCACCACCTTCTTGATCTCGGTGAGCATGTCGAAGTGGTTGAGGGTCAGCAGATCGAGGTAGAGGCGCTGGCGCTCGGCGGGGGTGGGGCGGCTCCCCGCCACCACCCGCAGGTCGAACTCGACGTGGTTGAACCCCACGATCAGCTCGCCCTGGCGCAGGTGCTCGACCAGTGCGGGCACCTGATGCTCCAGGTACACGTGATCGGCGGCGGAGCGGGTATCCCAGATCACCCCCACCGACATCCCCATGTCCATCACGTTGGCCCAGCCCCCCACCTCCTCGGCGGAGTACTTCGTCTCGAGATCGAAATAGAGCGTGCGTGACATGGCGATCCCATCCGTAGGAGAATCGCGGGAGCAGCGTTCCCTGCTGCCGCACCGCCGGTCGGTCGCCCGCCCGGCGCTGGCGGCCGCGACTGCAGCGCCACTATACTGAACGCCATGGATCATTACAACGTGCTCGGGGTCGAGCCCGGCGCCTCGGCGGAGCGCATCCGTGCCGCCTACCGCCGGGCGGCCAAGGGGGTGCACCCGGATTCCCACCCGCACCTAAGCGGCGCCGCGCGCGCGGCGATGGAGCGGCGCTTCATCCAGCTCGCCCAGGCGTACCAGACGCTCGCCGACCCCGCCCGGCGGGCCGCCTACGACCGCGAGCGCGCCCAGAGCCGCCCTGCGCCCGGGCCTGCCCCGCGCCCGGCCACCGCCGCCGGCAGGGGAAGTGCCGACGCCCGGGAGAGCGCCCGCCGGGCGCGCGCCGCGGAACCCCCGCCCCGCCCGTCGTCCTCCCGCCCGTCGTCCTCCCGCGCCGAAGCTCCGCCGCAGGGCCATGCGCCGAAAGGGGCTGCGCCCAAGGGAGTCCCGCCCCACCCGGGCGCCGCCGGCCGCCGCGCACAGACGGCCGCGGAAGCCACCGACCTGGACAATCTGCTGCGCGACTCGGAACGCATCCTGGCGCGGTTCGGGCTGGACCTGCGCCAGCCCTTCGAGCGGCTGATCGAGGCGCTGCTCGCCTGGGCGCGTGACCTCTACGCCGCCGCGACCGCGCCCGGGGCCGAGGCGCACCCCCCACCCCAGCCCTCCCCCGCAAGGGGGGAGGGAGAACGACGCCACCGCGCCGCCCCGGCGGAGGAGCGGGCCATGCGCGGCACACGGCCCGGTGCGCGGCCGCAGACGGCGGCGGGTGCCGACTCCGAGCTCGAGGCGGAGCTGGCGGCGCTCAAGCGCGGCCGCCGTGCCGGGAGCGCCTCCGGCGCGGCCGCTGGCCGCCAAGACCCGCCGACCGGCTCCCGCCAGGCCGCGGCGGCAGCGGCGCGCGATGCCGGGCTCCAGGCGGAGCTGGCGGCGTTGAAGGACGACGTGCGGGGCGGTCGCCGTGCGCGGGTCGTGGCCGACCCCGTCGAGACGGAGCTGGCCGCGCTCAAGGCCCGGCGGCGGGAGAAGGCGGGATGAGGCGCCATGGGCGACGGGCGCACCCCGGGGCCGGCGGGACGCGTGCGCCTTTCGCTCGCGACGCCGCAGGCGTATCCTCGCTCTGCAGCGACGGCGAAGCACCCGCACGACCGGCTCTGCGGCAATGGCGGGCGCCCGACCGCGCGCCGTGAGGGGCTCCGCCCGTCTTTGCCGGGCGGGTAGTACATCGCTTGATCAGGGGGGAGATCATGAACGCCCATTGTGGGACCAGCAGGTCATGCCCATCGGTGACGGGCCATGGCGCCTCGCCCCGCGGGCTTTGGGGGCGGGTGCGGCGTGGGGGGCCTCGGCGTGCTCATCGCCGCCTGTGGCGGGGGCAGCAGCGGGGGGAGCGGGGGCGGAGCAGGCGGGGGCACCACCACGCCGCTCTCCGCCGCGATCACCTCTCCCACGGGATCGCAGAACATCACGTTCAACACCGCAGTCACGTTCACCGGCAGCGCCAGCGGCGGCACGCCGCCGTATGTCTACGCCTGGAACTTCGACTCGACCTCAGTGGGAGGTGGCCCGGGCAGCTCCTCGCAGCAGAACCCCGGCAGCGTAACGTTCGCGTTGGCGGGCGCCTACGTGGTGGGGCTCACGGTGACCGACAGCACCGGAGCCGTGGCTTCGGCCACGGTCGCCATCACCGCCGACCCCACGCTTTCCACTATCGGCCCGCTCTATTCGGGCACGGCGGACTGGAACCAGTACGTGGCAGCCGATGGCACCACCGCGCTCGCGGCGACGGGTGCGGCCTGCGATCCGGCGACCGCCGGGACTGGCTATGACAAATGCATTCACGGCGGGGAACTACAGGCGGTGACCGTGAGCGGGTTCAGCGGTTGCACCGGGGTCTTCGCCGACGACGCCCTGGGGGCCTTCGACTGGGACTGTACGGCAAGCGGAGACACGGTCAAATTCGTTTCGACGGGCCTGAATAAGGGCAAGTTCCTCTCGGACCTGCTCGACTTCACGGGCACTCCGGCCTGGCGCACGAACACGGTCACCGTCTCCGGCAAGGGCGCCTCGGCGACCATCCCGCCGGCTCCCAGCGCCATTCTCACACTGTCTCTCACCCCCCGCCTCGCCCCTCCTCCCTCCCAACCCCTTGTTCCGACAGTGGGCGGTGCAGGGCTCGGCCCTGCGACCTACGGCTTATAAGGCCGTGAGGCGCCGGC
>JACQKK010000041.1 GCA_016204605.1 Candidatus Lambdaproteobacteria bacterium
CGCCCGCCAGCACGGCGAATCGGCGGCGCATGCCGAGGTCCGGTCCCGGCCGGGTCGGGCGCGCCGGCGTGCGGGTGGAAGGAAGGGTCGGGTGGTGAATGTCGACCATGACCATTTCGGAAGCAGGAGGGGGAAAACCGCGTCGCCGCGGCTGAATGCGCAGGGATGCTGGAAATCTCGCGGGTGAAGGGGGCGCCGGAACAGGCCACCCGAGGATCAAAGCATGTGCTGCCGGCCGCCAGGCTCCGATGTCCAGAGCGCGCCCAGCCCACCGGGTGCCGCGAGGGTTTCCGGTCACGGCGCCCACGGACTCCGCGCCCACTGCGGATAAACGCACCGGCGCCTGGTTTCCGGCGCTGGGCTTCGTGCGCTCGCTCCCCGCTGGAACCGGCGCCCGTTCAGGCGAGACGCCGCTGGGCCTCCCGCTCGGATAACCGGTTGCATGCGCGCGGTAGTATTTGATCGGAACCATTCCGATGCTAGAGTGCGTGCGCGGAACATGCTCGGGGCCCCCGCCGCTCGCCAGCCGCCCGGCGGGTAAGCCCGCATACGCCACTGGGGGCGCGGACGTGGTAGGTTCGGTAGCGAGTCGTCCCACATCGAGATCCGTCCATGGGGGAGGGAAGCGATGAACACGAACCTGGAATCCCGCCTGGAGCTGGTCGCCCAGGCGCATGCCTTTCCATCCAGGCTGCTGGAGCGGCTGGGGCAGTGGGTGGAGACGGCGCCCGAGGAGCGGCTGTACCGCATCAATCCGCTGCTCTGGGCTGCGGAGCAGCAGGCCGACGAGAACCTGGTGGTCGATCTGTTCCTGCACGCGACCATGGCCGGCATCTTCGCCCTGGTGTGGAGCGTGCTCTGCACGCAGTGCGGCATGCTCATCACCACGCCGGGCGGCCTGCGCGCGCTCGCCCACACGCAACGATACTGCAAGCTCTGACGGGTCGATCTCCAGGGGTCCCTGGACGACGAGATCGAGGTCAACTTCTCCGTGTCGCCGGCCGTGCGGCGCATCCGCTACCACGACCCCGATGCGGTGCGGCTGCGGGAAGACCTGATCGTGATGTACGCCTCCCCGAGCATCGACTCCAACGCGTTCCACGAGTGGCTGCAGCGCGCCGCCCTGCTCGATGGCGTGCTGGCGCCCAAGGAGACGCGCACTTTCAGCTTCGAGGCGAAGCGGGGCTGGCACGACGTGTCGTGCCCTGCGGTGCACGCGCTGAGCTTCCTGATCGCCCGCGACGAGGGCCCCTCCGAAGTGACGCTGGAGCTGTTCGACGGGCAGATGGTCCCGCCCGAATTCGAACTCAAAAAGGGCCCTGTCACCGTGCGGGTGCACAACAACCTGGACGCCGGAATGCCGTTCTATGTTGCGTTTCTCGGCGACGACACCGACGTGCACCCCGCCCGCAAATTCACGATCCGGCGCTTCCTCACCGGCAAGCGCGTGCTCGCCAACCAGACCTTCCACCGGCTGTTCAAGGCCGATGCGATCGAGGTGGGCACGGGGCTCGAGATCAAGAACCTGACCGTGCTGTTCACGGACCTGCAGATGTCGACGGCGATGTACGTGCGCGTCGGCGACCTCAAGGCGCTCGATATCGTGCGCCGCCATTTCCTCGTGCTCGAGGCGGTGGTGGCGCGCCACCAGGGCGCGGTCGTCAAGACTATCGGCGACGCGGTGATGGCCGTGTTCGCCGAGCCCGACAAGGCCATGGCCGCGGCCACCCAGATGATCGACAACGTGCGGCAGGCGGTGGCCTACGGCGAGGATCTGGTGCTCAAGATCGGGATGCACAGCGGACCCTGCGTGGCCATCCAGTCGAACAACCAGCTCGACTACTTCGGCAGCACCGTCAACATCGCCTCGCGCGTGCAGGATCTGGCGAGCGGCGGCGAGATCGTATGCAGCGAGGACGTCTGGCGGGCGCCGGGCGTGCAGGAGCGGGTGCGGGAACGCGGGCTGGCGGCCGCCCGGGAGACGGCGCACCTGAAAGGGATCGGCGACAGATACGCCGTGCGGCGGGTGGTCGTGGCGGCCGGCTCGGCGGCGCAGCCGCTCAAGGCCAGACCGCAGCGGGTCAAGCCAGCCGCGCCCCCGCGCAAGGCCAGGGCGGCGGCCAGGAAGCCGCGCGCCGCGCCCCTCCGCAACGGACGGGCCGCGCCGGCCAAGCGTCGCGCCCGGGCCTGAGGGCCCCGGGGGCGGCCGAACAGAGGAGGAGCGAGACCATGCGCACCGTGATCGAAGGGGGCTGGGTGGTCGCCTTCGACGGCACCGGCCACCGGGTGTACGAGGAGGGCGCCGTCGCCTTCGAGGGCGACCGCATCGTCCACGCCGGGGGACGCCATGGCGGCCCGGCCGACGTGCGCATCGACGCCCGCGGCGCCCTGGTCTGCCCCGGCTTCATCAACACCCACATCCACCCCAACGGCGGCGGCAGCGACTACCTGCTGCTGGACGAATCGCGCAACGACTGGCGCAGCGCCAATTACCTGAGCGCGTCCGCGCCGCTCAAGGGCAAGGTCCAGCCGCCCGACGCGGCGGAGACCGCGGCCCTGCGCGCCTTCACCCTGCTGCACGCCCTGCGCAACGGCACCACCACCGTGGTCGACGTGGGCGGGCTGCGGGGCGAGTGGGAGGGTTGGGTGCGCCAGATCGAGACGCTCGGCATGCGGGTCTACACCGGCCCCAGCTTCCGCGACCACAACATCCACACCGACGCGGAGGGCCGCCTCTACTACGACGAGGACGCGGAGACCGGCCGCAGGCACTTCGCCGAGGCCAAGGACTTCCTGCGCCGCTACGATGGCGCCGCGGGCGGACGGGTGCGCGGGCTGGTCAACCCGGCCCAGGTGGAAACCTGCTCCGAGCCCATGCTGCGCGAAGCCGCTGCGCTGGCGGCCGAGCTGGACCTGCCCATCCACACCCACGCCGGCGGCAACCTGCTCGAGTTCGACCGCATCCTGAAGACCGGGCGCAAGACGCCCATCGCCTACCTGGCGGACATCGGCTTCCTCACCCGCCGCACCCTGATCGGCCACGGCGTGTTCACCACGGCCCATCCTTGGAGCCACTACCCGTTCGGCGACGACGTGCAGCGACTGGCCGCCAGCGGGGCCACCCTGGGCCACTGCCCCTACAAGTACGCCAAGATGGCGATGACGCTCAATTCCTTCGCCCGCTACCGCGCGGCCGGGGTCAACGTCGCCCTCGGCACCGACACCTACCCCATGGACATGGTGAGCGAGATGCGCTGGGCCGCCGTGCTGGCGCGGGTGGTCGAGGGCAACTACCAGGCCTGCCCGCCGCGCGACGTGTTCAACGCCGCCACGCTGGCCCCGTGCCGGTTCCTGGGGCGCGACGACCTGGGCCGGCTCGCCCCGGGGGCCAAGGCGGACCTCCTGGTGGTGCGGCTGAGCCACCTGGGCAACGGCATCTACCACGACCCCATCAAGGCGCTGGTGGACTTCGCCTGCGGGCGCGACGTCGATACGGTGATCGTGGACGGCAAGACCCTGATCCGCGGCGGCCACGCCCTGCTGGTGGACGAGGACGCCGTCTACGCCCAGGCCCGCGCGGCCGTCGCCCGTGGCTGGGAGCGCATCCCCGAGTGGCGACCCGGGGGGGTGGGGCTCGACCAGATCATCCCCCCCGCCTTCCCCATCGAGCGCAAGCGCTGAGCGGGCGCGGGCGATCGATGCGCCCCATGACGCCCCCGGCCTCCGTGACCCGTCCGCAGGCTGCGGACGCGGCCACGGATCAGGTCGGGTCGCGGGACCCGTTCGACGTACCACTCCCCACCCGCTCCCAGCCGGTGGGCCGGCGGGGCCGCGAGGCGGGGTGGGGCAGCGCGCGGCCTCGGGCCGTACGATCGTGCGCCGGCGCGCTCCGCCGCCCCCCTGCCCGCAGGCCCAGCCGCCCGACTCCGATATCTCTTTGATAAGTTTGACTTTTCAGCGGAGCCCGTGTAGAGATGATTTTCGGTTGAACGAGCGGAGCGCGTAACCGGCTGCTGCCGACCCAGGGACTGCCGCGCCAATTCGAAAGTCCGACGCACTCCAAGCCGCGCCCGGAACCTATTACGCCGGAGCAACTCCGTGAACAAGTCGCAGCTCATCGACCAGCTCGCGCTGACGACCCATCAGACCAACAAGGTCTCCGAACAGGCGGTCAACATCTTCTTCGAGAGCATCAAGAAGGCGCTCTCGGCGCGGGATCGTGTGGAAATCCGGGGCTTCGGCAGCTTCACGCTGAAGGAATACAACGCATACACCGGCCGCAACCCCAAGACCGGCGAGAAGGTATACGTGCCCCGCAAGGAGCTGCCGTTCTTCCGCGCCGGCAAGGATCTGCGCCTGCAGGTGAACGACGGCGACGAGGAGCCGCCGCAGAAGTAGGCGGCCGGATCGATCCGGCACACCTGGCGCGGCCGGCAACCCGCCCGCCGGATTCCTTCGGTAAGAGTCGTAAGAGTCGCCCATCGTCTCGCTGGGCGCCACGCGAACGGCAACAGCAGATTCCTCATGTCATGCGGAATGACCGCGTGTCGTCCCAGCCCCACGACCACGAACCCCCACGGCGCCGCCGGCGGGATTTCGCCGCCGCCGCACCTGGCGCTCACGCGCCCCTCCGCCACTTACCGGGCCATCCGCGACGCGCCGGCCGAAGGCGGCGCCGGCTCGACATGCACGACCACGTCGGTGGCCCCGAAGGCCCGCATGCAGCGGTCGCGCACGCCGTGGGCGATGCGGTGGGCGTCGGCCAGCGAGAGGTCGGGATCGAGCTGGATATCGAGGTCGATGAACAGCGAGGGTGCGGCGCCGCGCGTGCGGATGGTGGAGGTGGAGATCACCTCCGGCTCCTCCCGCGCCACCGCCGCGATCGCCGCCGGGTCCAGCGACGCCGCATCGGTGAGCACCTGAGACACGCGGCAGAACAGGCCATAGGCGACGTAGAGGATGAACGCCGCGATCAGGAACGCCACCGCCACGTCCACCCAGTAAAGCCCGAGCCACACCGCGCCCAGCCCCGCCAGCACGGAGAGGGAGACCAGGATGTCCGAGCGGGTGTGGGCCGAATCGGCGACCAGGATCTGGCTCTGCAGCGCCACGCCGCGCCGGTACTCGTAGCGCGTCACGAAGGCGTTGACCGCCATCGTGACCGCCATCACCGCCAGCCCCGCCAGCGAGGGCTTGGGGTGGAGGTCGCTCGTCAGCCGGCCGATGCCCGCCTGCACCACCTCGATGGCGGTCACCCCCAGCAGCAGCGCGATGCCCAGGGCCGAGACCGCCTCGTACTTGTGGTGGCCGTAGTGGTGGTCCGCATCGGGCGGGCGGCTGGCCGCCACCATGCCCACCAGGCCGATCACGTTCGAGGAGCCGTCGAGCAGGGAGTGGAAGCCGTCGGCGATCATGCCCAGCGAATCGATGCCGTAGCCGATCACCAGCTTGGCCGCCGCGACGGCCCAGTTGAGAAACAGCACCACCCACAGCACCCTGACGATTGCCCGATGGCGATCCATAGGTCGATCTTCAGCGTATCCAGGCGGGGGTGCCGTCCTGTCACTCCACCCGGAAGAGTTGCCGCCCCCCCGCCGGCCCTCCGCAACCGTTCCGCCGCGGCGGAGCGGGACGTGCCGTCGCGGCGCGGGCGCTGGCGTTCAGGCCCGGCATGACCCCGGCCGGAGCCCGGTCGACGCCGGCGCTGCCGCCGGGGGGAGCAATTTGCCGCAGGTTCTAGTATACATCGAATGGGCGCGTGTTGCGGCTCCGCGCTCGTACCGTGGGGCGGCGGCGCGACACTCGCCTTCTCCCGATCCTGCACACAGGCGTTCATGGCCGATCAGAGCACTCCGACCCAGCCCGCCGCAGCGCGTGCGCCCGCTCCCCGCCCCTGGCACGCGCTGGCCGAGGGGCTCGTCAGCACGGAGCTGGGGGTCGAGCATGCCCTGGGGCTCGAGGGGGCGGAGGCCGCCGCGCGACTCGCCCGGCACGGCCCGAACCGGCTCCCCGAAAAGCCGCCGCGGCCGCTGATCCTGCTGTTCGTGGACCAGTTCAAGAGCCTGCTGATCCTGATCCTGGCGGTCGCCGCGGTGTTCGCGGCGGCCGTGGGCGATCTCAAGGACGCCATCGTGATCATGGTGGTGACGCTGCTCAACGCCCTGCTCGGCTTCTACCAGGAGCACCGCGCCGAGCAGAGCCTGGAGGCGCTCAAGAAGATGCTGCCGCTCCGCGCGCGGGTGCGGCGGGAGGGGCGCACCGCCGAGGTGGCCGCCGAAACGCTGGTGCCGGGCGATATCGTGCTGCTCGAGCCGGGCGATCGTGTGGCGGCCGATGGCCGCCTGGTGCTGAGCCAGACCCTCGAGATCGACGAGTCCTCGCTCACGGGGGAATCGCGGCCGGCCGAGAAGGACGCCAAGGCCCTCGCCGCCGAGCCGGCGCCGTTGGCGGAGCGCGCCAACATGGCCTACATGAACACCATGGTCACCCGCGGCCGCGGCGAGCTCATGGTCACGGCCACGGGCCACCACACCGAGATGGGCCGGATCGCGCAGGCGCTGGCGGAGACGACGGAGCCGCCCACGCCGCTGCAGGTGCAGATCGACCACCTGGGCAAGCGCCTGGCCGCCGTGGCCGGCATCTTCATCGCCATGATCCTGGCCCTCGGCCTGTACACGGGCAAAGGGCTGTTCGATGCGGTGCTGGAGGCGATCGCCCTGGCCGTGGCCGCCGTGCCGGAGGGGCTGCCGGCCGTGGTCACCGTGACGCTGGCGCTGGGCATGCGCCGCATGGCGAGGAACCGCGCCATCGTCAAGCGCCTGGCCGCCGTCGAGACGCTGGGCTCGACCACGGTGATCTGCTCCGACAAGACGGGCACGCTCACGCTCAACCAGATGACGGCGCGGGCGTTCTTCCACGGCGGGCGCCGCTTCAAGGTCACCGGCGAAGGCTACCTGCCCGAAGGCGAGATCCTGATCGATGCGGGCGTACGCGGCCTGGGGCGGGCCGGGGAGCTGCCCGATCTGGGACCGATGCTGCGGCCGATCGTGCTGTGTAACGACAGCAACGTGCGCCGGGGCGGGGTGCTGCTGGGCGACCCCACCGAGGGGGCGCTGGTGGTGCTGGCCGCCAAGGGCGGCATCACCCGCCGCGCCCTTGAGCGAACCATGCCGCGCGTCGCGGAGATCCCCTTCGATTCGGCCCACAACCTGATGGCCACCTTCCACCCCGACGGCGAGGGCGAAAGTGTGTATGTGGCCGTCAAGGGGGCGCCGGAGGCCCTGCTGCGCCGCTGCTCGCACTGGCTCACCACCCAGGGCCGGCAGCCCTTCGACGGCGCCGCCCGGGAGGCGCTGCTCGCGGAGAACGCCCATCTCGCCGGGCAGCAGTTGCGCGTGCTGGCGGTGGCCTCCCGGCGCCTGCCGGCCGATGGCTTCGACCCCGCCGCCGATCTCTGGCCGCACGTGCAAGGGCTGACGCTGCTGGGGCTGGTGGGCATGATCGACCCGGCCCGGCCCGAGGCGGCGGAGGCGATTCGCCTGTGCCGGCAGGCGGGCATCCAGGTCAAGATGATCACCGGCGACCAGAAGATCACCGCCATGGCCATCGCCCTGCACCTGGGGCTGCCGGGCCAGGTGCTCACCGGCGAAGAGCTCCAGGCGATGGACACGGCCCAGCTCGCGGGCGTGATCGACCAGGTGGCCGTGTTCGCCCGCGTGGCGCCGGCGCACAAGGTGCGCATCGTCGAGGCGCTCAAGGCGCGCGGCCACGTGGTGGCCATGACCGGCGACGGCGTCAACGACGCGCCGGCGCTCAAAAGCGCCCACATCGGCGTGGCCATGGGCAAGGGGGGCACCGAGGTGGCCAAGGAAGCCTCCTCCATGGTGCTCACCGACGACAACTTCGCCACCATCGTCGGCGCCGTGGGCGAGGGGCGGGCCATCTATGACAACATCGTCAAGTTCGTCAAGTTCCAGCTCTCGACGAACATCGGCGCCCTGTTCTCGATGCTCACCGCCTACGTGATCCCCGGGCTGCCCTCGCCCCTGAACCCGGTGCAGATCCTCTGGATCAACATCATCATGGACGGCCCGCCCGCCATGGCCATGGGGCTCGAACCGCTCCGCCCCGAGAACATGCAGGAGCGGCCACGCCCGCCCGAGGAGCGCATCCTCTCCTGGCGGCGACTGGCCATGCTGTTCGGCTTCGGCGCGATGATGGTGGCCGGCACCGTGGGCGTGCTCTACGGCGGCCTGCACTCGAGCTCCGCCGCGGCCGCGCTCGGGGGCGTGTGGGTGATCGGGCCCCTGCTCGCCGCGGCCGCCCAGCACCTGCACGCCGAGACCGCGCCCACGCTCGCGTTCACGACGTTCGTGCTGTTCCAGATTTTCAACGCCTTCAACGCCCGCGTGGACCGCTACTCGGCCTTTTCGCGCGGCTTCCTCTCGAACGGCCCCCTGTGGGGCTCGCTGGCGGGCGTCGTGCTCTTGCAGGTGGCCGCCGTCGAGACGGGCTTCGGCCACCAGGTGTTCAACACCCACTCGCTCAGCGTGTGGGAGTGGCTCATCGCCACGGTGCTGGCCGCCTCGATCCTCATCTACGGCGAGGCGCTGCGGCTGCTCGGCCGCTACCTCCGCCACCGCCGCGCGGCCGCGCAGCCGCACACCGCCGTCAGCACCGCGGTGTAGCGGCCGCCACAAGCTCACCCTCCCCGGCCGCGGTACCTCACCCTCCCCGGCCGCGCAACTTCACCCGCCCCGGCCCTCCCTCTCCAAGAATTGGAGAGGGAGGGAGCTGCGCATCGGCTCCCCGGGCGGAGCGGAGCCCCTCTCCCTGGGGA
>JACQKK010000042.1 GCA_016204605.1 Candidatus Lambdaproteobacteria bacterium
ACGCCACAGCGATCCACTCCGGGGAGGGAGGCCGGAGGGCGCCGGGCAGCGCTCCGCAGGCCATCGCCGCGACCCTGACGCCCACAGACGGCATGAGGTGACGGACGACTTTGGACTTGCCCTGGCGCCACCCCCGCCGCCTCTCTCCCTGGCATGGCATAGGCGTTACCCTGCCGCTCTTCAGGACACAAGGGGCCGGGGGAGGGGATTCGCGGGCGGATTGCGCTGCCGCAACCTCACCCCCCGGCCCCCTCTCCAAGAATTGGAGAGGGGAAGATCGGCCGCGGCAGGGGGGGCAGCGACGACCTCGGCCGGCGACCGATCTTGCGTTTGCCCTGCCCGCTCCATCGGGCGCGGGAGGGCCGGGGAGGGCGAGGCCGCCCGCAGCGGCAACCGGTTTCGGACGGACCCGCCGGCGTCGCGCGACGGGCCGTTGCCATCGCGGTCGCGGTACGGTTTAATGGTGCGCTCGACCCAGCCCCGCACGCGCCATCCTGGCCGCCGCCACCCGCGATCCGTCACCCGCGATTCGTCACCTGCATTGCCTCCAGCCGAGCCCTGATGGACGACCACAACGAGCAGCGTCGCATCCGCCTGGAGAAGGTGCAGCAGTTGCGGTCGCTGGGGGTGAACCCCTACCCGTACCGGTTCGAGGCCAGCCACACGGCGGGGCGCCTGCACGCAGAGGGCGAGGCCCTGATCGCGTCGGGGGCCGAGGTGAGCCTGGCGGGCCGGCTGGTGGCCGTGCGCCGCCAGGGCAAGGCGGCGTTCTGCCACGTGAAGGATGCCCACCGCCGGCTCCAGGTGTACGTGCGGCAGGACGAGGTGGGCGCTGCCGCCTACGGCGTGTTCGGGCTGTGCGACCTGGGCGATTACCTCGGCTTCCGCGGCGCCATGATGCGCACCCGCACGGGCGAGCTCACTCTGCGCGCCCGCACCGTCGAGGTGCTGGCCAAGGCCGTCCGGCCGCTGCCCGTGCCCAAGGTCGAGGTCAAGGACGGCCACGAGGTGGTGCACGACGAAGTGCGCGACGTCGAGTTCCGCTACCGCCAGCGTTACGCCGACCTGGCCCTCAACGATGGCGTGGCCGAGGTGTTCCTGCGCCGGGCGCAGGTGATCCAGACTTTGCGCGAGTACCTGCTGGGACAGGGCTTCCTCGAGGTGGAGACGCCCATCCTGCAGGTGCTTTACGGCGGCGCCGCGGCCACGCCCTTCACCACCCACCACAAGGCGCTGGACCTGCCGCTCTACCTGCGCATCGCCACCGAGCTCTACCTGAAGCGGCTGGTGGCGGGGGGGTTCGACCGGGTGTTCGAGATCGGCAAGAACTTCCGCAACGAGGGCATCGACCGCTCGCACAACCCCGAGTTCACGATGGTCGAGTTCTACCAGGCGTATGCCGACTACACGGACATGATGGCGCACTTCGAGGCGATCTGGGAGCGCTGCGCCCTGGCGCTGCACGGGGCGACCCGCTTCACATACCAGGGCACGGCGATCGACGTGGCCCCCCCCTGGCGCCGCCTGACCATGAAGCAGGCCATAGGCGACCTGGGCGGCGTCGACGTGGACGCCCTCTCCGACGAGGCCCTGCAGCGCCTGCTCGGCGAGCGCGGCTGGGAGATCGCGGGCGGCTACCGGCGCGGGCTCGCCGTCGCGCGGCTGTTCGAGGAGCTGTGCGAGGCCCGGCTGATCCAGCCCACCTTCGTCACGGACTTCCCCAAGGAGAGCACGCCGCTCTGCAAGGCCCACCGCGGCGACCCCGCCCTGGTCGAGCGCTTCGAGCCGTTCGTCTGCGGCTTCGAAGTGGGCAACGCCTACTCCGAGCTGAACGACCCCGTCGTGCAGCGCGAGCTGTTCGAGGAGCAGGTGGCACGGCGGCGCCATGGCGACCAGGAGGCCCACCCCTACGACGCCGACTTCCTGCGCGCCATGGAGTACGGCATGCCGCCCATGGGCGGCGTGGGGCTGGGCGTCGACCGCATGGTGATGCTGCTCACCGACCAGTATTCGCTGCGCGACGTACTGTTCTTCCCCACCATGCGCCCTGAAGCTGAAGGAGCCTGACCCCATGCGCTCGGTCGGTCGCCTGCCGGATTCGCGTATCGCCGCGCAGCTGCGTGCCCTCATCCTCGCCGCGCTCGCGGTGTGGGCGCTGGCGCTGCCGGGCGGGATGGCCCTGGCGCTGCCGGGCGCGTTGCCGGGCGGGGTGGCCCTGGCGCAGAACCCGGCCGGGCTGCCCATGGACATCCCGAGCAAGCCCGTGGCGGCCTTCGACTTCACGGCCAAGGATGCCGGGGGGCAGACCTGGCGCCTGAGCGAGCTGCGCGGGCAGGTGGTGCTGCTCAACTTCTGGGCCACCTGGTGCATCCCCTGCCGCGCCGAGATGCCCGCCATGCAGCGCCTGTACGAGGAGCTCGCCGGCACGCCCTTCAAGATGCTGGCCGTGAACCTGCAGGAGCCCCCGGCGCGCGTGCTGGCGTTCGGACGCGAGCTCAAGCTGACCTTCCCCCTGCTGCTCGACCCCGCGGGGGAGATCACCCGCAGCTACGCCATCAGCGCACTGCCCACCACCTACATCATCGACAAGCAGGGGATGATCGTGCGCCGCGCCCTCGGCTCCCGCCAGTGGGACAAGCCCGCCGCCATCGCCTTCTTCCGCCGGATGACGGAGTAGGGGGGGCGGGCCGTCGCCGGCCTTTTTCCCCCGCGCTGACCAGCCGGCACGTTCCGGCGAATGGGATAGCGCTTCGAGCCGACTCACCCCTACCCGCGTTCGGTGGAAGAGGGGCATCCCTCCCGACCGGGCAAACCTGCCCGCGTCGGGCGAAAGCGGCGAACGTCCACGACGGGGGCCGCGTCAACTCGACACCGGTGGCAGGGGTTCCGTACCCTCGATCAGGATATCCAGATACGCCTGGTAGGCGAACAGGCGGTTGCGCTGTCGACCCGTAATCTCGCGCACCGCGCCGAGATCGACGAGCCGGCCGAAGGATGCAGCCACCGCAGGGAAACTCAATCCCAACTCTCGAGTTGCCTCGGGCACGGACATGATCGGTCTGCGCCGGAGCAGTTCGTGAACGCGGAGGGCCGTGCCGGCCACGCGCCTCAAGCCCTCAATGCGTTCCTGGTCCGCACGGAACAGGTCGCGCAAACGCTGAGCCGTCACCACGGCTTGGTCCGCCGTGTCCCGTACCCCCAGCAGGAAGAACCGCACCCAGCCCTCCCAATCGCCCTCGGTGCGCACGCGTTGAAGTCGGTCGTAATACTCGTCCCGGTGCGATTTGAAGAACAGGCTCAGGTACAGGTTGGGCTGGGCCAGCATCTTGTTTTCGCACAACAGCAGCGGGATCAATTGTCGGCCCAGGCGACCGTTGCCGTCTTCGAAGGGATGGATGGATTCGAACTGGACATGGGCCAGCGCCGCCTTGAGCAGCGGCTGAATCCGCTCGGGCGGTTCGTGAAGGAAGTGCTCGAACGGGTCCAGGCATGCCATCAGCCGGTCTGGCGGGGGCGGCACGAACACGCTCTCGCCCGCACGGTTGGCGATGAACACCTGGATGCGCCGAAAGTCCCCCACCAGCTTGTCTTCGCCGCGGCCCCTGGCGAGTAAGATTGCGTGCATTTCGCGCAACAGCCGCAGGGAGAGGGGAAAACCCTCGCGGATGCGTTCCAGGCCGTGGTCGAGTGCCGCCACGTAGTTGGAGACTTCGCGGACGTCGTCGAGAGGCATACCCGGCGCCTCTTGCAGCTCGGAGAGCAGCAAATCGGTGTAGGACGATTGGGTGCCTTCGATCTGAGACGACAGCAGGGCCTCTTTGCGGACGTATTGGTAGAGGAACAGATGGCTGTCCGGTAGCAGGGCGCCGATCATGTCCAGCCGGCCGAGGGCGAGATGCGCCTGGTTCCGGAGGGTCTCCAGCTCGGCATCGAATGCGAGCGGCGGATCCGGCGGCAACGGATTGGGGATGAATGCCCGATACGGTTTGGCGGCGAGGCTCCCCGGAACGAACTCCCCAGTTGTGCGCTTCATGGCTCCTGGACGGAATGGCGGCTCATGAAAGCAACGTTGAATAGCCCGACGATTTTCCGCCTCTTATTAAACGTTAAGACGACTTCTTTTGATTAGCAACCAGCCTGGAGAGCGTAATTCAACTTTTGTGCGAGAGAACGTCTTCCAGGCGGTTTTATTAAACGTTTCGATCGTATCGCTCAATAACGGCAGCATCCCAGCCAAAACGCTCGCCGTCGCTACCCCCCCCGCAAATTGCCCCGCACCCCCCGCCGTGGTATCCTCCGTTGGTCGCCGAACGCGCCGCGGAGCCGCGCCAGAGCCCGATTTCGCCCCGGGGCAGACCCCGTCGGGAGGTAGGCGCCGCCGCCTCACCCCCGCCGCTGGCGCGGCGGCCGGGGTCCCTACCCTGCCCTGCGGGCACCCCTCCCCACTTGGTGGGGAGGGGATGGGGGAGGGGACGCCGGTCGTTCTGCGCGCGACCATGAGGTCGCGCCGGTCGTCTGGGTCGCGGCCATGAGGCCGGGCCGAGGAAGTCCGCCACCAGGAGCAGGAGAGCGATGGAGCCCGTCGATCCGCACGTCATGCCGGTGAACATCGAAGACGAGATGCGCGACTCCTACATGGAGTATGCGATGAGCGTCATCATCGGGCGCGCCCTGCCCGATGTGCGCGACGGGCTGAAGCCCGTGCACCGGCGGATTCTCTTTTCCATGAACGAGCAGGGCAACCACTGGAACCGCGCCTACCGCAAGTCGGCGCGCATCGTGGGCGACGTGATCGGCAAGTACCACCCCCACGGCGATACGGCGATCTACGACGCCCTGGTGCGGCTGGCGCAGGACTTCTCGATGCGCCACACGCTGGTGGACGGGCAGGGCAACTTCGGCTCGGTGGATGGCGATTCGCCCGCGGCGATGCGCTACACCGAGGCGCGCATGACGCGGCTGGCCCACGAGATGCTGGCCGATCTCGACAAGGACACGGTCGCCTTCCAGCCCAACTACGACGAGTCGCTGGCGGAGCCGATGGTGCTGCCCGCGCGCTTCCCGAACCTGCTGGTCAACGGCTCGACCGGGATCGCCGTGGGGATGGCCAGCAACGTGCCGCCCCACAACCTACGCGAGACGCTGGAGGCGTTCCTGCACTACATCGACCATGCCGAGACCACCACGCCCTCGGAGCTGATGGCGCTGCTGCCCGGCCCC
Organism: Candidatus Lambdaproteobacteria bacterium; assembly: GCA_016204605.1. Lineage (GTDB taxonomy): Bacteria > SAR324 > SAR324 > SAR324 > JACQKK01 > JACQKK01. The sequence goes on from JACQKK010000042.1 coordinate 5,221, forward strand.
GACTTCCCCACCGGCGGGTACATCCTCGGGCGGGGCGGCATCCTCGAGGCCTACTCGGGCGGGCGGGGCGTGATCACGCTGCGGGCGCGCTGCGAGATCGAGACGGGCGAGAAGGACGACCGGGAGACGATCGTCGTCCACGAGCTGCCCTACATGGTGAACAAGGCGCGCCTGCTGGAGAAGATCGCCGAGCTGGTGCGCGACAAGCGGCTCGACGGCGTCTCCGACCTGCGCGACGAGTCCGACCGCAAGGGCATGCGGATGGTGATCGAGGTCAAGCGGGGCTTCGCGGGCGAGGTGGTGCTGAACAACCTCTACAAGCTGACCCAGCTCCAGACCTCCTTCGGGATCATCATGCTGGCGGTGGTGGATGGCCAGCCCAAGGTGCTCTCGCTGCCCCAGTTCTTCCGCTACTTCCTCAACCACCGCATCGAGGTGATCGAGCGGCGCACGCGCTTCGAGCTCGCCAAGGCCGAGGCCCGCGCCCACATCCTGGCAGGGTTGCGCATCGCCCTGGCCCACCTGGACGCCGTGATCGAGAAGATCAAGGCGGCCGCCGCCCCCGCCGACGCGCGCGCCATGCTGATCGCCGACTACGGCCTCTCCGAGGTGCAGGCGCAGGAGATCCTCGAGATGCGCCTGCAGCGGCTGACCGGGCTCGAGCAGCAGAAGATCCAGGACGAGTTCGCCGAGCTGACCCGCACCATCGCCGACTTGCAGGCGATCCTGGCCGACCGGGAGCGCGTGCTGGCCATCATCCGCACGGAGAGCCGCGAGCTGAAGGAGCGCTACGGCGAGCCCCGCCGCACGGAGATCGTCGAGGACGCCCAGGACATCAACCTGGAAGACCTGATCACCCGCGAGGAGATGCTGGTCACCATCACCCACGCCGGTTACATCAAGCGCGGCCCCACCCGCCAGTTCCGCACCCAGCGCCGCGGCGGCAAGGGCAAGCTGGGCATGACCACGCGCGAGGAGGATTTCGTCGAGCAGATGTTCGTCGCCTCCACCCACGACTTCCTGCTGATCTTCACCAGCGCCGGCAAGGTTTACTGGAAGAAGGTATACGAGATTCCGCTGGTGGCGCGCACGGGGCGCGGCAAGGCCGTGGTCAACCTGCTGCCGCTGGAGCCGGGCGAGACGGTGCGCGCGTACCTGGCCGTGCCCAAGTTCGTGGCCGATCGCTACGTGATGATGGGCACCGCCCACGGCATCCTCAAGAAGACCGAGCTGCTCGAGTATGGCAACCCGCGCAGCACGGGCGTGCGCGCCATCAACATCGACGAGGGCGACGCGCTGATCTCCGTGGCGCTCACCGATGGCAAGCAGGAGCTGTTCCTGGCCACGCGCAACGGGCTCTCGCTGCGCTTCCCCGAGGATCAGGTGCGCACCATCGGCCGGGTGGGCCGGGGGGTGATCGGCATCCGCCTGAACGCGGGCGACCAGGTGGTGGGGATGGAGGTGCTCTCCGGCGCCGGCAACATCCTCACCGTCACCGAGCGCGGCTTCGGCAAGAAGACCCACATCGCCGATTACCGGGTGGGGAGCCGCGGCAACAAGGGCATCTTCACCATCAAGACCACCGCCCGCAACGGCAAGGTGGTGGGCATCGCCCAGCTCGGCGACGACGAGGAGGTAATGCTGATCACGCAGCTCGGCAAGCTGATCCGCATGAGCCTCGAACGCATGCGCACCATCGGCCGCGTCACCCAGGGCGTGCGCCTGATCGACCTCGACGCCGCCGAGAAGGTGGCCGCGGTCGCCAAGATCGTCGAGGAGACCGGCGAAGAGGGCGAGACCGAGGGACCGCTCAACTGAGCGCAGGCGGTTCATGAAACGAGGGGGGAGGACGCCATGGCCACCGAGACGGCTCGACCGTGGGCGGAGGGGCGCGAAGGGGCACCGGCCCCCGATCCCGCCTGGCACCGGGTGCGCGAGCACCTGGAAGCCGCCCGGCGCCGCCTGCACGACGCGGTGGCGAGCTACCCCGCGCCCATCGCCGGCTGCGACACCCAGTTCAACACCCTGCTCGAGGAGCAGTACCGGGTGGCGGACGAGCGGCGCCGGCTGGACCAGATCGACGCGGCGTGCGCCACCGCGGCCGAGCGCCGCGCGGCGCTCGAATCCTTCATCGCCACGTCCCCGTCCTTCGACGAGGACGCCCGGCGCGCCATCCGGGCGCTGCTGTGAGGAGCCTGTGAGACTGCTGCGACCGCCCACCCCCCACCCCGGCCCTCCCCCGCAAGGGGGGAGGGAGAACGGCGGAACCTCACCCTCCCCGACCCTCCCTCTCCCCAGGGAGAGGGAGGGGGCGCCCGGCCCGGCGGTCACCCCGCCCCACCTGGTGGGGAGGGGCCGGGGGTGGGGACGCCTTGGCGAAGCGCCCGGCCGCGCGAACGGCCCCGACCCCTCACCCCTCTCCATTACCGATGGAGAGGGGCCGGTGGGTGAGGTCGCCGCGCAACCTCACCCACCCCGACCCTCCCTCTCCAACAGTTGGCGAGGGAGGGAGCCCCTCGTGTTGCTCCGTGTCCACGGCCGATCTCCCCGTCTCCAATTCTTCGAGAGGGGGCCGGGGGGTGAGGTTGCGGCACGCAGCCGCCCTCCCCGGCCCATCGCCCTCGCGCTGCTGCTCGCAGCGCTGCTGCTCGCGGGCGGCCTCGCGGGCTGCGACCGGATGGACAGCAGCCAGGCGCTCTCCCACAAGGCCAAGCAGCTCTGGAACGAGGGCAAGTACCTCGATGCCGCCCGCAACTTCGTCTCGCTGACGGAGATCTTCCCCAACGACGCGCTGGTGGAGGAGTCGCTGTACTGGGCGGCGAGCCTGTACCAGTACTACCTGCAAAATGCCGCCGAGGCTTCCCGCTTCTACATCCAGCTCACCACCCAGTTCCCCGGCGGGCCCTTCCACCACGAGGCGCTGGAAAGCCTGGCGGCGCTCTATGAGGGGGACAAGCAGAACCGTCACCGCGCGCTGCCCATCTACCGTGAGCTGCTCCAGGCCCCCGAGCTCAGGCAGCGCCACGATTACGTCCAGTTCCGCATCGCCTCGCTGTACATGGCGATGGGCAAGATGGACCAGGCACGCTACGAGTTCCGCGCGCTGCTGCGCAGCTACCCGAAGTCGCGCTACCGCAGCGAGGGCATGTATCTGGTGGGATACAGCTACTACCGGGAGGAGCGCTTCCCCATGGCGATGGTGGCCTTCCACCAGGTGGTGCGCGACTTCCCCAACACCCCCATCGCCGAGCGCGCCCAGTACTTCATGGCCGATACCCTCGAAGAGCAGGGCGACCTGCGGGGGGCGCTCAAGCTGTTCGAGGCGCTCCAGACGACGTATCATAACCCCACGATCATCGAGAAGCGCATCGCCAACCTGAACGCGCGCATGCGCAGCAGCGTGCGGTAGACGCGGAGCGTCCCCTCCCTGCCCTGGGGGCACCCCTCCCCACCAGGTGGGGAGGGGATGGGGACGCCGCCCTGGGCGAGGCCACGGCCTCACCTTTCCCCGCCACAGGCGTGGCACCGCGGAGCGAGGCGATGGCAGCCGACCGCACGGGCAAGCTCCAGTCGCCGCCGGATCGAGGCGCCGCCGCCGACGGGCGGCTGGCCGCGCTGCCCGTCGAGCGCATCGTGGCCGGCGCCCACCAGCCGCGCCGGCAGTTCCTGCCCGAGCAGACCGAGGCCCTGGCCCGCTCGATCCGGAGCCAGGGGGTGATCCAGCCCGTCATCGTGCGCCCCCACCCGCAGGAGCGCGGCGCCTACGAGCTGGTGGCCGGCGAGCGGCGCTGGCGGGCCGTGCGCGCGCTCGGCTGGCCCACCATCCCGGCGATCGTGCGCGACATCCCTGAGGCCGGGCTGCTCGAAGCGGCGCTGGTGGAGAACCTCCAGCGCGAAGCCCTCACCCCCATCGAGGAGGCCCAGGCGTATCGCACCCTGCTCGATGGCTACGGCTACACCCAGGAGACATTGGCCCGCCGGGTGGGCAAGGAGCGCTCGACCGTCGCCAACCTGGTGCGGCTGCTGGCCCTGCCTCTCGCGGTGCAGGAGGATCTGGAGTCGGGCGCGCTGACGATCGGCCACGCCCGCGCCCTGCTGGCGCTGCCCGAGGCGGCCAGCCAGCTCGCCCTGCGCGCGGCCGTGCTGGCCGAGGCGCTCTCGGTGCGCGAGACCGAGCGCCGGGTCAGGCGCACGCTGGCGCGGGACGGCGCCAAGGGACGAGAGGGCGAAGGCGCGGCGCCGGGCGGTCACCCCTCCCCACTTGGTGGGGAGGGGCAGGGGGTGGGGACGCCGGGGCGCAGCCGCGCCGGCGCCGGGGCAGCGCTCTCCGGCGCGCTTCAGTTCCAGGCGGTGCAGGAGCAGCTCGAACGGCGGCTGGGAACACGCGTGGCCATCGCCCAGGGCGCCGGCGCCCAGCAGGGCCAGGGCACCATCCGCATCGCGTTTTATTCGCTGGACGATTTCAACCGGATTTACGATATGCTGATGCGGAGATGACGCAGCAGCGCGAAGCGCCCAGCCCGGAGCCGTGTCCGGCATGGCTTGGCCCTGTGCAGCGGCCGTATCCACAGTCCTTCGGATCGCGTGAACCATGACGTTGAAATCGCACAAGACCACCAGCTTCATCGGCGAGGGCTCGGAGTTCGAGGGCACGCTCGTCGTCAAGGGCGGCGTCCGCATCGACGGCCGGCTCAAGGGCGACCTCAAGAGCGAATCGGTGGTGTACCTGGGCGATGCGGCCAGCATCGAGGGCGACGTCACGGCGGAGGCGGTGATCTCCAGCGGCCGCATCGAGGGCGATATCGACGCGGCGCAGCTGGTGCAGGTGCACCTGCCGGGCGCGCTCAAGGGCGCCGTCCGCACCCGCGAGATCGTGCTGGAGAAGGGCGTCTATTTCGACGGCTCCTGCAAGATGACGACCTCTCACGATTGATGAAATGTGCGGTCAAGGATCGAAGATCCACCGCGTGCCTGAGGAGCCCTGCGGCTTCTGCGAAGGACGCGGCCTCACCCCCTGCCCCCTCTCCCGGGGGAGAGGGAGTGGTTGTTATCCGCGCGGATAGCCGGTGCGAGGCTCCCTCCCTCTCCCTCAGGAGAGGGAGAGCCGGGGAGGGTGAGGCCGGCTTGCGAGGATATCGCTTGGATTTGCAGAGGTCTCATTTCGGTGTGAGGGCGGCATGCACCTGGTGATCGGCACGAGCGGCCACATCGACCACGGCAAGACGACGCTGGTCAAGGCGCTCACGGGTGTGGACACGGACCGGCTGGCCGAGGAGAAGGCCCGCGGCATCACCATCGACCTCGGCTTCGCCCGCCTGCGCGATGGCGAGGGCAACGACCTCGCGTTCGTGGACGTGCCGGGCCACGAGCGGTTCGTCCACAACATGCTGGCCGGCGCCGCCGGGTTCGATGCGGTGCTGATGGTGGTCGCGGCCGACGAGGGGGTGATGCCCCAGACCCGCGAGCACCTGCACATCTGCGACCTGCTGGGGATCACCCGCGGCGTCGTGGCGCTCACCCGGGCCGACCTGGCCGATCCCGAGCTGCTGGAGCTGAGCCGCCAGGACGTGCAGGAGGCCGTGGCCGGCACCTTCCTCGCGGGGGCGCCGATCCTGCCCGTCTCCGCCGTCACCGGCCAAGGGCTCGCTGTGCTCAAGGCGGCGCTGACCACCCTGGCCCGCGCGACCCAGACCCGCGACACGGCGGCGCCGTTCCGGTTCCCGGTGGACCGCTCGTTCACCATGAAGGGCTTCGGCACGGTGGTGACGGGCACGGTGGTGGCGGGCCGGCTCCACAAAGACGAGGCCGTCACCCACTACCCCGCCGGGCAGGTGCTGCGGCTGCGGGGGTTGCAGGTGCACGGCGAGCCGGTCGAGCGCATCGAGGCGGGCCAGCGCGCCGCCATCAACCTGGCCGGCATCTCCAAGGAGGAGATCCAGCGCGGCCACCAGCTCGCGGCGCCGGATTCGCTCTTGCAGAGCTACATGCTCAACGTGGAGCTGCGGCTGCTCGAGGAAACCCCGCGCGAACTGACCCAGCGCACGCGCGTGCGGTTCCACCTGGGCACGCAGGAGGCGATCGGGCGGATCGTGCTGCTGGAGGGCGCGAAGTTCGCTCCCGGCGAGACCCACCTGATCCAGATGCGGCTCGAGGAGCCGGTGGCCGCCCGCTATGGCGACCGCTACATCGTGCGCAACTTCTCGCCCGTGTTCACCCTGGGGGGCGGGCGCATCATCGACCCCATGCCGAGCAAGTCGCGCCGCATCCGCCACGAGCTGGTGGAGCGCCTGCGGGGGCTGGCCGGCGACGACCCCGCCGAGCGCGTCGAGCAGGTGGCCTACCTCCAGGGCGCGCGCGGCATCCGCGGCGGCGAGGGCTTCATCCGCACCGGCCTGGGCGAGAAGGAGTTCGCGCGCGCCCTGCAGGGGCTGGCCAGCAAGGGGCGCATCTTCAACGTGGAGCCCGCCGAGAAGCGCTACATCCACGAGCACACGCTGGAGCGCATCGCCCGCTTCATCGAGCGCTCGCTCGAGCTGTTCCACCGCAACTTCCCCGAGCGCGAGGGCATGACGCGCGCGGAGCTGGCCGGGAAGCTCTCGCTGATCTTCGGCGAGCGCGAGGTGGGTACGATCCTGGCCCGGCTGGTCAAGCAGGGGCGCATCGCCCAGCGCGAGCAGAGCTACCGCCTGGTCGGCCACGAGAAGAGCGTCTCGGCCGACCAGGAGGCGCTGCTGGCCCGCTGCATCGAGATCATCCAAGCGGGGGGCATGCAGCCCCCGCGCAAGTCGGCCGTGTTCGATGCGTGCCACGTCGACGACAAGCTGGGCCAGCGCCTGGTGAACCTGGGCACCCACTCGCAGCGCCTGGTGCGCGTGAAGGACGACCTCTACTACACGCCCGACACCATCGCCTCGATCGAATCGCGCCTGCGCGAGTACCTGCACGCCCACGCGTCGATCACCGTGATCGATTTCAAGGAGCTGACCGGGGTCACCCGCAAGCACGCCGTGGACCTGCTCGAGCACTTCGATGCGCAGCACGTCACGCTGCGGCTGGAAAACCACCGGGTGCTGCGCCAGGGGTGAAGCCGCCCCCGCGCGGCGTCGCCCGCATCTCTCGCACCGGATGCCCCGCTATGGCTGCCCGACCGACGCTGGAGAGCCTGGTGGAAGCGAACGCTGCGTTCTACCGCGCCTTCGAGGCGCTCGATGCCGAGGCCATGCTGCGGATATGGGAGCACAGCGACCGCATCTACTGCGTGCACCCGGGCTGGAACCCGCTGCGGGGCAAGGGCCCGGTGCTCGACAGCTTGCGCCGCATCATCGCCAACACCGCCTCGATCGCATTCACGCTGACCGATCTCGAGGCGCACGTCGAGGGGAAGCTGGGGATCGTCACGGTCTGCGAGCAGATCCTGTCCCGGGTGGGCAGCGAACGTCACACGGGCGCAGCCTGCACCACCAACCTGTTCCGCTTCGATGCGGGCACGGGCGCCTGGAAGCTGTTCCACCACCACGCCTCCCCCGCGACCGCGCCCCTCGAAGCGCCGGACGTGCTGAACTGAGCTGAACCGGGAGCGGCCCGACCTCCCGGGCCCTGCGCCTGAAGCCTACGCTGGAGCGTTGCCATGGCCATCAAGCTGGCGAACATCGCGCTGATCGTCCGCGATCAGGACCTGGCACTGAAGTTCTACACGGAGGTGCTCGGCTTCGAGAAGCGCACCGATTACCTCTCCGGCGGGAGCGGCGGCACGCGCTGGGTGACCGTGGCCCCGAAGGGACAGCAGGGGGTGGAGATCGTCCTGTTCAAGCCGGGTCAGTACGAGAACCCGCAGCTCACCTACGACCTGATGGCCCAGTGCGGGCGGCAATCGCACTGGGTGTTCGAAACCGACGACTGCCGGCGCGACTATCTCGATTGGATGGGCAAGGGCGTCAAGTTCCGCGGCACCCCCGAGGATGTGCCCTGGGGCGTGCAGGTCGTGTTTGAGGACCTCTACGGCAACCAGTTCGTCCTGCTCGAGCCCTACGGCCCCGCCTGACCCGGGCGCCGCCGCCGCACCGGCTGCGCGTCATGCGCTTCCACCGCCCGGCGACGCGATGTGCGGGAGCGTGTTGACACCACGTGCCGCCTTGATAGCTTAAATGCCGCGGGGTCACGTTCAACCTTCGGGATGATGGCATCGCCGAGCCCCGCCATGGCTGTCTGGGATGTCCGGCGAGTCCTGTGTGCATGGGTTCCCAATCCCCGAAAGCGCCGAACTCGGCAGTTTCGCTTCGAAATTCGCGGAAACTCCCCTTGGCAGGCACGTTATCCAGCAGACAGGGTGTCCACTGGGGCAAGGGCCCCACATCGGCGAGCCCCGGGCTTAGGGGGGAGGGGCAGCGCACGCCGAACCGGACGCAACCGGTGACCGAGGCCGGGCCATCCGCCCCCACGCCTCCGCGCGACGCCCCAGCCGCACCACCACGTTACGCAGCTCATCTTTCACGACGAGGCATCTGATGAAACCACGCAAGGTGATCCAACGAAAACTCACGCCCCTGCAGTCGCTGCTGCTGGGGATTGTCATCGGCCTGCTGGTCGGATATTGGGGCCCTTCGCTGCTGGGATGGCAGACGTCGAGCGACGTCGCGCAGCAGAACGTCCGCGACGCGGTGCTCCAGCAGCAGGTGAACTTCTGCGTGGCGAGCGCCCGCGCCGCCGTGGCCGATCCGAGCAAGCAGGAGAACTCGGCCCGCTACGAGCTGGCCAAGAAGATGGCGAAGATGCCCTGGGAAGATACGACCAACAACGACGTGTTCACCGCCTGCTACAACAAGCTCAGCCAAGCGAAGTAAGCCCGCGCAGACGCCGCCGACATCCTACCGCGGGGGAGCTGCAGCCCGTCCCCCGCCGGCCTCCCTCCCGATCGCCGGCGTGACCGGCAGCCCGGCGGCGCATGCGGAGCCTCGCCCTCTGGCGCGCCGCTCGCCGACGGCGATTGGCTCCCGCCTCGCCACGATCCGCTTGCACCGTAGTAGTCGATGTGGTCTACTTGGCCCAAGTCGCCCACGTGGACGACTGGCACGCTTCGCCCGTCCCTCTCGATATTGAGGCCGTCGGCGAAAGCACCCACGGTGAACCAACCCGGAGAGACCATGTGTCCGCCATTCAACGCATCAAGCCCTACGAGGCCAAGAAGGCGCTCACCACGGTGATCAACCGGGTCGCCATCGGCAAGGAACCGATTATCTTCGAGAGCAGAGGCAAGGATCTGGCCGTACTGATCTCCATGGAGCAGTTTGAATTGCTGGAAGAACTCCTGGAGGAACAGGAGGATCGGATAGCCATCGAAGAATCGGAAAAAGCGTTGGCCGATCCCGAAAACCAGGGCGAGCGCATCCCTTGGGAGAGGATCAGGGATGAGCTCGGTCTATGAGGTCGTGTACGTGAGGACGGCGGAGAGGGACCTCCGAAAACTCACGAGAACCAACCAGCAACGGGTCGCCCGCGCGGTGAAGGCCCTTGCCACGGAGCCGCGGCCGCCGGGCTGCCGACGCCTGCAGACGGCCGACGTGCGGTACCGCATTCGGGTCGGCGATCTGCGGATCGTGTATCGTGTGGAAGATGAGCGCCTGCTGGTGCTCGTCATCCGGATCGATCGCCGGGACCGGGTTTACCGGCGCGTGCCCTGACGGGTTTGCGCCCCTACCTCCGCCGCGACCGGAACAGCAGGAACAGGAAGCCTCCCGCGGCGAGAGCGATGAGCACCTGCAGGGCCAGGCGCTCGGTATCGATGGACTTGGGGATGAGCCCCTGGCTGAACACGAACTCGTAGGAGACCTGGAGCGGCCCCAGGCGCTTGGGCGGGAACAGCAGCATCCCACCGATGGCCAGCAGCACCAGCAGCATCACGAGCTTCTGCATTCCGTTCATCGAGGGTTCTCCAGGGAGACGTTGCCCGGCTGGGGATGACCGCCCTGCGGTGCCCCGGCGCGCGCGATCCGCGCGCCTCCGCGGCACGGGGGCCATCGCCCGGCTGCCCGGGCGCGGGTGCGGGTTCCGCCCGCCCGCGCCTTCAGCGCAGGTGCTCGGCCACGCGGCGGATCACGAGCCCCGCGACGCGGTTCGGCGTCAACCCGGCGGTCTTGATCGTCAGGTCGGCCTGCTCGTAGAGCGCGCGGCGCTCGGCCAGCAGGCGGATGACGGTCTCCCGCAGCTCGCCCTCGCGGAGCTTGGGTCGGCGGGTATCGTGCTCCAGGCGGGCGAGCATGTCATCGATCTCCGCATCGAGGAACACCACGGTGCCCGCGCCGCGCAGCAGGTCGAGATTGCCCGGGGCGATGGCCATGCCGCCGCCGGTGGCCACCACGTGGTTGCCGAGCAGGTGCAGGTGGCTGGCCAGCCGCGTCTCCAGCTCCCGGAAGTGGGGCTCGCCCTGCTCCGCGAAGAGCTGCGCGATGGTGCGCCCCGTGCGTTCCTCGATATAGCGGTCCGTGTCCAGGAAGCGGTAGCCCAACCGGCGCGCGATGCGCCTGCCCACGGAGGATTTGCCCGAGCCCATCATGCCGATGAGGATCAGGTTCATCCGCGGGCCGCCATCCCGCCAGCAGCCGTCCCGCCGGCCTCGATCCAGCCGCCGCCGAGCAGCACCTCGCCCCGGTAGAAGGCTGCCGCCTGCCCCGGCGTGATGGCCCGCACGGGCTCCGCGAAGTCGGCGCGCCAGCGTCCGCCCGCGAGCGGCGTGAGCCGGGCGGCAGTGCCGGCGTGGGCGTAGCGCACCTTGACCGTGGCCTCGATCGGCCCGGCCGGCGGGGCGCAGGACACCCAGTTCACCCCACCGAGCGTCAGCGTGTCCCCGAACAGCGCCGCCGCGGGGCCGAGCACCACCTCGTTGGCCGCGGGGCGCAGGGCGACGACATACAGGGGCTCCCCGCCGCCGATGCCCAGGCCGCGGCGCTGGCCGATGGTGTAGAACGCCAGCCCGCCGTGCTCGCCGAGCACGCGGCCCCCGGCATCCACGAACGCCCCCGGCAGCGTCCCGCCGGCTCCCGGCGCGGGCTGCCCCTGTGCACCCTCCAGCCGCGGGCGCAGCAACGCGCGGTAGTCGCCCGGCACGAAGCACACCTCCTGGCTATCGGGCTTGTTCCAGGAGCGGAACCCGTGGCGGCCGGCCTGCGCACGCACCTCGTCCTTGCCGTAGCCGGCGAGGGGAAAGAGCAGGTGCGGCAGGTGCTCCCGGGCCGTGCCCCAGAGGAAGTAGGTCTGATCCTTGCGCCGGTCGGCCGGCCGCACCAGCGCCGGCGCGCCGGTCTCCGCATCGGCGCGGATCGCGGCGTAGTGGCCGGTCGCCAGCCGGTCGCAGCCGAACTCGCGCACTTTTTCGAGCAACTGTGCCGTCTTGACGGTGCGGTTGCACATCACGCACGGGTTGGGCGTCAGCCCCCGGCGGTAGCTCGCCACGAAGTAGTCGATCACCTGCCGCTGGAACGCGGCAGTGAAGTCGATCACGTAGAACGGGATGCCGAGCCGCGCGCACACCGCCCGCGCATCGAGGGAGTCGTCGAGCGAGCAGCAGCTCCGCGGGCGCTTATCGGCCGCCGCCGCGGCGTTGAGCTTGAGGTGCACCCCCACCACGTCGTGTCCCTGCTCGACCAACAGCGCGGCGGCCACGGAGGAATCCACCCCGCCGCTCATCGCGACGGCCACCCGCGCGCGGGGCTGCGGCGCTGCGAACGCACCGTGGGGGGAGAGGCTGGTCATCCGCGCTTGATGCCGTTGAGCAGCTCCTGATCGATGCGGACCGTGGCCAGCTCGCGCAGGCTTTCCAGCCACGTGCGGTACTGCTCCGCCTGCTTGCGCTGCGCCAGCACCTGCCGGATGCGGGGCACCGCATCGTCGAAGGGCAGCAGCATCGCCTGCCGGCGCCCCTCCAGGCGGAAGATGTGGTAGCCGAGCTGGGTCTGCACCGGGCGACGGGCCGGGGAGATACTGCCGATCTGGGTCATGCGGAAGATGGCCTGGTCGAACTCCGGCGGCAGCACGCCGCGCTCCACGTACCCCAGGTCTCCATCGTTCATGCGATCGGGGGTGATGGAATGCTCCCGGGCCAGCTGGGTGAAGTCGCCCTTCCGCTCCAGCAACCGCTGCACCTTATCGTACTGGGCTTTGCTGTTCACGGCAATGTGACGCACCCGCACCTGCTCCGCCTGGCGGAACTCCGGCTGGTTGCGCTCGTAGTAGGCGCGCAGCTCCCGCGGCGTGATGCGGATCTTGTCGATCACCTCGGCCTGGATCAGCTTGCGGTGAATCAGCCTGCGGCGGATGGTGCGGCTCCACTCGGGGATGCTCTGGCCGGCCTGCTGCGCGGCGAGCTTGAACGACTCGTCGTCCATGGGCTGGATCAGGCGCTGCACCTCGGCCTGCACCGCGGCATCGTCCACGGAGATGCCCTTGCGCCGCGCCTCCTGATCCAAGAGCATGCTGTCGATGAGCTGGTTGAGCACGATGGGCTTGAGCGCGTCGCGCTTCTTCTCGTCGCCGCCGATCAGCCGCTCCCACTGCGTCAGCCCCCGCGCATAGGCGCGCTGGAACTCCTCGACCCCGATCCGCTCGTTGTTCACCGTCGCCAGCGCCGGGGCCTCCTGCTGCATCCCCCCCTTGCGCCGCAGCGCACCATCGCAGCCGGCGAGCGGCGCGAGCAGGAGCAGAAGGACGAGGAGGAGGGGCTCCAGGCGTCCCCACCCCCCGCCCCTCCCCACCAAGTGGGGAGGGGTGCGCGCAGGGCTCGCCTCACCCCCTGGCCCTCTCTCCATCGACGCTGGCGACGGGAAATCTGCGCCTGCGGGTCGCGCCGGTTCGCAGGTTCGGGTTCGATCGCCCCGCGCCATGACATGGAGAGGGGCGGCGGCGAAGCGGCGGCGGCCTCTCCCCCCGGCCTCCGCTCCGCAGGCGGAGCGGGGGCGGCAGCGCCGCTGGCGCGCAAGGCGGGCGGGCGGCATCAGGTCGCCCCCCGCCGCACGGTGGCGGCATCCTGCCCGAACAGCACCCGCTTCGACTCCTCCGTCACCGTCTGCTGCCCGGGGTTGATGGCCTTGGCCCGCTCGTAGGCGCGCACGGTGGCGGGCCGGCTGCGGATGGCCTCGAACCAGCGCTTGACGTGCGGGAAGTCGTCGAGGTTCTGCCCCTGGCGCTGGTGGGGCACCACCCAGGGGTACGCCGCGATATCGGCGATCGAGTACGGCCCCGCCACGTACTCCCGGTCGGCGAGCCGCTGGTCGAGCACGGCATAGAGCCGCGCGGTCTCCTTCACGTAGCGCTCGATGGCGTAGGGGATGCGCGTGGGCGCGTACTGCGAGAAGTGGTGGTTCTGCCCCGCCATGGGGCCGAGCCCGGCCATCTGCCAGAACAGCCACTGCAGCGCCTCCAGCCGCCCGCGCAGGTCCTGGGGGATGAGCTGGCCGGTCTTGTCCGCCAGATAGAGCAGGATCGCCCCGGACTCGAACAGCGGGATCGGCGCGCCGCCATCGGCCGGGGCGTCGTCGATGATGGCCGGGATGCGGTTGTTGGGCGAGATGCGCAGGAACTCCGGCCGGAACTGCTCGCCCTTGCCGATGTTGACCGGCACGATCGTATACGGCAGGCCGGTCTCCTCCAGGAACATCGTGATCTTGTGGCCGTTCGGCGTGGTCCAGTAGTGGAGGTGGATCATCGCGCGTGCTCCGGGCGGTTCGCTGTGGCAACTCGGGAGCCCCCATCATAGCCGGGAGTCGCCGGCCGCGCCATGGCGCGGAAGGGGCCTGATTCCATTTCCGAATCAATAGGTCTTCCCGCCGGCCCCTCAGGAGCGCCGCTCCCGACACCCCCCGTGCCGCCAGCGGTCCTCGAGGATGGTGCAGACGATGGTGCGCTCGGCGCGGGGGCCGTCGAACTCGCAGAGGAAGACGTTCTGCCAGCGGGAGAGGCCGAGGGCGCCATCGATCAGGGAGATGGTCTCGGAGGGGCCGACCAGCCCGGCCTTGAGATGGGCATCGCCGTTGCCGTCGACCCGGTCGTGCAGCCACGCGCCGCGGGGGATCAGCTTCGCGAGGAAGGCCACCACGTCGAGCGGGATGTTGGGGTCCCAGTTCTCCTGCACCATCAGCGCGGCCGTGGCGCCCTGGGCGTAGAGGGAGACGATGCCCTGGCGCACGCCGCTCTGCCGCACGAGCTCATGCACCCGGGGGGTGATGTCGATCAGCTCCTCCCGGCGGTGGGTCTCCACTCGGATCAGCGCGCGCATCGGTCGATCTCGTATCGAAGTGACACTCCCCGGGGCCTGTTGAAAGTCGTCTTCATCCTCACGTCAAGGGCAAGCGGTATTGCCGGGGCGCGCGGATCGAGGCGCGATGCGCGATGTACATGGCCGCCCTGGCGGCTGCCCGCTACAACCCGGTGATCCGCGCCGTGTACCTGCGCCTGCGAGCCAAGGGCAAGCCCGCCAAGGTGGGTCTGTTGGCCTGCATGCGCAAGCTGCCGGCGATCCTGAACGCCATGGCACGCGACAACACGGTGTGGCGGCAGACGGCCCCTGCCGCCGCTGCATCGCCAGATCATGAAGACAGTTGCTCTCCGCCTGCGGAGCGGGGGCCGGCGGTGAGGCTTCCTCGTCTCACTCCACCCAGCCCGCGTTGAGGTAGGTCGTGCGGCCCACGCGGGAGCGATGCAGGTGCTGGCGGCGCGGCGGAGTGCCCACGGTGTGCTCGACGTGCTCGGGCGGGGGCGGCTCGCCGGCGCCTTCGCGCAGGGCCTCGCTCAGCACCCGGCCGGTCATGGTGGGGGGGATGGGCAGCCCCAGCAGCTGGAGCAGGGTCGGGGCCACGTCGGTGATCCCCGCCGGGAAGGGCGAGCGGTACGCGGGGCGAAAGCGGCTGCCCTGGGCGATCAGCACATTGTGCAGCTCTTTCGGGTGGAGCCCGCCGTGGGTGCTGCCGCCCTCGGGGTACTCGCCCTCGAAGAAGCAGCCGCCCTCGATCCCGTTGGCATCGCGGGCGTGGTCGTTCTCCATCACGAAGTAGACCTCCGGCGCGCGCTCGTGGTCGAGCATCAGCAGGGCCCGGTCGAAGGTGCCGGGGATGGCCCCCTCGATGCCGTCGCCCCCCGCGGTGAAGATCAGGCCGCACCAGGGCTGCGCCGCGAGCCAGGCCACCAGCCGGCCCATGCGGGCGCGCTCGCCCCCGCGCACGCGGATGGCGCCGGTGTAGCCGGCGCTGCCGGCGAACTCGACGTCGGCGCGGAAGTGGCTGTCGAAGCGCAGGCCGGCCTCGGCGAACAGGCGCTTGATCTCGATCCGGCGGCGCGCAGTGATGTGGCCGTGGTCGGAAAGGGCGAGCACCTGGAGCCGCTCCCGCTGCTCGCGACGCCCGGCCCACTCCAGCAGGCGCCCGAATTCCCCATCGGCGTGGCGCAGGCAGGCGAGCCCTTCCGCCGAGCCGATCCCGCACTCGTGGAAGGTGCTGTCGGGGTCGGAGAACCACACCACCGAGACGGCCGGCTGCACGCGCGGGTGCACGCTTTCGAGGAACAGGTCCGTCTGGCGCGTGAGCCGCGCGGCGTTGGGGCGGCCGGCCGGCGGGATCGGCCCGAACGCCCGCAGCATTTCCTCGGCGAAGCCCGCGGGGGTCGAGGCGCCCCAGGCGCGCAGGCAGAGCGTCACGTGCTCCAGCGCCTGCGCGCGGGGGTTGAGCAGCCGCGCCGTGCCGCCCGAGCCGCTGCTGACGACCGCCATGCGCTGCCCCGCCTCGGCCAGCAGCTCTCCCAGGCTGGGCGCCGTGACCAGCCGCCCCCACGCCTGCTCCGCCGCTTCGAGCTCGGTGTGCTGGGCGGTATCGATGGCGCGGTCGGGAAACACGCGCGGATCGAAGAACTTGTTGGCGACGATGCCGTGGACGCCCGGCACGGCGCCCGTCACCAGCGCCGTGGCGTTGACGCGGGTGGCGGAGGGGAACACCGCGCGGCTGAGCGGGAACGCGCTGCCCCCCGCCTGGAACCGGGCCAGGTTCGGCATCAGCCCGGGGGTGATCAGGTCGGGGCGCAGGCCGTCGAACACGACGATCAGGAACTCCGGGGGCGTGCTCACGGGGGGTCTCTCCTCGATCTGCGCCGCCGGCCACGTTGACGCGAGGCTGCGGTGTGGCCGGCGGCGGTGCGGGGCGAACCTGTCCTGGATAGCCCGCGGGCGCGCGGGCGTCAAATCGACCCACCCGGGGCGACGACCCGCGCATCGGGCCGCGAGCCGGGCCGGCGCCGCGACGACGGGCCCTTCAAGCAGGCGCAGCGTGGGTAGTGGGTCAGTTTCAACGTAGGCGCTCCTGCCGGCGGCCTCACCCTCCCCGGCCATAGGTGTTAACCTATGGCTCGCGTGTGCTCCTGTGGCTCATCCGCGGGTCACGCGTCGAACAGGCGTGACGTGGGCTTTTCGACGTGCGCGTCCCCACCCCTGCCCCTCCCCACCAGGTGGGGAGGGGTGTCCGCAGGACG
>JACQKK010000203.1 GCA_016204605.1 Candidatus Lambdaproteobacteria bacterium
CGCCCGCAACTTCGGCGTGACCTGGCTCGATCCGGTGGCGGGCAGCGTGGTGGCGCTGTTCATCATCGGCACCGGCGTGCGGCTCGCGCGCGAATCGGTCTCGCCGCTGCTGGGGGAGACGGCCTCCGCGGAGGAGATCGAGAAGATGAAGGCCCTCACGCGCGCCGTGGAAGGCGTGGTCAACGTGCACGACCTGAGCGTGCACAAGTACGGCCACTTCTACTTCACGGCGGCCCACGTCGAGCTATCGGACCGGCTCGATCCCCACAAGATGCACGAGATCTCCACCGTGATCGAGCTGCGCATCCTGCGCCTGTTCCCGGGCCAGTGCGTGGTGCACGTGGACCCGATCGACCTGTTCCACCCGCTGTTCCACGAGGTGACCGACGCCCTGCGCCAGGTGGTGATCCACGAGCCGCGCCTGGTCGAGTTCCGCGACCTGAACCTCTGGCCGGGCGAGTCCGGCGAGCGGGGCGACGTGGAGGTGACGGTGGACCCGGCGACGCCGCCGGCCAGCCATCCCGCCCTGGCCGAGCTGGTGCAGCGCGAGCTGCGGCGGCGCTTCCCCGCCCTGGAACTCAGGGTGCGGCTCAAGGTGGACTTCACCGCCACGCCCCTCGCGCGCTGAGCTGCGGCCTCTCCCCCCGGCCCCCGCCCCAAGAACTGGGGCGGGGGAGATGGCGGCGAACTGCCGGCGTGGTGGGATCGACCGCGACCGATCGCCCCGCTGCATGTTCATGGAGCGGGGAAGGAGGTGAGGTGGCACGAAGCGCTCGGGGGCGGGGGTGAGGTCGCTTTTCGCCACAGCTCCACCTTTACACGGCGGGCCGGATTTGCTTCCTTGTTGCGGACAGGCCGTGCCAACATGGGGGAGCGGCCGGCACGAGGCTGCATCCTCCCCCTCGCCCGGTCGCGGGAGAGGGGGCCGGGGGGTGAGGGTGCCGGTACGTCGCCGGCCGGCGGGACGAGGGCCGGTGCGAGACTGAACCTGGGAGACGACTGCCGTGGAGCTGCGTCCTGACGATCTGACCTGCCGTTGCGCCGACAGCGATTTCCAGCGCGGCCCGCTGCCGGCCGAGGCCCCGGGGTTGCCGGGCCAGCGCCGCGGCCTGCAGGCGCTGGAGACCGGGCTGGCCATGAAGGCGCGCTGGTTCAACATCACCGTCACCGGCGCCACGGGGAGCGGGCGCACGTCGACCATCATGGAGCTGCTCGGCAAGCGGGCGCGCAGCGAGGCGCCCGGCCAGGACGTCTGCATCCACCAGAACTTCACCAGCCCGTACAAGCCGCGCGTGGTGTACCTGCCCGCGGGCGACGGCAACCGCTTCAACCGCCGCATCGACGAGCTGCTGACCCTGCTGGACAAGGAGATTCCGCAACTCTTGCAGCGCCCCTCGGTCAAGGCGCGCATCCAGGAGCTCGGGTCGACGTATGACCAGAAGGAGCAGGAGCTCTCGGAGCAGGCGGAGGCGTTCGCCGCCGAGCAGAAGATCGCCGTGCAGTCCACCCCGCAGGGCGTGACCCTGATCCCGCTGCTCGAAGACCGGCCGATGAAGGAGGAGGAATTCCTCGCGCTGCCTGATGCCGATCGGGAGGCGATCGAGAACCGGCGCCGGCAGGTGCTCGAGCGCATGGCCGAGATCAACCCGAAGATCCTCGCCGTCGAGAAGGAGAAGCGCGACGCCGTGGACGAGCACATCGCCCAGTCGGTGCGGGCCATCGTGGCCGGTCACCTGGCCGCGCTGCGCCAGTCGTTCGGCGAGAACGCGGCGCTGGATGTCTTCGTCAAGGAGCTCGAGGAAGAGCTGGTCGAGAAGCGCTTCCTGTTCCTCGCCGATGCGGGTGGCCCGATGCCGTTCGGCGGCGCGCAGCTCCACGTGATGCGCCAGCAGTTCTCGCGCCAGTGCCGCCTCAACGTCGTGGTCGATCGCGTCGGGCAAACCTGCGCGCCGGTGGTGTTCGAGAACAACCCCACCTTCAACAACCTGATCGGCGGCGTCGACTTCATCGAGGAGCAGGGCGTGCTCAAGGCGGACTTCACCCAGATCCGCGCGGGCAGCCTGCTGCAAGCCTCGGGCGGCTACCTGGTGCTCCAGGCCACGGACCTGTTCCAGCAGCCGATCGCGTACTGGGCCATGAAGCGCGCCATGCGGGCGGGCGAGGTCAAGCTGCGGGACCAGTTCACGGAGATGGGCTTCCGCGCCGGGATTCACCTGGAGCCGGACCCGGTGCGCTTCCAGACCAAGGTGATCCTGGTCGGCGACGAGGCGCTGATCCAGCTCATCCAGGCGTACGACGACGAGTTCGCGCGCCTGTTCAAGATCACGGCCGATTTCTCCCGCACGCTGCCGCGCACGCCGGAGGTGATGAACCAGTTCGTCGCCTACGTCGGCTACCGGGCGCAGAAGGAGCAGTTGCTGCCGCTGGCCAACGGCGGGATCGCGCGGCTGATCGAGGAGGCCAGCCGCCAGGTGGCCCACCAGCACCGCCTGAACGCCCAGTTCGGCGACTTGATGGATACGCTGATCGAGGCCGACCACGTGGCGCGCCGCAACGGCCACGCGGAGATCGCCCGCGACGACGTGGTCGTTGCCGTGCGCGACAAGCGCTACCGCCACAGCAAGATCGAGGAGATCGTCCGCCGCGAGATCAGCGAGGGCACGATCCTGCTCGACGTCGCCGGCGCCAAGGTGGGCCAGGTGAACGGCCTGGCCGTCTATCAGGCGGGGCGCATGCCCTTCGGGGTGCCCACCCGCATCACCGCCCAGGCCTATGCGGGGCCGAGCGGCCTCATCAACATCGAGCGCGAGGCCGACCTCTCCGGCAAGATTTACAACAAGGCCGTGCTGATCCTGAACGGCTACCTGGGGCGGTTGTTCGCGCGCAAGGAACCGCTGGCGCTCTCGGTCTCCGTCAGCTTTGAGCAGAGCTACGGCCTCATCGAGGGCGATTCGGCCACCTGCGCCGAGTTTTTCTGCATCGTCTCGGCGATCTCCGGCGTGCCGCTCAAGCAGCAGATCGCCGTGACCGGCTCGATGAACCAGCACGGCGAGGTGCAGCCCATCGGGGGCGTCAACGAGAAGATCACCGGCTTCTACCTGTTCGCCAAGGAACACGGCTTCCCGGAAGGCTCGGGGGTGCTGATCCCCGCCACCAACACCGTCAACCTGATGCTGGACGAGGAGGTGATCGAGGCCGTGCGCGCCGGCCGGTTCCATATCCACGCCTGCGCCCGCATCGAAGAGGGGCTCGAGCTGATGACTGCCACGCCGGCCGGCGCGCTCCTGCCCGACGGCAGCTACCCGAGCGGCACCGTGTACAGCGCCGCCATGGCCAAGCTGACGGAGTTCGCCGAAAGCGCCCGCGAGGACGGCGCCGTGGCCAGGCGCCGCAAAGCCCCTGCCGCGCGCGGAGCGGCCGCCGGTACGAAATCGCGTCCCAAACCGAACAGCCGTTAAGGCCCCGACCGCGACCTCATTCCATTTCCAATTCAACAATGCATAAACCCGCGTGCCTGATTCCATTTCTCCTTCAATCGTGAATGAAAACTCCGCGTCCCTGAGGAGCGCGTAGCAAAGCGGAGCGCGTCTCGAAGGGCGCGTGGGCGGGCCGCGCCCTTCGAGACGCCCTGCTGCGCAGGGCTCCTCAGGCACACGGCAGTAGAACTGTATTGATTGGGAATTGGTATCAGCGCAGCCCCAGCACGCGCTCGACGGCCTCCACCTTGGCCGCGCACGCGCCGCTTTCGATGCAGGAGCGGAAGACGAAGCGGGTTTCGCCCGCCTGGCGCACCTCCACGCGGTAGGGGCGACCCAGCATGCGCGTGTGCACGTAGATGGCGAAGCTTTCCGCGAAATCGTCGAAGTAGTTGGTGGCGCCGTACAGCGAGGGGAAATCGGTCTGGGCCAGCTCCCGGTACGCCGCTTCGGCCTCGGCGAGGGGCAGGCGCGCCTGCTCGAACGCGTAGAAGTCGAGTCGGGCCAGGCGCGGGAAGCGGGCGCGGGCCGGCGCCATCAGGTCGCCCTTGCCGTCGGGCTGCCAGGAGAGCCGCACGAACGGCGCCTCGCGGGTGGCGGCGGGCAGCTCGGGGGCGTCCCACCAGCCGTGCGCCCCCAGCCCCAGCCCGAGGACGTGGCCCAGCTCGTGGACGAAGATGAAGCGCAGCGCCGCGGTGACCGTATCCTCGCCCGGCGCCTCCAGCACCATCGAGATGCCGTGGCGGGGGTCGCTGCGGAAGGCGGAGCGCTCCTTCCAGGTGCCCCATGCGTTGGCGGTGCGGTCGAGCACGGAGAGGTTCAGCGCCACATACGTGTAGCGCCAGCGGCCCTGGTCGTCCTGGACGGCCTCGGTGGTGCCGGTGCCGTAGTCGCCTTCGACCAGGTACAGCGCCACCACGTAGCGCGAGGCGAGCGCGCGGATCGCCGGCGGCAGCTCGGCCAGCATCTCCCGCACCTTTGGGATGAGCGGGTGGTCGGGGCGGGCGGGGTGGGGGCGCACGTCCTGCCCGTACTTCTTGTTGATGGCGTGCTGCCGGTCGATCAGCTCGGGGGTGCCGAGGGAAATCTTCTCCTCGATCGGCCGCTCCAGCGCCCCCGGGTAGTAGGAGAGCTTCTGCACCGGCGCAAGCTCGGCGGCCCCGGCCGCAGGCCCTCGCGTCAGCGCCAGGGCGAACGCCGCGACGAGTGCCGCGATGAGAGCCAGGGTCGCCGGGACAGCCCGCCGCACCCAGGCGTGCCAGGTCGGAACTCGAAGGCGAACCATCGGCCCTCCGCGGGCGAGCATCGACGCCGGAGCCGCGCCGCTCGCGGCCCCGCCTGCGTGCAGCTTAGCAATTCGAGCCCCGGAATGGTAGGATGGGTGGCAGGCGGGCCGGGCGCTGACGAGCCTGGCGCGGGCGGCCCGCGCGGCCCCGCTCCATCGCGAGGGAGTCCGGCATGCTGAACCGAATCCTGGTGCCGCTCGATACGTCGGCGTACACGCCCGTCGCCACGCGCTACGCCGTCGAGATCGCGCGCATCGCGCGCACCGACCGCCGGGGCCACGCCACCATCACCGGGATGGGGATCGTCGATACGGAGCAGCTGCCGACCGGCCGCTTCGCCAGCCTCGTGCCGCGTGAGGAGATCCTGAAGAAGGCTCGCGAGACCTCCGAGCGGCTGGTGCAGGCGTTCCGGGCCCAGGCGATCGAGCAGGGCATGGACGCGGCGTCGGTCGAGACGGTGATCGAGGATGGCCCGCCCTTCCGCAAGATCATCCACCTGAGCGTGTTCTGCGACCTGGTGGTGATGGGCCAGGTGTTCAGCTTTCCGCCCGTCACGCGCGACTACGTGACCCTGAGCCAGCTCTACCATGCGTCGTCCCGGCCGGTGCTGATCACCGGCCCCGAGTACCGCACCATCGACCGCGTGCTGCTGGTGATGGACGGCAGCGCGCCCGCCTCGCGCATGATGTACACCTTCGCCCACCTCAATCCCTTTCCGCGGGCGCAGGTGGTGCTGATGTATTCGACCACCGAGGAGCACCGCTACAACCTGGCGGGCTTCTTCGAGAAGGTGCGCGCGTACCTCGAATCGTACCGCATCCGGGTCGAGCCGCTGCTGGTGAAGGGCCGCGTGGACGAGGCGCTGGAGGACTACGTGCGGCGCGAGAAGGTGCCGCTGATCGCCCGCGGGCTCCCACCCGAGCAACTGCTGGACCGGCTGCGCGACAACCTGCGCGTGGGGTATACGCCCATCGAAGAGCTGCTGGAGGAATCGGGCGCCTGCCTCTACATCGTGCACTGAGCCCGTTCATCCTGAACCGCCTGGTGGGGACACGCAGCCGATAGATCCGTGGCGCGCCCGCGCCTGCCGGATCGGCCGAAGCCGACCCCATTCCTGCCGAGCCCCGCCTTCCGCCCATGTCCGACCCGTCGGCCCTCGCCCAGTCCGCGCCCCCGCGCGAGCGCGTGATCACGCCGCTGTTCGCGCGGCTGTTCCTGGGGTTCCTGCTTTCGGGCATGAACACCTCGATGTTCCACCTGCTGCCCCATTACCTGGAGCTGCGCGGGGCGAGCGAGGCGCTCTACGGGGCCGTGGCGGGCTCGCTGGGCATGCTGAACTTCCTCAGCGCCATGGCGCTGGGCTCGCGCGCCGACCTGTGGAGCCGCAAGGTCTCGGTGAACGTCTACCTGGGCGTGGCGGCCGTGGGAAACCTGGTGGCGATCCTGGCCATGCACGGCCCGCTGGGCTGGTACCTGCTGGTGCGCGCGCTGCAGGGCGTGCAGCTGGGGATCGGCATGCCGGTGGCCCTGGTCTGGGCCGTCGAGCTCGGGCCGCCCAGCCGCAGGAACGAGGTGGTGGCGTGGCTGGGGCTGGCGGGACACGCGGGCACGCTGCTCGGGCCCATGCTGGCCGAGGCGCTGATCGCCTCGCACCCGGCGCCGCAGGAGGCGGCGGCGTACCTGCACGTGTTCTGGACGGGCACGCTGCTGGTGGGTCTGGCCGCGGCCGTGTTCTCCTCGGTGCCCAACGTGCAGCCGCCCCGGGGCGCCCGCCGCGAGCGCAGCCTGCTCCCGCTCCTCGCCCGGCGCGAGGCGCGCTGGCTGCTCGCGATGTTCGTCGTGTTCGGGGGTGTCTGGGGGATCGTGATCTCGTACGGCAAGAACTATGCGGCCCTGCTCGGCCTCAGCTACGCGAGCGTGTGGTTCGGCGCCAGCACCGCCGGCGCCATGCTCAGCCGCGGCTTCATCGGCCGGCTCACCCATTGGTTCGGGCCGCGCCGCCTGATCGAAATCTCCCTCGTGGGCATCGCCGCCGGGCTGCTGCTGCTCGTGCCGGCCCGCGGCTACGGCCTGCTGGCGGTGAGCGGGCTCGTCTACGGGCTGAGCCACGGCGTGCTCTTCCCCACGCTCTACGTGCGCTACCTGGACATGCTGGAGCCCTCCCATGCGGGCCGGGCGGGCGTGCTGGTGCAGGGCATCTTCGCGCTGGGCTGGGGCGTGTTCCCGTACCTGGGCGCCTTCGCGATCCGCTACGGCGGGTTCGGCACCCTGTACGGGGCCATGGCCGCGCTGACCCTGGCCACCCTGCTCGCCCACCGCCAGGTCGAGCGCCTGCTCAAGCTGCGGCGCGAAGTGATCGCGTGATCGGCGGGGTGGTGCGAAGCCGGCATTGACCGCGGGCCGGCTGGTGGTAGGCTGTGTGCAGCGCCGCATCCAACATGGAGACGATCCGGATGAAATCGTACCTGTTCCGCGTCGTCGTCGAGGAGGATGTTCAGGAGGACGGCACGAAGGCGTTCCATGGCTACTGCCCCGCTCTCCGCGGATGCCACACCTGGGGACACACCCGGCAGGAAGCACTGGCGCGAATCCAGGAGGCCGTTCTCCTCTACGTCGAGGACCTCGTCGAGGCGGGCGAGCCCATTCCCGTCGATCCGGAGAAGGGCGTCACGGAACACCCGGCGCCTTCGGTGGTCGTCAACGTATGACGGTTCTTCCGCGGGGCATCACCACCCGGCGCCCCATCAGGGCGCTCCACGAGGAGGGCAGGGCAAGTCCAAAGTCGTCCGTCACCTCATGCCGTCTGTGGGCGTCAGGGTCGCGGCGATGGCCTGCGGAGCGCTGCCC
>JACQKK010000199.1 GCA_016204605.1 Candidatus Lambdaproteobacteria bacterium
AGCCGGTCACGGTCAAGTTCTACTTCTCGGAAAGCCTGCCCAACGTTCCGCTCCAGGTGAAGACCTTCGCGCGCAAGGTGCGCGAACTGCTGGAGGAGTACGAGACGGCGGGCCACGGCCAGATCGCGTTCGAGCTGTTTGATCCCAAGCCCGACACCGAGCTCGAGGAGTGGGCGATCAAGTACGGCCTGCAGCGCGTGGCGCTGGCCGACGGCAGCAATCTCTACTTCGGCCTGGTGGCGATCGCGGGCGAGCGCGAGATCGCCGTGCCCTTCTTCGACACGCGCCGCGAGAAGTTCATCGAGTACGACATCTCCGAGGCGATCACGCGCGCGATGCGCCGCGCGCAGCCCAAGCTGGGGATCCTTTCCTACCTGCCGGTTTCGGGGAGCCAGCCGAACCCGCTGCGCCCGCCGGAGCCCGAATGGGCGGTGATCTCCGAGCTCAGGCGGCAGTACAAGGTCGAGTATCTGCTCCCCGACATGAAGGAGATCGCGAAGGACATCGACCTGGTGATGCTGATCCATCCGAAGTACCTGCCCACCGACGCCAGCTACGCGCTGGACCAGTTCCTGCTGCGCGGCGGGCGGATGATCATCTTCAACGATCCCAACGCCCGCACGGACAGCCAGGCGCGCGAGACCCAGGGCATCCAGATCACCTACAGCAACGTGCCCAAGCTGCTCGAGGGCTGGGGGCTGGAGTTCGACAAGACCAAGGTCGTGGGCGACCAGCAGCTCGCCACGCGGGTCAACACGCAGAACTCGGGCGTCGTGGACTTTCCGATCTGGATCACGTTCCGCGACAGCTACATCAACCGCGAGTCGCCCGTGACGAGCCAGCTCGAGGAGGTGACGCTGATCGACACGGGCGCGTTCAAGGCCGGCGAAAAGTTCAAGTACACCTTCACGCCGCTGCTCACGACCTCCGCCGCATCGGGTCAGGTGGACGGCGTGCTGGCGCAGATGGCGGGCCCGCTGGACATCATGAGGAACCTCAAGCCCGACGGCCAGCCGCGCGTGGTGGCCGCGATCATCTCGGGCACGTTCGACACGGCCTTCCCCAACGGTCCGATTCCCGAGCAGAGCGATCCGGGATTCGACGAGAAGGCCAAGGAGGAGGCGATCAAGAGTGGGCCGCCCAAGGGGCATCTCGCCAAGGGCGAGAGGCCGACGAGCGTGATCCTGGTGGGAGACGCGGACTTCATGGCTGACCAGTTCTCCGTGCAAACGGTGAACCTGCTCGGCCGCCCGATCATCCAGCCCATCAACGATAACGTGATCCTCGTCCTGAACGCGGTCGAGTTCCTCTCCGGCAACCAGAACCTGATCGGGATCCGCTCCCGCGGCAAGTTCTCCCGCCCCTTCACCACCGTGCTCTCGCTCCAGCAGGAAGCGCAGTCCCGCTACCAGGTGCAGGAGGAGCAGCTCAGCCAGCGCCTGGAGCAGGTGCAAAAGCGCCTGGCCGAGCTCGAATCGTCCAAGACGACCGGCGGCGAGAGCCAGCGCTTCATACTCACCCCCGAGATGCTGAAGGAGGTCGAGAAGTTCCGCGAGGAGGAGCGGCAGACCCAGCAGGCCCTGCGCGAGGTGCGCAAGGTGCTGCGCCAGGATATCGAGGAGCTGGGCAACCGCCTGCTGCTCACCAACCTGCTGGCGATGCCCCTGTTCGTGCTCATCTTCGGGTTCGTCATCATCACCCGCCGCATCAGGAAGAGTGGAGGCAAGACGTGAACCTCAAGCTAATCGCGATCGTCACGGCGGCGCTGGTGGTGGTGGCCGCCGGCGGGCTGGTGCTCAAGCGCAAGGACGAGTGGTCAAAGGCACCCGAGCGCGTGGGTCAGCCCGTGCTGCAGGCGATCGACCTCGGCAAGGTGGGCCGCATCTATATCGAGCAGGACAAGGAGCACGCCACCCTCCTCAACGCCGGCAAGGGGCTCGTCGTCAAGGACCTGTACGACTTCCCCGCCGACGCCAACAAGCTGACCCGGTTCCTGACGGGGCTGATGAACCAGAAGATCGCCAGCAAGGTCACCGACAACCCGGCGCACTTCGGCGACCTGGGGGTGCTGACCGTGGCCGAGAACGGCGGCAAGTTCGAGTCGTTCAAGACGGCCAGCCGGTTCGAGGTCTACGACCAGGAAGACAAGCCGCTGTTCCGCATCCTGCTGGGCAAGGACCGCGTGGCGGGCTACCCACCCCGCTCCACCGGCGGCCAGTACGTCCGGTTCGAGGACGAGAAGGCGGCCTACCTGATCCCGGACCTGCTCACGCTCGATACCAAGCCCGAGGACTGGCTGGACAAGGCCGTCTTTCCCGGGCTCGATGCGAAGAAGGAGCTGAAGCGCGTGACACTCACCCCGGCGGCACCCGGCAAGCCCGCGCTGCGCTTCCAGCGCGACAAGGCCGACGGCCCCTGGAGCCTGGCGGGCGTGAAGGCGGAGCAGCTCAACGACTCCGAGGTGACCGACCTGATGCAGCGCATCGTCGAGCTCAGCGTCACCAAGATCGCGCCGCCCGGCCGCACCGCCGCGCAGCTCGGCCGCGAGCGGCTGGCCACCATCGATATCGAGACCTTCGACGGCCGCCGCCTCGAGGTGAAGATGGGCGAGAAGGACGTGGACAAGGACAAGGAGGCCCGCTACTGCACCGTGCGGGGCGAGATGCTCCCCGGCGCAACCAGCGAGCCCGCCCGCAAGTTCGTCGACGCGCTGAACACCCGCTTCAAGGATCGCACATTCGCCATCTATTCGTGGGTCGGGGGGAGAATCTTCAAGGAGCCCAAGGACTTCATCAAGAAGAAACCCTGAACCCTCGTCGCCGGAGCCCTGCCATGGCGCGCGAACTGCCGCAGGGGGCGGAATTGACGGAACTCTCCGCCCATTTCAACCACCTCACCCTCCCGCGCGCGTTGCGCTCCCGCTCGGCCCTGCCCGAGGAGCACTGGGCGCGGCTCGTCGTGCTGGAGGGAAAGATGCACCTGTTCCTCGGCGACGCCGCGCCTCCGGAGGTGGTCACGCCGCAGCAGCCCGCCATCATCCCCCGCGAGACGGAGTTCCGCATCGAGCAGGCCGGCGTACCGGCGCGGTTCTTCCTCGAGTACTATCACGAGCCGCGGCTGAGGGACGCCAAGGTGCTGGCGAGCCTGCTCGGCCGGGGTCGCGCCGCCTGATTGCGCTCGCCCGCGTTATCCGTCGTCGCTTCTCGCCGGTTCGCAGGGCGAACTGGCCGCGCACCCCCGCCCCCGGCGTCGCAACAGGGCGCAGGGGGTCACGCCGCCAGCTCGAGAATCTCCATCACGTCTTGAGGCCCCTTGATGGGGCGGGGGTTGGTGGCCATGTAGCGGTCGTGCATGGCGTTCTTCGCGATCAAGGGGAACTGCTCGCGCGTGATGCCCACGTCGCGCAGCGTGCGCGGCATCCCCAGCGACGAGATGAAGTCGCCCACCACCTTCGACGCATCCTCGCCGGGCCGCCCGAAGGCCTCGCTCACCAGCTCCTGGCGGTGGGCGTTGGCGGGCTTGTTGTAGTGCAGCACGTTGGGCAGCAGCACGCAGGAGGTATGGCCGTGCGGCACGCCGCAGGTGCCGCCCAGCACGTGGCCGATGCCGTGGCTGCACCCCATGCTCACCCCGCCCTGGTTGTGCTCCATCGAGACCCACACCCCGATCTGGCAATCGAGCCGCGCCTCCAGATCCTGGGGATCGGCCTTGCAGCGCGGCAGGGCGCGGGTGAGCAGCCGCAGCGCCTGGCGCGCGCAACCGTCGGTATAGGGGTTGCTGTGCAGCGAGGAGAGGGTCTCCGTGGCGTGATCCACGGCGCGCACGCCCGTCGAGAGCCAGAGCCACTCCGGCGTGTGCACCGTCACCGCCGGGTCCAGGATCAGCACGCGCGGGACGAGCTGCGCGTGGCGATAGCTCTCCTTCAGCTTGCGGCGTTCGTCGGTGCAGCCCGCGGTGACGTTGAACTCGCCGCCCGAGAGCGTGGTGGGGATGCTGATCTGCAGAATGCGCGGGCCGCGGAACTCCGGGATGTGCCGCCGCCCGTCCTCGTGGACGATGGTGCGGAAGGCGTTGAGCCCGTCGATGCTGGTGACGTCGTGCTCCAGGCACAGCCGGATCAACTTGGCGGCGTCGGTCACCGACCCGCCCCCGAGCGTGGCCACCAGGTCCGCCCCCGACCTGCGCGCGGCGGCGGCGGCATCGAGCACGGCCTCGCGCGGCGTGTGCGGCGGGATGCCCCCGTAGGAGGCCGCGTAGTGCTTGCCGAGCGCGCGGCGCAGCTTCTCGACCTCGCCGGTCTTCTTGTCCAGGGTATCGCTGACCAGCAGGAACACGCGCTGGGCGCCCAGGCGCTCGGCCTCGGCCTTGAGCGCCTCCGCGGCCGGCTTGCCGTATACGACGCGGTCGATTCCGATGTAGCTGTAAGTGCCGTTGAGCATGGCGGGGAGCCCCCCTTTCGCGGAATGGGTGCCGTCGCCGCCGCGCCCGGCCGGGGCGCCGCGACGGGAAATGCAACCTTCCTTGTATGACGGGGCGGGGCGGGACGCAATCGCCCTCGCCCTCCCTCATTCCAGGCGCCGCCAGAGCCAGCCCGCCGCGCCGCCCAGCGCGAGCCAGAACAGCGCCATTCCCCTCACCCCGCCCTGCGGGCACCCCTCTCCCGCTTCGGGAAGAGGGGACTGGCGGCGGAAGGTGGCGCAACAGTACCCCCCGCTCCCGCGTCCGGGAGAGGGGCCGGGGGTGAGGGCGCCCGGCACTCGCCGTCCCTCATCCCAGTCGCCGCCAGAGTCAGCCCGCCGCGCCGCCCAGCCCGAGCCAGAACAACGCCGCGCCGCCGAGGCTGGCCGCGACGAAGGCCCGGGCCAGCGCAACGGGCGGCCCGTGCTCCGCCGGTGGCGGCGGAAGCGGGGCGCCCCACAGGTGCGGCAGCGCGAGCAGCACCACGCCGAGCGCCTTGGCCCAGCGGGGCGGGGCCAGCGCCATCAGCGCCATCCCGCCGGCCGTGGCCGCGACCGTGGCCAGCCACCATACCTGCCGCGCCGCGACCGGCGGCTCGGCGGCGCCGGGCAGGGCGGGCGGCAGCCCCAGCGCGGGGGCCAGCGCGAAGATGGCGAATCCGGCCATGCCCCAGAGCAGGCCGCGCCTGGCATCGGGCGGCCGGGGGCTCCAGAGGAACGCCGCCGCCAGCACGAGCCCGTAGCCCACGCCCACTGCGAGATTGGCCCCGAGCGTCCGGAGCAAGGTGGGAGCCGGCTCGTGGTCGGGCGCGCCGGCGGGTCCGGCCAAGGCCGCGCGCTCGTAGCGCTCCGCCGCGCGGATCAGCGGCACCACCGCGACCCGCTGGGCGGCCGTGGCCGCGAGCGCCGCCACCATCCCCGCCAGGATCGCGGTGAGCAGCACGCGCCGCAGCGACGCCGCCATCGGGTCACCGGCGGCTAATGGCAGGGGAAAGCGAAGGCGTGGCGGGTATCGTGGGCGGCGTCGTGCATGCCCTGGGGCTGGGCGAACGCCGCGCCGAACAGCAGCGCCGCGCCGAGGGCGACCGCGGCACAGGTCGCGGCGATCCTCTGGAGCCGGAGCAGCCGGTCACGGGGAATCGGCAGGACGGCGGGCAGGCTGAGCGGAGACGAGTGGGTCGGCATGGGAGGCTCCTCCATTGTTCCCGTTGTTCCCATTGTTCCGCCCTGCTTCGGGCGGCGCGGCATCCGAACCGGGGCCGGTGTAGTGCGCCGGCATGAACTGCTGGATCAGCTCGCTCTCGGAGCGGAACGCCCAGCACGAGTTGAGCTTGGGGCCGCGCACGCTGGCACGCGCCGCCTCCGCGCGGTCGGGCGGCAGGTCGCGCGTGTAGCCGCGGATGGTCTGGTAGGCGATGGTGGCCAGTTGCGCCAGCAGCTCCCGCATGTGGGTGCAGGACGCGGCGCCGTCGAGCAACTGGCGGACGCGGGTGTTCCAGCCCTTGCCCACGTGCAGGCCGATCAGCCGCTTGAAGTTGACGTTGCCGCCGCCGCAGAGCGCGTACGGGCTGTGGTCGGTGACCGCCTCCACGTCCTGCACCACGTGGTGGGAATCGAAGGTGACGCGCAGCCACATGTCGTGGATGGGCGTGCCCTTCTTCTTCATGCCGCCCCAGGGGTTGTACGAGTCGTAGGTCTTGGTATCGAGCAGGTGCGCCTCGATATCCCAGAGACCGTCCTCGCGTTTGTACCCGCGCAACTGGATATCGCGATTGTGTACCAGCTTGCGGTTCTCGGGGCTGGAAAGCGGCATCACCTTCTCCCGCTGAGGGTGGAACGGCTGAACACGCCGGAATCAGGCGTCATTCCGCACGCCCGGGTTATGGCACGGTTCGCCGACCGTGCCAAGCCACCCCCAACGCCGCCCCCCGGCGGCCTTCCGTTCAAACGGGCGTAGGGTACACCCGACCGCCTGAGCGGGGCAAGCGGCCACGGCGCTGGGCAGTGTCGCAGTCTGCAGACAGGGTGCCGGGAATCGTTCAGCCCTGCACCTCCGCGTCGGCGCCGTGCTGGGAGGCGAGGAGGCGCCGCAACGCCTGGCCATCCCAGGGGGCGGTGAGCCTGCCGATGGCCCCGGCCTTGATGGCCGCAACGATGGTGGCCTGGGGCAGCCCCTCGTCGAGCACCACGATCGCGGGCCGGCGGTGATGCTTCGAGCGCCGGAGCGCCCGCACCAGCTCGAGCCCGGTCGCTGTTCCGGCGGGCCAGGCCAGCAGCACCACCGCGACCGGCTGGGCGGAAAGCAGGGCCACCGCGTCGGCGGGGCTGCCGGCTTCGAGCACGCGCTCGAACCCGATGCCGCGCAGCAGGCGACGCAGCGCGTGGCGCTTGAACGGGGAGGGTTCCAGCACCAGACCGGTGCGCATCATGGCTGCACCGGAGTCGGCTGCGCCCGCGGCCGCGGCTCCGCGCGGACATGGCCCGAGGAGTGTCCGAGCATCGTCATCGTGGCTCCGCCTTGGGGCGCCCGCGCCGCGGGCGTCCTCCGATCGCGACTCCCGCGGGGGGCCGGTTCCGGCGCTGCGCGCTCACGCCTGCCGGGTCGCCCCAGCCGGCTCCGGCTCCGCTGCCGGCCATTCGACCCGGATCGCCTCGCGGTTCGCGACGATGGTGGCCCGCAGCTCCTCCATCAGCGCCCGGCTGTCCTTGGACGACTGCACGTTGGGTTGGCAGGGCGGGGCGATCCGCACCCGGATCAGCCGTTCGCCGCGGCGCGTGCGGCGCATCGCATCGGGGCGGGCGAAGAAGCGCGTGCCATCGATGCTGACGGGCAGGATCGGCAGGTTGGCGGCGAGGGCGATCCTGAGGCTGCCCTGCCGGAACGGGCCGATGGAGCCCTCGGGGTCGCGCGAGCGGGTGCCCTCGGGAAACAGGATCAGGCACCGCCCGTGGCGGGCGATCGCCGCGCTTTCGCGCTCCATCATCCGACCCCCACCTAGAATATCCTTACGGTCCAGTCGGATGCAATGGAGGCGGCGCATCCAGAACGCTATGCCGGGGATGCGGAACAGCTCTGTCTTGGCGATGAAGCCAGGGATGCGCCCGAGGCTCACGGCGAGTGCCGGGATATCGAAGGCCCCCTGGTGGTTGGAGACGACGACGAGCGCACCGGTCTCCGGAACGTGCTCGCGCCCTTCGACCTGGAGCCGGCACCCCACCTCGTCGAGGACGCCGAGCGCCCAGGCCCGGGTCATGCTATCCACGAGCGCCTGCACCTCCGCGTGCCGGCCCTGGCGCTCGTACCACCAGAAGCGGAAGCGGACCAACGAATTGTACATGATGCGCAGCCAGGCGCGTAATCCGAACAGGGACAGCCGCATCCGATCCATCAACGCCCTCGATCAACGCCCGCGCCGGGTCGCGCGCGCCGGTCGCCATCCGCGGAGCCCCCGCCCTCCTGGGGGAATAGCGCCGCGGCGGGGAGAGCAGCCCCGGCATCGGGCCGGCAGCCCGCTCCCTGGTGCATGGTGTTTGCATTCCGATCGGAGAGAACGCAATCTGGAATCGAATTGACGAGACAC
Organism: Candidatus Lambdaproteobacteria bacterium; assembly: GCA_016204605.1. GTDB lineage: Bacteria > SAR324 > SAR324 > SAR324 > JACQKK01 > JACQKK01. The sequence goes on from JACQKK010000199.1 coordinate 8,039, forward strand.
TTCATGCGCATCCGATTCGGCCTGAATGGCATCGCCGCGTTGATCCTGGGAGCCGCATTGCATCTCGCCACGGCAACGCCAGCCCGGGCCCAGTTCTTCACCGACGAGTTCGGCGGGCAAGGGACCGAGTTCACCGACGCCGACGAGGCGTTCGCCGAGGACACTGGGCAGCCGGGCGAGCCCGGCGCTCCCACCACCCGCGACGACTTTACGAGCGGCGGGGAATACGTCGAGGAAAGCCGGATTGCCCCGGGCGGCCAGACCGTTACGGAATCGGGACGCCGTACCCAGCTCCGGCTCGCCGGCGACAAGGAGATGCTGCCGTTCAACGCGGCCTGGGGCGGGGGCACCGGTTTGCTCATCGGCGGCTGGTTTGCGCTGATCCAGAACGGCGACAACCGCTCGACCTTGCGGTCGGTGGGTCTGGGCACGGTGCTCGGCACCGTGATCGGCATCGCCGTCGGAATGAAGACGCTGATCACGCCCGGCGCGCCGGTGGCGCTCTCCCTGTACGATCCCGGCAGCCCGCCGCCCGCCGACGACAGGCGCGCCCTCGGCTCGCTCGTCGCCAGCAACGCCCCGCCGCAGCTCTCGATCGGCCTCAAGTTCTCGTTCTGATGCTCCGACCGCCGGACGGAGGGTCGCCCCGGCGCGCGGACGGCGACCTCGCCCTCCTCCACCTCCCCTCGCCGTGAATGGCGAGAGCGGGCGATCCCATCGAGCCACCACGCTCCGGTCGCCGCCGAACCCGCCCCGCGGCGCGCGGATCGGCGGCGGCACGGCAGGAGGCTAGCCCTGCGTCACGTTGCCCACCTCGATGGGCTCGGCAGGCAGGCTGGGCGCAGGCTCGGGCTGCGGCGGCTCGCCCCCGGGGATCTCGTAGGCCGCGTTGCGGAACACGCTGAACCCGGTACCGCTCGGGATGAGCCGCCCCAGGATCACGTTCTCCTTCAGGCCGCGGAAGCGATCCACCTTGCCCTGGATCGCCGCCTCCGTGAGCACCTTGGTGGTCTCCTGGAACGAGGCCGCCGAGATGAAGGAGTCGGTGCTGAGGGCGGCCTTGGTGATGCCCTGCAGCACGGGCTTGGCCGTGGCGAGGGACAGCGCCTTTTCGGCCGCCTCCCCGTTCTGCCGCTCGAACTCGTGGCGGGTGACCTGCTCGTTGATGAGGAAGGTCGTGCCGCCCGGATCGATGATGCGCACCTGCTTGAGCATCTGCCGCACGATGACCTCGACGTGCTTGTCGTTGATCCACACCCCTTGCAGGCGATAGACCTCCTGCACCTCGTCTACCAGGTACTTCTGCAGCTCCTTGGTGCCGAGCACGGCAAGGATGTCGTGCGGATTGGCGGGACCGTCCACGATGGGCTCGCCCGCCTTCACGTAATCGCCCTCGTGCACGATGATGTGCTTGCCGCGCGGGATCAGGTACTCCTTCGCCTCGCCGTGGTCGGGGGTGATCATGACCTTCTGCTTGCGCTTGACGTCCTTGCCGAAGGCGACCACGCCATCGATCTCGGAGATGATCGAGGGCTCCTTGGGAATGCGGGCCTCGAACAGCTCCGCCACGCGGGGCAGGCCCCCGGTGATGTCCTTGTTCTTCAGGATCTCGCGCGGAATCCTGGCCAGCACGGTGCCGGCCGTGATCTCTGCGCCGTCTTCCATCATCAGCTCCGCCTTGGCCGGCAGGAAGTAGCGCGCCGGCTGCTGGGTATCGGGGCTCTTGATGATGCGGCCGTGGGTATCGCGCACGGAGATTTCCGGGCGGCTGTCGGACTCGGTGTGCTCGAGGATCACGCGCCGCGAGAGGCCCGTTTCCTTGTCGAGCTGCTCGCGCATCGTCACGCCCTCGATGATGTCCGCGAAGCGCACCACCCCGGCCACGTCGCTCAGGATGGGCGTGGCGTAGGGGTCCCATTCCGCCACCTCCTCGCCCTGGTGCACGCTGGTGCCGTTGGGCTTCTTGAGCGTGGTGCCGACGGGCAGCGCGCGCACCTCCAGCTCGCGCCCGGCGCGGTCCAGGATGCGGGCCTCGGCCTTGCGGTTCATGATGGTCCAGAACCCGTCGCGGTTGGCCACCACGCGGGCGGTGGAGAAATCGACCGTGCCGGTGAACTTGGCCTCCCACTTGCTCACCTCGATGCGCTGGTTGGCCGCGCCGCCGATGTGGAACGTGCGCATGGTGAGCTGGGTGCCGGGCTCGCCGATGCTCTGCGCGGCGATGACGCCCACCGCCTCGCCCTTGGAGACCATCCGGCCGCGGGCCAAGTCGCGCCCATAGCAGAGCACGCACACGCCGTGCTCCATGTTGCAGGTGAGCACGGAGCGGATGCGCACCTTCTCGACGCCGGCATTCTCGATCTCCTGCACCCGGTGCTCGTCGATCTCCTCCCCGGCCTGCACCACCAGCTTGCCCTGGATGGGATCGAGCACGTCTTCGAGCGCCACGCGGCCGAGCACGCGATCGCCGAGGGTCTCGATGATCTCGCCGGCCTCGATCAGGGCGGTCATCTCGATGCCGTCCACGGTGCCGCAATCGTTGGCGGAAACCACGCTGTCCTGGGCCACGTCGACGAGGCGCCGGGTCAGGTAGCCGGAGTTGGCCGTCTTGAGCGCGGTATCGGCCAGGCCCTTGCGGGCGCCGTGGGTGGAGATGAAGTACTGCAGCACGCTCAGCCCTTCGCGGAAGTTCGCGGTGATGGGCGTCTCGATGATCTCGCCGGAGGGCTTGGCCATCAGGCCGCGCATGCCGGCGAGCTGCTTCATCTGCTGGGTGCTGCCCCGCGCGCCGGAGTCGGCCATCACGTAGATCGGGTTCACCTTCGAGTCGCTCGAGGTGACGCTGCTCTTGGCCAGGTTCTGCAGCATGGCCTCGGCCACCTGGTCGGTCAGGCGCGCCCAGATGTCGATGACCTTGTTGTAGCGCTCGCCCTCGGTGATGAGGCCGTCCACATACTGCTGGCGCACTTCGAGCACCTCGTCCTCGGCCTTCTTGAGCATCTCCTGTTTGCGCTCGGGGATGGCCATGTCGTCGATGCAGATGGAGAACCCGGCGCGGGTGGCATGGTAGAAGCCCAGCCGCTTGAGGTCGTCCAGCATGCGCACGGTCTCGCGGTTGCCGGCCATGCGGTACGACATGTCGACCAGCGCCCCCAGCTCCTTCTTCTTGAGCAGCCGGTTGACGTAGGTGAACGGCACCGAGGTGGGCACATGGATGTAGAGCAGCACGCGGCCCACCGTGGTGGTCACCAGCTCGCCCTCGATCCAGAGCTTGACGCGGGCGTGCAGGGCCACGCGGCCGTGGTCGAAGGCGAGCTGCAGCGCCTCGACCGAGCCGAAGCTCTTGTCCTCGCCCTCGGAGCCCTTGATCTCCTTGGTCATCCAGTACAGGCCCAGCACCATATCCTGGGTGGGCGTCATGATCGGCTTGCCGTTGGCCGGCGAGAGGATGTTGTTGGTGGACATCATCAGCACCTTCGCCTCGAGCTGGGCCTCGATGGAAAGGGGCACGTGCACCGCCATCTGGTCGCCATCGAAGTCGGCGTTGAAGGCCGTGCAGACCAGCGGGTGCAACTGGATCGCCTTGCCTTCGATCAGGGCGGGCTCGAACGCCTGGATGCCCAGCCGGTGCAGCGTGGGCGCCCGGTTCAGCAGCACCGGGTGGTCCACGATCACCTCCTCCAGCACCTCCCACACCTCGGGGCGGCCCTCTTCCACCAGGCGCTTGGCCACCTTGATGGTCGGCACCTCGTAGCGCTCCATCAGCAGGTGGAAGATGAAGGGCTTGAACAGCTCCAGCGCCATGATCTTGGGCAGCCCGCACTGGTTGAGCTTGAGCTCGGGGCCGACCACGATCACGGTGCGGCCGGAGTAGTCCACCCGCTTGCCGAGCAGATTCTGGCGGAAGCGGCCCTGCTTGCCCTTGAGCATGTCGCTCAGCGACTTGAGCGGACGCTTGTTGGTGCCCATGATCGGGCGGCCGCGGCGGCCGTTGTCGAACAGCGCGTCGACCGCCTCCTGCAGCATGCGCTTCTCGTTGCGCACGATCAGCTCGGGCGCCCTCAAGTCGATCAGCCGCTTGAGGCGGTTGTTGCGGTGGATGACGCGCCGGTACAGGTCGTTCAGGTCGCTGGTGGCGAAGCGCCCGCCTTCGAGCGGCACCAGCGG
>JACQKK010000207.1 GCA_016204605.1 Candidatus Lambdaproteobacteria bacterium
GCTCCTGCGGCCGATGCCCGGAGCCCTGAATCGACGATGCGGAGTTCCGGCGGAATTCCCGTGCGGATCGCGACCCCATTACACCGGAAACGCGCCCGCTTTTCAACGCCGACGATTCAACCGCGACGGGCTTGCGGGGCTGCCCGTCTCGAACCCTTCGCCGCTCGGGGGCCGGGTGACCGATCCGCCGCCGTCGTCGCGCGCCTCTGGCGACCCCGCCGGCGGCCGGGTACGATGGATGGCGGGCCCGGACGGGGCGGTCCCCCGGGCGCCGACATCGCCCCTCGGGACCCTCCCGACTTCCGGAGCGAGCGCACATGTGCGGGAGATTCAGCCTGCGGGCCTCGGCGGGGGCGGTGCAGGAAGCGTTCGCGCTGGCCGAGCCCCCGCCGCTGGCGCCGCGTTACAACATCGCCCCCGCCCAGCCCGTGCTGACCGTGCGCCAGGGTCGCATGGGCGCCCGGGAGGCTGTGCTGCTGCTGTGGGGGCTGGTGCCCTCCTCGGCCAAGCACCCGGCGCTGGGAGCGCGCCTGATCAACGCCCGCGCCGAGACCTGCGCCGTCAAGCCCTCGTTCCGGGCGGCGTTCCGTCACCGGCGCTGCCTGGTGCCCGCCGACGGGTACTACGAGTGGCAGCGCGCCGCCGCGGGCGGCGGCAAGCCCCTCCGCCAGCCCTACCACCTGCGGCTGACGGAGGGCGGGCCGTTCGGGATCGGCGCGCTGTGGGAGCACTGGCAGGACCCGGCGGGCAACGAGCTGGAGACGGTGGTGCTGCTCACCACGGCGCCCAATGCCGTCTCCGCCGCGATCCACGACTGGATGCCGCTGATCGTGCTGCCCCAGCACTACGAGCGCTGGCTCGACCCGCGCATCGGCAAGGTCGAGGCGCTGGCGGACATCATGGCGCCGTACCCGGCCGAGCCCATGACCGCGGTGGCGGTCGGGGCATACGTGAACAGCGCCCGCAACGAGGGTCCGCTCTGTCTCGAACCCCCGGCGTCACCCGCATCCTCCGCGCCGCCCCGCGGCGTCCCCGCCTCATCGCCGCAGCAGGCGCGGCTGTTCGACGACACGGAGACGTGATCCCGCGCCATGCCGCGCGCTGCGCGATCGCCGCCGGCCCGGAGGCAAGCTCAGCAGGCATCGCGCGCGGACGGCCCTGGCAGCCGCCCGGCCCCACGGAGCCCGGCCTACTTGAAATAGAGCGCGAGCGAGCGGGCCCGCGCGGGGTTGATGCGCAGCAGTGCGAGATAGTGAGGTCGGGCGGCTGCGGCGTCGAACAGGCGCAGATACGCGGTGACGAGGTTGTAGCGCGCCACGTCGTCGGTGGGGTTGTGCGCGATCCACCATTCGAGGTGGGGCGGCAGCGCCTGCCAGCGGCGCTCGGCCAGCAGCAGGTCGATCATCAGCTTGCGGGCCGGCGCGAGATCCGCGTCTTGCATCAGCGCGGCTTCGAGCTGGGCGATGGCCTCCGCGCGGCGCTCCAGCCTGGCCAGACCGAGCGCGAGCGCCCAGCGCACGCGGGACGCCTCGGGGGGTGGGATCGTGACGCCGGTCAGCAGCGGCACCGCCTCGGCGTAGCGTTCCAGATCGACGAGCAGCAGTCCGCGCCGGAGGCGGTAGTCGAGGTTGGCGGGCTCGAGCGCCTGAAGCTGCTCCAGCGTGACGGCGAGCGCGGCCCGGCGGCCCAGGCGCTGCTGGGCATCGGCCACCATGCGCAGCATGGCCAGGCGGGCGGGCGCGCCGCCGCCCATCTGCCCGCCGAGCGGCGCGAGCACCCGTTCCGCCTCCTCGGGCAGGTTCTGCGCCAGATAGAGCCCGGCGAGCCGGGTGCGGGCGTCCTCCGTCTCGGGATGGAGCCGCAGCAGATCCTCCAGCAGCTCGATGGCCACCGCCGCGCGCCCGGTGGATTCGGCCATGCGCGCGGCGACCAGCCGCATCTCGGCGGTGGCGGGCGCCTTCAGCACCAGCTCCGGCAGCGCCGCGGGCAAGTCCGGATGATCGGGCTGGGCCTGGTAGACCTGCCAGTAGAGCGGCAGCGCCTCGCGGGCGTTGCCCTGCCTGTGGAGGTAGCGCGCCAGCAGCTCCGTCTGCCGGAGCCCGAGCTCCTGCACCTGCTCGGCGCGCCGCAGCGCGGCCATGGCGGCGTCGAGATCGCCCCGCTCCAGGTGCAGTTCCGCGATGCGCGTAAGCAGGTCGAAATCGCCGGGGCGCTGATCGGCCACGTAGGCCCACTCCTGCAGCGCCTCTTCGGCGCGCTTGGCCTGCAGCAGCAGCGCACCCAGCCGCTCGCGGTTGACGAGGTCCTGCGGCGTCGCCTCGCGCAGGCGCTGGCGGGCATCGAGCTCCCGGGCCGAATCCGCGCTGGCCTGGAGCTGCTCCGCCAGCCGGCCCAGCGCATCGGGGTAGTCCACCAGCACGTCGGGTCGCTCCTGCCAGATCGCGACGGCGGCGGCGCGATTGCCGATCTCCCATGCCAGGTTGCCGCGCGCATAGGTCATCCCGCCGCGATCGGGAAATGCGAACACGTAGCGCAGGAAGGCGTCCAGGCTCCGCTCCAGATCGCCCTGGCCCCGATAGATCAGGCCCTGGAGCAGCGCCGCCCGCGCGTCGGCATGGTCGCCGGCCGGAATGCGTTCGAGCTGCGCCAGCGCGCCCGCGCGATCCCCCTGCGCCAGCGCGAGCTCGCCCAGCGCCAGCCGGGCCTGGGTCTGCCCGGGCGCGGCGGCGAGGATGGCGTGCAGCGCCTCGCGGGCTTGCCCGCGCAGCCGCGCATCCTCCAGCCCCGCCCGGCGCAGGGCATCGATGGCGCCGGGCATCTGGTCGCGGCCTTGCCGCCAGCGGGCCAGGGCCAGCCAGAGCGACCCCGCCCCAGGGTATGCGGCCGTATCCTGGGCGAACGCGGCGGCGATCGCGGCGGGCTCATGGTCGAGCGCCGAGGCGGCCAGCAGCAGGCTTCCCACCTCGGCGATCTGGCCCCGCGCCGCCAACAGGCGGCTGTGGAGGAAGGCCGTGCGTCCCTGCTCCGGCTTGTCCAGCCGGGGCGGCTCCTGGCCGCGCGGCGCCAGCAGCGGGACGAGCGCGCGGTCGGCCTCGCGGTAGTGGTGCGCCTCCAGCAGGCGCTGCACCAGCGCCAGCCGCACGGCCGCGGAGCGCCCCTGCTGCGCGAGATAGGCGCGGTAGGCCTCGATCTCCCCCGCGAGCGAGCCTTCGCGCCGGTGGACACGGGCGATCCACAGGTTGACCTCGGGCAGTGCGGGCAGGCGGCTGCGAATCTCCTCCAGCTCGGCCAGCGCCTGCTGCGACTCGCCCTCGCGCAGCAGCATCTGGCCGAACAGGGTCAGGGTGGCTAGGCTGGGGCTGCCCCAGAACGCCTCGGAGGCGCGCTCGATCACGCCCTGCTGCGCCCGCAGGCGGCGCAGGATGCCGCGCAGCCGGCGGTTCGCGACGACGTTGGCGGCGTTGTAGTGGATGGCCTGGCGGTAGGCCGCCATGGCCTCGTTGACCTTCCCTTCCGCCTCCAGCGCCTCGCCGAGCAGGTAATGGATCTGGTCGGAGGCGGGGCGCAGCTCGCGCGCGTGCTCCAGGTGCTCAGCGGCAGCCGCCGGGTTGCCGGGCAGATAGAGGGCGGCCAGCGCCAGGTGCGCGTTGACGTGGCCGGGGTCGAGCACGAGCGCATTCTGCCACGCGGCTTCCGCCGCGGCGGCCTTACCCTCGCGCAGCTCGCGCTGCCCTGCCCGGAACAGGGTCTCGGCCATCTCCCCTTCGTCGCCCCCCTGCGCGGCGGCCGAGGGCGCCAGCGGTGTGGCCGTGGGCAGGACGGCACCAAGCAGCGCGGCACCGAGCAGCGCGGCGAACGTCAGCAGACAGGCGCAGGCGGCCAGGCGATGCATGGCGCGAACCCGGACAGGGAAAGGGCGGTGATCCGCGAAGAAAGCGGGCAGGCGGTGCCGGCGAGGTACCGCTCTGCTCACGGCGACCCAGCCCAGGCTAGCATCCGCTCCCGACCGCGACAAGGCGCGCGGCCGCCGGCGGGCCATCGCCGCGCACTTGCAGGTCAGTGCGGGGGGGAACATGCCGGGGCATGCTCGATCGGCTGAAACGAGGGGCGCGCACCGTCAAACGGGATGTCCACGCCGTCTACCTCGCGGCGCGCGACCCGCGCGTGCCCTGGTATGCCAAGGCGCTCGCGCTCGGGGTCACGGCCTATGCGCTCTCGCCGATCGATCTGATTCCGGACTTCGTCCCCGTGCTGGGCTATCTGGACGATCTGGTGATCGTCCCCTTGGGCATCCTGCTCGTGGCCCGGCTGGTGCCACCCGAGATCCTGGCGGAGCACCGCGACGCCGCGGAAGTCGCCGCGGCGCGCCCCGTCAGCCGGGCCGGCGCGGTGGCGATCATCGTGGTCTGGATTCTGTCCGCGGCGGCGGCGGGCTGGCTCGCCGTGCGGTGGTACGCCGGCCGGTGAGCGGTGACCCTCAGCGCCGCAAGCCGCCCCTCCGCCGCTCGGCGGGCTCCGCTCAGCCCACCTTGCGCACGCGGAAGATCGAGGTCTTCATGATCTCGACGCAGGGCGAGCCCTCGACCAGGAACACCTGGTAGAAGAGCCCCCACTCGTTGCCGTTGCGCTCCCACTTCTTCAGCGGGATGCAGCGCACCTCGACGTGGTCGCCCACGCGCATGATGCGGCGGGTGGTGACCTTGCTGGTCGCATGCACCCAGAAGTCGAGGTAGAACTGGTTGCTGATGACCTTGCTGCCCCTGTCCAGGATGGCGCCGGGGTGCAGGGGCGGGCGCTCCCCCTCGCGATAGATCGGCAGGTCGTCGTGCAGCGTATCGCACCATTGGCGGTGCTCCGCCAGGGTTGTGTGCCAGTGGTACGTGCGAAACGGCTTGTCGATCTCCATCAGCTCCCAGGAGACCGGCTTGCGCTCGCCCTCCCATTCGATCGGGGCCACGCGCGCCAGGGGGTCGGGCTCCGGGAGCGGATCGGGCCGGTGCGTCGAGAGCGCTGTCAGCTCCGTACCCGCCGCGTTGCAGCAGGAGCCGCGATAGGCCCGCGCCTGGCCGGCCTCGGAATCGGGACGGGTGTGGATGGTCAGGGCGTCGCCGTCGTAGGCGGGCTTCATGAACCGCACCTCGTAGCAGTGCCGCTCCAGCCAGTCGCTGCCGTAGCGGGCGACCAGGGGATGGGTCATCTGCCCGAACACGATAGCGCCCGTGACCACCGACGCCCGGAAGCCCTTGCCCGCGGCGCCGGGCGTGTGCACCAGGTTCTCGGTGGGGCGGTCGATGTTGGTGGTCATGACCCGGTAGGGGCTTTCGACGGCGGCTGTGGCAGGGACGTTCATCGGTGCTCCGGATGCTGGGACGGGCATGGGGCAGGGCGATCGCCGCGGCCGCCCTCAGGGCTGGCGGCCGAGGTTGACGATGGCCGTGCGAAACTCCTCCGCCGCCACCGCGCCCCCGGCGAGCAGGCCGACGTGGAGCACGACGAACTGGCGACCCTTGCGCTCGAAGCGCTCGATGGGCGTCGGGCGCAGCTCCAGCGCCTCGCCGGCGCGGATCAGGCGGTGGGAGACGTACACGCTCGAGGCGTGCGCCCAACCCTGGGTGATGACCTGCGCGTGCAGCATCTCCGTGACGGCGGTGGGGATCAGCCCCGGGTGCAGCGGCGGCGCCTCGCCCGCGCGGAACAGGGGCAGCCGCTCGCCGAGCTGCTCGCACCAGTCGAGCTGCTCCTGCCGGCTCGATTGCCAGCGGTAGGCGGGCCAGGGCGTGCCCGCCACCAGGTTCTCCCAGCGCCCCACCAGGCGCGTGCCGGCGAAGGGAGTCCGCTCGGCCTGCGCCGCGCCGTGGGGCTGGGGAAAGGGCTCGGGCAGCGAGGCTTCCAGCCGGGCCAGCTCGGTGCCCTCCTGGTTGGTGGCGCGCGCGGTCACCGCGCGGGCGTCGCCGCCCGGCACGGGCGCGGCCACCACCGTGATAATATCGCCCTCGTAGGCGGGCTTGGCGAACCGGATTTCGACCCGGCCGCGCGTGAGCATCGCCTCGCCGAACCGCTCCAGCAGCGGATGCAGGAGCTGGCTGTAGACGGCGCGGCCGGCGATCAGCGCCCCCTTGAAGCCGTAGGAGCGGGCCACCTCGTCGGTGTGGATGGTGGTCTCTTCATGACTGGACACGCTGTGCGTGCGGACGACGTACGGCGGCCAGGCGGGGGTCGTGTGCTCGGGCATGGTCATCGGAAGCGGGTCGTGGCGGCTGCGGATCGAGGCCGGCCGGGGGCGGGCGGGGTCTGGCCCCGGGGCCAGTCCTCCCGGCGTGGCGGCGTGGCGGGGTTCAGCCGCGCCCCTGGTGGCGTTCCCACTGCTCCGGGGTGAAGGTCTTGAGGGCGAGGGCGTGCACGGCTTCGCGCATGGCATCGCCGAGGGCCCGGTACACCAGCTGGTGCTGCTCGACCCGCGACTTCTCGGCGAAAAGCGGCGAGACGATCAGCAGTTGGAAGTGATGGTTGTCGTCGCTGTGCAGGTCGATCCGGTCGCCGGGGAAGGCCCCTTCGAGCAGCCGCCGCAACTCCTGGATGGGCATCATGGCATCCTCCTCAGCGCCGAACGGGATTCACCGGGCAGTCGGCCGGCCGGCGGCGAGCCGGCCCCGTCCAGAAACGGAGCGCATCCCGCGCGTATCCCGCGCGCCCGCGATCATGCGCCGGAGCCGATCTCCCTCCCCCTCGCGGGGGAGGGCCGGGGTGGGGGTGCGCCCCGCGATCGTGCGCCGGAGCCGATCTCCCTCCCCCCTCGCGGGGGAGGGCCGGGGTGGGGGTGCGCCCCGCGATCACCCCCACCTGCCCTCCCCCATCGAGGGGGAGGGTTAGCCCTGCAACATCACCCGCAGCAACCATGCTGCTGGTTTCATGCCTCACGCTTCGCGCCAGCCACGGCGACTCACCCCGCCTTGCGGGGCCGGAAGATGGCGTTGTGCCGGATCTCCGCCAGCGTGCGGCCCCCGGCGCGCACGGCCACGTACAGGCGCACGAATTCGTGCCCCTTCTTCTGCCATTTCTCCTCGGGGATGGCGCGCACCTCGTAGGTCGGCCCCACGCGCGCCGGCTCGTGGAAAGTGATGCGGCTCCCCGCATGGATCCAGGCCGGCAGTACGAACAGCGTGCGAAACGTCCGGTTGGCCTGGCGCAGGATGAAGCCCGGATGCAGACAGGGCGCGTCGCCCTCGCGGTACAGCGGCAGGTCGTCGCCCACGTTCTCGCACCACTCGAGGTTCTCCGCGAGCGTGGGGCGCCAGACGTGGGCGGGGAAGGGCTTGCCGATCTCCATCAGCTCCCAGGTCGCCAGTTGCCGCTCGGCCACCGGCGGGGCGGAGGGCAGCTCGCCGCGCGGATCGCACGAGGGGTTCGGCTCGGGCGCCTCGGTGGTCATGGTGGCCAGGGTCACGCCCTGCGCGTTGCTGCACGTGACCGTATGGGCGCGCCGGGCGCGGCTGCCGGGGGTGGGCACCGTGCGCACCGTCAGCAGGTCGCCCTCGTAGGCGGGCTTGTGCAGCGTGACGTCGGCCACCCCGCGCGAGAGCCATTCCGTGCCGTAGCGCGCCACCAGCGGGCGGGTCATGTGGGCGAAGATGCCCACCCCCGGCACGAGCCCACCCTGGAAGCCGTACGTGCGGGCCACCTCGTCGCTGTGCATCCGGTTCTCGGACGCGGTGGAGTGGTTGTGCGTGCGCACCTCGTAGGGGTGCCAGGCGGCCGCGGATTCCTCGTGCAAGCTCATCGTCGCATCTCTCCGATGGGGGCTGGGACTTCCTCGTGGCGCACGCGCCAAAGGACCCTGCGCGGGCGCGGCGGGCAACTCCGGCTCCGGCCGCCTCCTCCCCCCGCCGCCGGGTCCCGGCTCACGGCAAGGACATGTTTGACGCCGGCCGCGCAGGATGTCAATGTGCGCCGTCAGGCGCATGCGACCCTTCCGACCGCCCCCGGGGAATTGCTTTGGCCACCGTTTCCGACCAGGACCAGCGCCGAACCGCCCGAACGTCGCTCTCCCACACGACCACCGAGATCGAGGTGCAGGGACAGAAGCATCAGGTGCGGGTGCTGGACCTCTCCGAAGGGGGGATGCGCATCGTCGTACCCGCCGAGCTGGCCCTGGGCCCCAACGATCACCTCACCGTGGCGCTCGGCAACGTGCTCACCAACGTGGCCGGCCGCGTGCGCTGGATGAACCAGGCCAGCGGCGGCGGCGAATCGGTCGAGCTGGGCATCAGCTTCGATTCGCTGCTGCTCAAGTCCCGCGCCGACGATGAGGTGGAAGGGCTGTTCGAGGCCTGGGAGAACCTGGCCAACCGCTACACCGTGCTCGACGCCTTCGTGGAGATCATCGAGTCGCTCGATCAGGAGGTCGTCGATGACCGGCTGCGCGATCTCGCGGGGACGGTGAGGCGCCTGACGGGCTGGATCGAGCAGCGGGTGGGGCCGCTGGCCGTGTGGCAGGTCATCGAAGAGCCCGGCCGCAATCCCTTGGTGCGCCGCATCGTCGACCGGGGCGACGAGAGCGGCACCCCCATCGCGGAACGGGAGCGGCGGGCCTCCGCCGCCGCCGCCGCGAAGGTGACGGAGTGGCACGAGGGGCGCCCCTATCTCTACGCGGGTCAGGTGGTGATCGAGTTCTTCGGCGCGACCGAGGGTCGCATGGACCTGCTGCAGCGGATCGGCAACCTGCTCGCCCTCAAGATCGTCCTCTGGACCAAGATCCTCATCAAGAACCAGGCCATCGCCCTGCTGGGCGAGGAGCTCGACCGCCACCGCCACGAGCACTGAGCCTGCGGCGAGCGCGCCCGACCCTGGTGCTAGAGAAACGCCGCCGCGAGGAAGCGGGCCACGCCATCGTGTTCGCAGTCGCAGTCGGTGATGTGGTGGGCCAGCGCCTTGACCTCGGCCACAGCATTCTGCATCGCGACGTTGACGGCGCCCGCCCGGAACAGGTGCACGTCGTTGTACCAGTCGCCGAACGCCAGGCACTCGGAGGGCTCGATCGCGAGCCCGGCGCACAGCTCGCGCAGCGCTGAGCCCTTGGTGACCGCGCGCGGCTGCACGGCGAAGCGCTGGCAGGCGAGCGCGCTCGAATAGAACACCGACGTGCGTACGCTGGCGAAGCGGCGCTCGATGCCGGCCGCCACCGCCTCCGCGGGCTCGGCGGCGCCCACGAAGCTCAGGATGCCCGAGTCGCCGACGACCTGGGAGTGGGCGTCCGCCACGCGCCGCTTGCGCTCCGCCCAGTGCCTGGTGAGCAGCGGGAAGTCGGCCCGCTCGAACCGCAGCAGCAGCTCGTCCTCGCCGCTGTCGAGGAACAGCTCGACGCCGGGGGCGTCCAGCCAGCGCAGCAGCCCCACCATCTCGGCGCGGGGAATGCCGCGTACCCGGGACGGACCCTCGGCCATCAGGCTGGTGCGGGCGCCATCGAGCGCGATCACCGCCGTCTCCGGCCCCAGCGCGGCCGCGTAGGGCTGGGCCAGGTGATAGAACTTGCCCGTGGCGATGCCGAGGCGCACGCCCTTCTCGCGCAGGCGCCGCAGCACCTCGAGCGCGTACGGCGTGATGGCCTTGGATTCGGGCAGCAGCGTGCCGTCGAGATCGGTGACGATCAGCTTGGGCAATCGCAGTTCGGGCAATCGCAGTTCAGGCAAGGGCAGTTTGGGCAATGGCAGTTTGGGCAAGGGCAGTTTGGGCGATCTCACGATGAGTCCAGCCTGCACGGATGAGGGGCGACGCGCCCGGTCATGGCACAGGAGCGGCGCTGTGTGGAATGCCGGCGCGGGTCGAACCGGGCCCGACTTTCAGAGCGGCCGAGCGAGTATACCCCGATTCGCCGCCATTGGGCACGCCCTGGTCGCAAGGCTCTCCAAGCACTCGGCGCGGCGGCGGGTATCCGGCATCCTTGGCCTCAGAGCCGCCGCAGCTTCTCCACCGCCCGCCCGAACGCGGGCAGCACCGAATCGAGCCCGCCGAGCGTGTTGAACACGGAGAACGAGAGGCGGATCGAGGAGAGCGCTTCCTGCTCGCTCAGTCCCACCGCCAGCAGCACGTCCGATGGCTCACGCTTCAGCGAGTGGCACGCGGAGCCGGTGGAGACCAGCAGCCCCTCCTGTTCGAGATGGTGCAGGATCACCTCGCCGGGCAGCGGTGGGTAGGCGAGCGAGATCACGAACGGCGTCGCCTGCTCCGAGCGGTAAAGCCGCAGCTCGGGGAACCCGGCCAGGTACTCGAGCCACCGGGCGTGGTAGGCGGCGCGCTCCCCCTGCTGCGCGGCGTGTCGGGCGGCGGCCTGTCGGGCGGCCTCGGCGAAGGCCACGATCCCGAACGGATTCTCGGTGCCGCTGCGCAGCCCTTCCTCCTGTCCACCCCCGCGCAGCCAGGGCTGGAGCGGCACGGGCGCGCAGCGCACCAGCGCGCCCACCCCTTTGGGGCCGTGCGCCTTATGGGCGCTGAGGGAGAGCAGGTCGATGCGCGCCTCCCGCCACGCCAGCCGCTCCTTGGCGAACGCCTGCACCGCATCCACGTGGAACACGGCGCGCGGCGCGTGCGCCTTCACCAGGCGCCCGATGTCGGCCAGGGGCTGGCGGGTGCCCAGCTCGTTGTTGACCGCCATGCAGGAGACCATCCGCACGTCGGGCGCCAGCAGCTTCTCCAGCCGGGCAAGCTCCACCACGCCGCCGCGGGTGACCGGGATGCGTTCCACGCGCACCCCCTCCGCTGCGAGCGCCCGCGCCGTCTCGCGCACCGCCGGGTGCTCGATCGCGGAGACGAGCAGGCGCTCGCCGGCCAGCGCGGGCGCGGCGAACACGCCGCGCAGGGCCAGGTTGTCGCTCTCCGTTCCGCCGCTGGTGAACACGATCGCCTGGGGCGGCACGTCCAGCAGCCGGGCCAGTCCCTCCCGCGCATGCTTGACGGCCCGGTGGGCCTCCATCCCCAGCCCGTGCAGCGAGGAGGGATTGCCGAACCGCTCCCCGAGGTAGGGCAGCGCCTGCTCGAGCGCCTCGGGCAGCAGCATCGTGGTGGCGGCGTTGTCCAGGTAGAACTCGGGATTCATCGCTCAGCGGCAAAGTGGCCAGGCGGCCGGCGGATCGGCGCCAGGTGCGCAGCGGCGTCCGGCAACGCTTCGCAGACAGCGTAACGACCGGCTCCGCAAAACGCAAACCGCAGTCCGCATGAGACTACGCCGGCGCTGCGTCGCCCCTGATCGGGGGCGCGACGGCGAAATCTGGATTGAACTACCCGGCCGCAACCGGCGGCGCATCTGCCGACGCACTGCTCAATTGCCCTTCATACCAAGTTGCATTCGAAAGAGTATGGAAGCTCCCGCGTCCCTGAGGAGCGCGGAGCAAAGCGGAGCGCGTCTCGAAGGGCGCGGGGGCGGGCCGTGGCCTTCGAGACGCCCCGCTCCGCGGGGCTCCTCAGGCACACGGCTCTTCGTTCACCTATGAACGCATTTTGGGATCAATCATGATTAGGCACTTGGCCCGCGAACAGCAGACCCCTCGCGGAGCCTGTCCTGAGCCGGCCGAAGGGCTCGGGGTGACAACCCCTGCTGTCATTCCGAGCGCAGCGAGGAATCTTCAGTTGTCATCGCAACGAGCCCCTGCCAGCGCCACGGTTGACTTTCAGGCCCCGGGCCGTCGAGAATCCACCGGGTATCGGACGTCGCGCGGCAACCTTTCCACCGGGAGGATCATGACGACGGATTCAGCGCTTGCCCAGCCGACGGCCGACCGGGAGGATCCGTACGGCTGGGTGATCGTGGGGCTCGCCACGGTGTTCTGGGGGCTGGGGATGGGCTCCCTGCTTTCGATTTCCGTGTTCCTCAAGCCGCTCGGCGCCGAGTTCGGGTGGGCGCGCGGCGCCACCTCGTTCGCCTACCTCTCCGCCATGATCCTGAACGGCGTGGCGGGTATCTTCGCGGGCATGCTGGCGGACCGGTTCGCGGCGCGGCCGTTCGTGGTGGTGGGGGCGATCTCCGTGGGGCTGGCCCACCTGCTGCTCGCCTCGATCCAGTCGCTGTGGCAGCTCTATTTCATCTATGGCTTCCTGATCGGCTTCCTGGCGTTGGGGCTGTTCAAGATGCCGCTGTTGACCAGCATCCAGTTCTGGTTCCGAAAGAACCGGGGGCTGGCGACGGGGCTGATGCTCTCCGGCCAGACGGTCGGCGCCGCCACCGTTCCCGTGGTTGCGCGCCACCTGATCGACGCCGTCGGCTGGCGCATGGCGTACGTGGCGTTGGGGGCCACCATGCTGGCGGTGCTCGTGCCGCTCTCGCTGCTGGTGCGCCAGCCGCCCGGCGCCGAAGCGGTGCGCGAGGCGTCGCGCAAGGCGGTCGGGGCGAACGGGCTCGGCATGGGGGGCGTTTCGGCCAGGACGATCGTGACCACGCTGAGCGCAGCGATCATCCTGTGCTGCGTCTGCATGTCCATCCCGATGGTGCACGTGGTGGCGCTCGCGACGGACAAGGGCATCGACGGCAGCACCGCCGCCAGCGTGCTGAGCGTGCTGATGGTGGCGGGGCTGGTCAACCGGGTCAGCATCGGCAAGCTGGCCGACCGGTACGGCGGCTTTCCCTCGCTGCTGCTCTCCTCCGCCTTGCAGACCAGCGCCATCTTCCTGTTCACCCAGGTGGATTCGGTATGGGGGCTGTACCTCGTGGCGATCTGGTTCGGCATCGGCTACGGGGGCGTCATCCCCTCCTATGCGATCCTGGTGCGGGAGATCGTGCCGGCCCACCTGGTGGGGCGCTCGACGGGGGTGGTGCTGTTCTTCGGCTCGATCGGGATGGGGCAGGGCGGCTTCTGGGCGGGCCGGCTGTTCGATCTCACCGGCAGCTACTCGCCGGGCTTCGCCCTGGGCGCCGCGGCCGGCGTGCTGAACCTGCTGATCGTGGGCACGCTTTACATCCGCGTGCGCTCCCGCTTGACCGTGATGCCCGCGCTCAAGGCGGCGTAATTTCATTTCGAATTCGAGACCGCTGCAATACCCTTCGGCTTCGGCAAGCCTCGTGGCCTCACCCTCCCCGGCCCTCCCTCTCCGGAAGGAGAGGGAGGGTGCTCCGGATCAGCCTTTGGAGCCGATTCCAGCCCCTCTCCCTCCGGAGAGGGGCGCGCCGGCGTCAGCCGGCGGGGGTGAGGCCGACGGGGCAACCGGCCGCCTGCGACGAGGGCTTCGCAGAGGTCTCGAAGTGCAATGAGAGCCGAACCGCTCCGGGTGAGACTTGCGCGCATCCCCAGCCATGTCATCCTGACGGGGGCGGGCGGTTCCGGCCGCTGGAACGGCTGGAACGTGCTCAAACCGGCGTACACCCACACGCGAGGCACCCGGATGGGGCGGCTGATCGAAGGCACGTGGACCAAGGACGACGTGGTGCGCACCGACGCCAAGGGGCGCTTCCTGCGGAGCGACTCGGTGTTCCGCGACTGGGTCACGGCCGACGGCAGCTCCGGGTATGCCGCGGAGGCCGGCCGGTACCACCTCTACGTCTCGCTGGCCTGCCCCTGGGCCCACCGCACGCTGATCCTGCGCACGCTCAAGGGGCTCGAAGGCGCCATCT
The DNA here is from genome assembly GCA_016204605.1 of Candidatus Lambdaproteobacteria bacterium. Classification (GTDB taxonomy): domain Bacteria; phylum SAR324; class SAR324; order SAR324; family JACQKK01; genus JACQKK01. The sequence continues at coordinate 13,595 of JACQKK010000207.1, forward strand.
CGCTCTCCGTGGTCGACTACTTCCTCGGGCCGGAAGGGTGGCACTTCAGCGACGCGCCGGGGGCGATCCCCGACCCGGTCCACGGCGCGCGGCTGCTGCGCGAAGTCTACGTCAAGGCGCGGCCCGGCTATACGGGGCGCGTCACGGTGCCCGTGCTGTGGGACAAGCGGCGGGGGACGATCGTCAACAACGAGTCCCGCGAGATCGTGCGCATGTTCGATACGGCCTTCGACGCCTGCGCCCGCGAGGGAACGAGCTTCCTGCCCGCGGGGCTGGAGGCCGAGGTCGATGCGATGATCGACGCCAACTACGCGCCGATCAACAACGGCGTCTACCGGGCGGGATTCGCCCGCTCCCAAGAGGCCTACGACGAAGCGGTGACGGAGCTGTTCGCGCGGCTCGATGCCTGCGAGGCGATCCTGGCCCGCCAGCGCTACCTCTGCGGCGACCGCCTCACCGAGGCGGACTGGTGCCTGTTCACCACGCTGGTGCGCTTCGATGCCGTCTACCACACCCACTTCAAGTGCAACCTGCGGCGGATCGCGGACTACCCGAACCTCGGCAACTACTTGAAAGACCTCTACCAGGTGCCGGGGGTGGCGGAGACGGTGGACTTCACCCACATCAAGGGCCACTACTTCCGCAGCCACAGCAGCATCAACCCCAGCGGCATCGTCCCCAAGGGCCCCCTGCTCGATCTGGCCTCGCCCCACGACCGAGAGCGGCGGTATGGGTGACCGCAGGCGCGCCGGCGGCGCGCGGTCGGGAGCAGCGCGTTGGCACTACGGTATCTTGGCTATCTTGGGTCTGTCCTGCGCCGGGGCGGCTCGCTGCCAACCATAGTCCAGCGACCATGCACAAATCGAATCTGCCAGACGTCCTTTATCCCCGAATCGCTGCTGGGGACTACGGCAGCATGGATGGCGTCAGCCGCTACTCCCCCAGAGCGCACTGAAGCCTTTGCGTCATGAATGCGCCTGTCGCCCTTGTCACTCGAAGGAAGCGCGCCGGATCGGACGTTGTTCAAGTACGATTTAGATGACATCTCCAAGCCCCGTGTATTTGTGTTCAAGCTGGGGTTCATTGAGAGCCCGGAAACCGTCCCTGGTGACTACGCCCACCCGAATTCTACCACCGACAGTGGGTACCCCGCCACCGTAGCGCGCGCGAAGGGACTGCATCATCGCAAGCTGGGATACCACATCAACCGCGCCTTGTACCGGCAGATTCCCGCAGTCGATGTAGTACCACCCATCCTGCCACGCGAGGTCTGCAGTCGGGGTGTCCGGAAGGGTGAGCGGGGGCAGGTCAGCCCCTCGTCCACCGAAGTTTTCGTTCAGGTATGCAAGCACAGCACCGTGCATCTGCTGCCGATAGCCATCAAACGCATCCCTCACCTGTGTATCGATTTTCGCTCGAAGCCGAGAATCGACGCCAAGGAAGTGTCGCTCCACCGCATCGGCCTGCCCGCCCCACGAGATACCCGTCCTCCCTTCTTGGAAAACTGGTTTGCTGGTGTCGTTTTTTACATCCAATTCCCAAGCACTCGGAAACGGATCGTCCTGTCCGTGCCCACCGACAAGGAAACGAAGATCCTCGCGCAGATCGATCGGCTGCTCACCAGAGCCCTTGTAGTGTTCCGCATATTGCTCGCGCATAAACTGGAGGAAGTCGGTGACCACCTCTTTTACTGTGCGAAACGGCGAGCTCGTCTTTTGTTGGTAGTACTGGGCAGCGATGTTGCTGATATTCTTGTTTTTCAACTTTGCGAGGCCCGCCGTGACCGCCGCAACCGGGGCCATTTGCCCATGGAGTTGGAATAGTTTTGTGACGCCACCCCAAGCGTTGTTGACGATCCACTGAATATCGTTCGCGGTGAATTTCGCTGTATAGCGGCCCTCCGCATCGGCCACAAACGATTGCTTCTCGTCACGCTCGAAGACCTGAAATGGGTCGATTACCGGTTTCATTGAGCTTGCGATGCTGTCGCACCCCAATACCACCGCGTCCGTGGTTACGACGACTACGTTGATTGTCATTGTGGTTTCCCTTCTCGGCGCTCCGCTTCCAGACGAGGCTATAGGAGGCCATCGGCCTTCAGGCGCTCCACCACCAAGGCGTGGGTGGTGGTCCCCTCCTGGCGGCGCTCCGCCACGGCGGCCAGGTCGGCAATGTCCTCCAGCAGTTCCTCGTACTCCTCCACGGGAAGCACCACCGACACGCGCTTGCCCGTTTCATCCACGATGTAACGGGGAGGGGCCGGTTTCCTCGGCGGGTCCATGGTTGCTCCGCACAGGGTGGGTCGTCTGCGCGCTTACGCAATCCGCTTTCTCCTCTGCGCCAGGTAGTCCACCAGCAGGTATTTGCCGAGGTTGTGGGGCAGGCTGAAGAAGGCGCGGCCGTGGTTGATGCGCGTCATCTCCTCGACGAACTTGGTAAGCACGGGGTTGTCATCGAGCATGAAGGTGTTGATGACGATGTGCTCGCGGGTGCAGTTGTCCACCTCCTTCAGGGTCTCGCGCTGGATATCGGGGGGGATCGAGCCCATGAAGCCCGGCCACTGGGCGTTGGTGTGGCCGTTGATGTGGGTGGCCGTGGGCTGGCCGTCGGTGATGACGATGATCTGCTTGTTGCGCGAGCGGTGCTTGCGGAAGAGCTGCCGCGCCAGGTACAGCCCCTCCTGCAGGTTGGTGAAGGGATCGGAGGGGTCCCAGGTGGCCTCGTAGAGCTGCTCGGTGTTGAGCTCGCGGGCGCGCGTGCTGAAGCCGATGGTGTGGTAGTGGTCGCGCGGGTAGGTCAGCCGGATCAGGTAGTCCATGGCCAGCGCCACCCGCTTGGCGGCCGGGAAGCGGCCATCGCGCGACATGGACCAGCTCATGTCCAGCATCAGCACCGTGGTGCACTGGGTCTCGTGGCTCTCCTGGTAGACCTCGAAGTCGTCGGGCGACACCTGGATGCGGGGGCCGATCTGGCCGCGCCGCAGCGCATTGCTCAGCGTGCGCACGATATCCACGTTGAACGGCCGGCCGAACTCGTAGGGGCGCGTCTCCTCCGGGTTGATGGTCGAGACGCCGGAGCGGGCCAGGCTGTGCAGGCCGAACTGGTCCCGCTGGAGGTTCTTGAAGATCTCCGTCAGCGCGTTCTGGCCGATCTTGCGGAAGCCGCGCGGGGTGAGCCGGATGCCCTGCTCCGACTGCCGGATGAAGCCCGCCTTCTCGAGCTGCGCCGGCAGGCTGGAGAGGATCAGGATGGACTGGATCTGATCCTCCTGGAGAAACTCGCGCAGCTCTTCGAGCGAGATCTCCTGGAAGTTGCCCGAGCGCAGTGCCTCGGCCAGGGCCGCCATCTGCTTGAAGCGGTTCATCATCTTCACCGCCTCGTCGAAATCGAGCGAGTCGGCCCCCTGGAACTGGTGGCCGTAGCGGCGGATGAAGCGCTCCAGCTCCTTGACGCTCTGCTGGCGCTCCTTGAGCTCGTCGAACAGCCGCTGCGCCTCGCGATCGAGGAAGCCCGGCGACTTGTCGTAGCCCTCGAGCTTCTCGATGGCCTCGCTTTCCTTGAGGGGCAGGCTGCGCAGGGCCTCCTCGCGGCGCAGGAACTCCGGGTGCACCGCGCCGAGCTCGGAGCGGGACGTGCGCACCTCGCGCTCGACGATCTCGTCGAGCTTGGCGCGGACGTCGTCGAGGGCATGGTCGAAGTTGAACGCCTGGAAGGACTCCTGGCGCTGCCGCCGCAGCTCCTGCAGCAGCTCGTCGGAGCCGATCACCCGCATGTTCGAGTTCGGCAGCTTCATGCCCTGGCGCATCAGCCATTCCAGCGCCTCCTGCGCGGAAAGGCTCCAGTTCATGTAGTTGCTGAGTTCCTCGAACAGCCGGTTGGCGATCTCTTCCTCGTTGAGATCATGCCATTTCTGGGTTCCGTCCCAGCGGCTGTACCTTGTTTGCTTCGCCGTAGACCGTTTTGCCATCGAGGACGTCTTTGTTGAGCTTGTTGTTGAGGTGCAGCCCCTCGAGCACGAACTCGATGGCGGCCGCCAGCTCTCCCTGCGATTCACCGATCTTGAGGCGCTCGATGCCCTGGCGCATGCCCTTCAGGCTGGCCAGGTGGTTGACGTAGGTGGCGATGGGCATGGTATCGGAGACCTCGACCCACCACCCTTCCTGGAACGACGCCACCAGCAGCTCCAGCTCGTCGAGATCCATGTACTCGTTGAAGATGGCCAGCACGGCGCCCTGGATCAGCTTCTGGATCACCTGATCCGGGCTCTTGTCCTGGCCGCCGTACTCCATTTCGAGCTTACCGTCGGTGGTGGCGAAGATCGCGTCGAGGTCGGAGATGCGGGGCACGATCTCGGGCTCGTGGTTGCGGATCGCCCGCTTCTCCGCGTTGCTGACCATGCTCTCCATGTTGTTGATGGACATGCGCACGCTCACCCCGGAGACCTGGCTGATATCGGGCGATTTGCGCGCCTGGAACGTGATCTCCGCGATCACGTCCTTCATGAAGCGCGGCAGCACCAGCGGAATCTGGCGCGGGTAGCGCTGAATCTCCTGCTCGACGATGGCGATCTCGATCTCGCGCGTCTCGGGATAATGGGTGCGGATGTGCGCCGAGTAGCGGTCCTTGAGGGGGGTGATGATCCGGCCCCGGCTGGTGTAGTCCTCCGGGTTGGCCGTGGCCACCACGATGATGTCGAGGGGCAGGCGGATCTTGTAGCCCTTGATCTGGATATCCCGCTCCTCGAGGATGTTGAACAGGCTCACCTGCACCTTCTCGGCCAGGTCCGGCAGCTCGTTGATGGCGAACACGCCGCGGTTGGTGCGCGGGATCAGGCCGTAGTGGATGGTCAGCTCGTCGCTCAGGTGGCGGCCTTCGGCGACCTTGATCGGATCGATATCGCCGATCAGCTCCGCCGAGGTGGTGTCGGGAGTGGCCAGCTTCTCGGCGTAGCGCTGGCTGCGGTGCACCCACTCGATCTCGGTGCGGTCGCCGTTCTGTTCGAGCAGCTCGCGTGCGAACCGGCTGATGGGCACGAACGGGCTATCGAGCACCTCGCTGCCCTTGACGATGGGGATGTACTCGTCGAGCAACTGGATCAGCGCGCGGATGATGCGCGTCTTGCCCTGGCCCCGTTCGCCCAGGAAGATCATGTCGTGGCCGGCCAGGATCGCGTTCTCGATCTGCGGCACCACGGTGTGCTCGTAGCCCAGGATGCCGGAGAACAGCGGGCGGCTGCCCTGCACGGCCGCGATCAGGTTCCGCCGAACCTCCTCGCGGATGCTCTGCGGCTCGTAGCCGGAGTCCTTCAACTCCGCAAGGTTTCGCGGCCTTCGTTTCGGGCTCGTCATGACCCCTCGCGCGAGACGGTTGAGCGGCGCTGCGGTGGCTTGAGAGAATGTAGCACACCCGGGCCGGAATTTATTCCTCCCGGCCGGCCGGGACAGGCGTGCGGTCGCGGCCGAACGTCCGCCGGCCGGACCCCGAGCGGCGCGGGATCATGGCAGGCGCGCGCCGGCGGCCGCGCGGTCGGCGGAGCCGGGCTCGACGGGGGGGTGCGGCTGCGCCGCCATCTGCATGGCCTGCACGAAGCCCCGCAGCCCGTCGCGCAGTTCCGCGGCGTGCGCCGCGAGTGTCGCGGCGACCGCTTCCTGCTCTGCGACCTCCAGGGGGCGCTGCCCCATCCGACCCAGAATCCGGTTCATGCGCAGGAAGCACGCGCCCATGGAGCGATAGGCATCGACGAAGCGCTGCGCCAGCAGGCGCTCGACGAACGCCCCGAACGCGCCCGGATCGCTGGCGGGATGGGCGGCCACCAGGCGCTCGGCCACCCCGCCCGGGGCCAGCCCGAGCACCGCGTCGAAGGCCCGCGCGAGGCCCGGCTGCTCGTTCAGCAGCAGCCCGTCCAGGTACATCTCCGTGAGCAGGTGGGCCGGAAAGAATCGCTTCAGGCCGGGCCGGCCGGAAGCCCCGCGCAGCGCCGCCTGGAGGCGCGCGGTCGAGCGCTCGAAGAACGGCGCCACGTGAAACTCGCGATCCACGTGGTGGTGAAACGCGATCCCCGCCAGCAGTTGGGCCACCTCGGCGTCGCCCGGATGGGCTTCCCCGGCCCGCACCAGCTCGTGCATCCGGATGCGCCGCCGGTGGAGCGACACCAGGTCCGGCAGCACCGCCCCCAGTTGCGCCTGGGGCGGCAGGGGTTGTGCCGTGACGAAATGGCCGAGCAGGTTCATGGGGCGGTCGCGTAGCCGATGGGGGCGGGTGCTGGTTCGCACAGGATCGCGGGAGGAGGCGCCCCCGCAACCTCCGCTGCGCCCTGGCGGCGAGTCGCACCCCGGGGCGTGGAAGTCACCGCGCGATTTCCTGTTGCGCCCCGCCGTGATGCTACCCCAGGGCTCCCCGGTTGCCAAGCGAGCGCCGCCGCGGCGCGTGGTCCCGCGGTTTGTCGGATCCGCGCGGTGCGGCGCCGCAGCCTCACCCCCGCCGCTGGCGCGGCGGCCCCCTCTCCTGGGGAAGAGGGTGGGCGATCTGCAATCCGCTGCGCTGGCCGATCAGGGGTCCTCCCTCTCCACGGGGAGTAGGAAGAACAGGGTAGGTGCGGCTGTCGCCATGGACACTCATTTTCAAGCTGACCCACCACTGCCGCCCAGCGGCCGTTGGAAATCGCTCCCGCGGCCGGATACGATGGGGCTCGGGCCGCGCACCGCCGCGCGCGCGGCTTGTGGCGTCTCGTCACACCCGGGAGGAGCCCATGCGCATCGAAACGTTCATCGGCCTGCGGTTCCTGCGCTCGCCGCGGCGCGACAAGGTGGTGTCGGTGCTGACCTGGATCAGCACGCTGGGGGTGATGCTCGGCGTCACCGCGCTCGTCGTCACCATCTCCGTGATGAACGGCTTCCGGCAGAACCTGTTCATCGCGGTCACCGGCACCCAGGGCCACCTGAACGTGCAGCCGGAGCAGGGCGCGCTGGCGCCGGCCGAACGGGCGCGACTGGAACGCCTGCTCGGGACGCGACCCGAGGTCGAGGCCAGCGCGCCCTACTTCGCGCATCAGGTGTTCCTCTCGGTCAAGGGCGATTACCGCGCGGCGCTGCTGCGGGGCATCGACCCAGAGGCCGAGCTGCGCGCCACCGAGCTGTGGCGCTTCCTGCGCGCCTCGACCGTGCCCGCCGAGCGCCCCGATCCCGAGCGGCAGCTCCAGGCGCGGGCGGTGCTGGCCCGGCTCGCGCCCGGGGCCGCGGAGAGCGGCCGGGCGGGGATCGTGCTCGGGGCGTCCCTGGCGCGGGCGCTCGGGCTGGTCGTGGGCGACGAGGTGCAGGTGACCTCGACCGTGCAGCGCCTCACGCCGATCGGCCCCGTCCCCCTCATGAAGCGCTTCGAGGTGGTGGGGCTGGTCGAGACCGGCATCGGCGGCAGCGACGACCTGCTCGCCTACGTGGAGCTGCGGCTGGCCCAGCGCCTGTTCCGGCTGGGGGAGGACGTGGACGGGCTCTCCGTGCGCCTGCGCGATCCCCAGCGCATCGGGCCGGAGCCTTGGCGCACGCTGCTGCCCGGCTATCGCATCGGCCTGTGGAGCGAATCCAACCGCAACGTGTTCCAGGTGATGCGGCTCGAAAAGCTGGGCATCTTCCTGGTGCTGACCCTCATCATCGTGGTGGCGTTCTTCAACATCGTCAGCTCGCTGATCATGATGGTGGTCGAAAAGCGCAAGGCCATCGCCATCCTCAAGGCGCTCGGCGCCAGCGACGGCGTCATGCGGCGCGTGTTCTTCGCGGAGGGGTTCGCCATCGGCGCCATCGGCACCTTCACCGGGCTGGCGCTGGGGCTGGCGGCGTGTTGGCTGCTGGCGACGTTCGATATCGTGCGGCTGCCGCCGGGGGTCTACCCGCTCTCGTCGCGCCTGCCGGTGCTGCTGCAATGGCAGGACCTGCTGCTGATCACCGCCAGCTCGTTCCTGATCTGCCTGCTGGTGACGCTCTACCCGGCCACCCGCGCCGCCCGCGAGCGCCCCATCGAGGGGCTGCGCTCGGTGTGAGGTCTCAGGCGAGCTGGGCGAAGAAGTCGTTGCCCTTGTCGTCGACGACGATGAAGGCGGGGAAGTCCTTGACGGTGATCTCCCAGATCGCCTCCATGCCCAGCTCGGGGTAGGCCAGCACCTTGACGGCGGTGATGGATTCCTTGCCGAGGATGGCGGCCGGGCCGCCGATCGAGCCCAGGTAGAAGCCGCCGTTGGCCTTGCAGGCGTCGGTGACGGCCTTCGAGCGGTTGCCCTTGGCCAGCATCACGTAGGAGCCGCCGGCCTTCTGGAACTGGTCCACGTAGCTGTCCATCCGCCCGGCGGTGGTGGGGCCGAAGCTGCCCGAGGCGTAGCCCTTGGGCGTCTTGGCCGGCCCGGCGTAGTAGACCAGCTTCTGCTTGATGTAGTCCGGCAGCGGCTGGCCCTTGTCGAGCGCCTCCTTGAGCTTGGCGTGCGCAATGTCGCGGGCCACCACCATCCTGCCGTTGAGCAGCAGCCGGGTGCGGATGGGGTACTTGGAGAGCGTGGCGCGAATCTCGCTCATGGGCCGGTCGAGATCCAGCGAGACGGCCTCGCCCGGCTTGACCGCGCCCGGCTGCGGGAGGAAGCGCGCCGGGTCGGTATCGAGCTGCTCGAGGAACACCCCGTCCCTGGTGATCTTGCCGAGGATGTTGCGGTCGGCGCTGCAACTGACGCCAAGGGCGACGGGCAGCGAGGCGCCGTGGCGCGGCAGCCGGATCACCCGCACGTCGTGGCAGAAGTACTTGCCGCCGAACTGGGCGCCGATGCCCA